>NZ_JBHWJI010000006.1:27363-244168 GCF_042731515.1 Streptomyces sp. NPDC059850
GGGCGTACAGCGCCCCGACGCGGACGCTGCTGTACTTCGGTGATCCGCTCATCGTTCCCTCCGTGCCTCGGTGTGCAGCACGAACCCCCGCGCCGCGAGCTGTTCTTCAAGTCCCTCCCGGAATCCGGGGGTTGGCGGCACCCCGGCCCAGGAGACGGATCCGTCGGCGTCCACCGACAGTTCGATCCCGGCGGTCGTGTCCGGCTCGTCCAGCGCCCGCGCGTAGCGGTCGGTGAGCGGGATCAGCCGCTGGTTGTCCGAGCCGCGCCAGCGCAGACTGCCGTGGCGTGCGGCGCGGTACGGCCCGTCGACCAGCAGGTCCAGCCGCTCCAGCAGGGCGAGCCGGTCCGGGGCGCCGCGCCGCAGTGCCTCGTGGCGGAAGCCGGAGTACGCCATCGCGCCGAAGTCCGGGCGCCGGGCCCGCACCGCGTCGAGCAGTTCGGCCAGCGCCCGGGCCTGGCTGAACGGCTCACCGCCGGAGAACGTGACGCCCTCGATGCCGTCCAGCCCGCAGAGCCAGTCGGCGAGTTCGGCGACCGGGCGGCTCGTCCCGCCCTCGAAGGGCAGCGTTTCCGCGGCCACACAGCCCTGGCAGCGCAGCGGGCAGCCCTGGACCCAGATGACCGCGCGGCTGCCGGGGCCGAGAGCCGTGCAGTGGTCCAGCGTCCGGGCGACGGAGAGGTGGGTCGTCATGTCTCCTCCTGAGGAGGGCCGGGGTAGCTGTCGGCGCCGCGCTCGGCCTGGTCGCACCACGGGCACCACGGCCGCTCCACGGTGTGGACGTGGCGGGCGTTCACCGCGCACACCTTCAGCCGCCCGGGAGCCAGCTCGGCCGCGAGCGCCCGGGACCACTCGGCCGCCGCCGGGCGTCGGCCCGCGCCCGCGAACGCCGTCCGGAACAGCTCCGCGAGCCGTCTCGGCAGCAGATCGGCGGGCGGTACGGAGCGGGGCAGCAGCACCGACGTACGGTCGACGATCCGGCAGCGGCCGTGGACCACGTTGTCGTCGTACGACAGATAGTCGCCGCCGTCCGCCGGGTGGCCCGCGAAGGGGTGCAGACCGGCCATGAGGAGCTGATGGACCAGGACGGCCAGGGCGAAATCGTCGGACGCGGTGTCCGGCGGCGTGCCGACGGGAGCGCCGATCCGCTCGGGCGCCGTGTAGCCGGGGGTGCGCATCCGGCCCGGGAACACCTCGCGGCCGTCCCGGAACTGCCACGAGTCGACGTCCGCCATGCCGACCCGGCCGGTCGTATCGACCCAGAGGTTGTCGGGCGTGAGGTCGCCCACCACATAGCCCTCGGCATGCAGTTCGCCCAGCAGCCGGGCGAGGGCGAGAGCGGCGCGGAGGGCGAGCGCCCAGGTCGCCCCGGGCAGGAGAGTGCGGCGGGTGGAGAGGCTGATGAGGTGGCTGAACGGCTGGTAGGCGTGGCGCATGTCCGTCATCACGTAGCCGTCGACACGATCCGCGCCCGTGCCACCGGCCGTACGCACCGGGACCAGCGGCCAGGCCAGCCGGACGGGTGTGCCGGAGAGCAGGCCGACGGTGCGGGGTTCACGGCGCTGGCGCACCAGGCGGGCCACGCGGCGCCGGTAGGCCTCGGGGTCGGGCGGGTCCGGGACGAGTTTCGCGACGAGGGGGCGGGCGTCGTCGACGCCGTACACGAACCCCTCCGAGCCGCTGCCGATCTGCTCGGTGAGCCGCCATGTGTGTCCGCTGCCGGACACCACCGTCAGTCCCACGGTCACCCCCCTTCGACCAGTGCGCACAGCAGGGTCAGATCGTCACCGGTCCGCGCGGCCTCCGGCCCGGAGAGCCGACTCCGCAGCGGCTCGGCGTCCCCGTGGTTCTCGCGGAGCGTGGCGGCGAGGCCGAGGAAGAAGCGCTCGGCCGGTAACGGTCCTGCCTCCAGGGGGAGTTGGCGGACCGAGGGGTGGTCGAGGGTGAGCGCGGCGCAGCCGTCGGTGGCCAGGACCACGCCGCTGAGTTCCGGTTCCCAGACGACGAACGTACGGACCCGGAGGGCCGCGCCGGGGGAGGAGAGGAAGGGGGCCGGGGCGGTGGGCGGAGGGAGGACCAGGTGGCAGCGGTCGTCGCGGGTCAGCAGGGTGCCGAAGCCGTCGCCCAGCGAGACGAAGGCCACCCAGGGCGGGGCGACGACCGCCGCGGTGAGGGTGGCGGCCAGCGCGCCGGAGTGCCCTGGGCCCGGATCTGGACCCGGACCTGAATCCGGACCTGAATCCGGACCGGAGCCCGGATCCGTGCCCGCACAGGGATCCGTGCCCAGCACCCCCGACACCGCCCGCAGATACTCCTCGACCACCCGTCTCCCGCGCCCCGCGATCCACCGGGTCCATGCCTCCGGTGGCTCCTCCGCGCCCGGTATGTCCTCCGCCAGCAGGCGGCAGGCCGCGTCGACCGCTATATGAGCGCCCAGGGCGCTGCGGTCACGGCTGCCCGCGCCGTCGGACACGGCCAGGACCGCCGCGTCGCCCAGGTCGACCGCCTTGAACGCGTCCTGGCAGCCCTGCCCGATGGCGAGATGAGCGGTGCCCTGGACGGAGGCGCCCGCGATGATCACCGGAGGTCACTCTCCAGCCTCTCCATGCGCGCGAGCCGGGCGGCGCGGTCGTTGACCTGCTGGTGGATGAGATCCGCGTCCTGATCGGGGCTGCTGTCGTCCGTGCTCTGGAAGAGCAGGTCGAGGATCCGGCCGAAGTCCAGGTTCTCCAGCGGGGACGTGGCCTTCGGCGCCAGGACCCGGAGCATCGGCAGGTCGGCGCCGCGCACCCCGATCACCTGGAAGACCCACTCCCGCCGCTCCTCGCCCTGGCGCACCCGCCCCGCCGTACCCGCCAGGGCCGCCGCGTCCAGGGGGCGGCCCTCGGCGTCGCTCGGCGCGCCGTCCGTCAGGACCCACAGGAAGGGGCGGCGCGCCGGTACCCGCTGTCGCTGCAGGGTGCGGTAGCGGGCGCGGGCCAGTTCGAGGGCCGTCTCCACCGCGTCCGTCAGCCGGGTCAGGCCCTCGGCGCGCAGCGTGGGCGGGCGCATGCTGTCCACGGGGACGAAGAGCCGGTCCGCGTCGGCTTCCCCGACCGGGATCAGACGGCCGAGGCCGGGGTCGTGGACCCGCACCGCCGAGTCGAAGGTGATGAGGCAGACCTCCACCCGGGTACGCAGCCGCTCCTGCGCGCGGACCCCGTCGAACCAGCGGGTCAGCGCGTCGTTCAGCTCGTCGATCCGCGGGTGTTCCTCGGGGCGGCCCATGGACGCGGAGGTGTCGAGGAGGAGGACGACGGGCTGCCGCTCCTCGTACCCGGCCCCGAACTCCATGCTGTGGACGCTCATCCGGCCACCGCCCCGGAGTCAGGCGCCGCCCCGGTGTCAGCGGCGTGGGCCACCAGCCGCCGCCGCTCGGGATCGTGGCGTACGGTGACGGCCGTACCCGGCGGCAGGCCGGGCGGCTCGGGAACCATGCGCAGCAGAACACCCTCGACGAGTACGAACGCGTCCGGGTCGGGCCAGGTCACCGTGCGACCCGCGCAGCCGTGCGCCCACTCAACCATCCCCCTGGTCATCCGGTCACGGTAGGGGACATTGGCACCCACATGCTCGGTCCTTACAGTAAATTGACACCGCGTTCGATATTGGGCGGTTTTTCGGGCGCGAGCCGCCCAGGGGGAAGGCGCTCCCCCGAGGCACCACCCACCTGAGCGACCCGCCCCTCCAGTCAATCGGACCGGCTGGGCGCCGACTGGTCGCGCGCCGGGCGGGGCCTGGCCGGAATCCGCTCCACCACGCGGGCCGCTTCCGGGGTGCGCACCACGAAGTGCACGTCCCAGCGCGCCCCGCGCGCCAGCTCCGCTTCGACGGCGCTCCATACGGCGGCCGCGCTCACCCGGTACGGAAGCCCGCCGCGCCCGGAGCCCAGCAGCGGAAAGCACACGGAGTGCAGCGGCGGGGTGTGCCGGTCGTGCTCCTCGGCCAGCGTCGCGAACACGCGCGAGGTGGCGCGGGTGATGTCGGCGGGCAGCACGTCGTAGTCGTTGGTACCGGCCCGGGGCGTGGCCACCGCCGCGTGGTAGATCCGCCGTACGCCGTACTCGGCCAGGGCGCCCGAACCGGTCGCCGCCACCGTGCCCGGGATGACCGAACGCCCCGAAGTGCCGTGCCGCGCGGTCCACTTGCGCAGCTCGTCGAGGACCGGGTCGTCCAGCAGATCGCCGGTCACCCCGCGCACGGAGGCGGCGCGGCGCAGCGAGGCGGAGACCGACGCCTTGTACGGCTCGGGCAGCGCGAAGTAGGTGTTGGCGGGGGAGACCACCACGTCCACGTCCCGCAGCAGATCGACGGAGTGGATGTGGAGGGTGAGCCGCGCGCGCCGCTCGCCCGCCAGGACGTCCACGGTGCGGTGGGTGTCGCCCGGCCAGTCGTCCTCGCCCGGTTCGTCGCCGCCGCCCTCCGCCCATTCCACGATGTGCGCGGCCACCTGGCCGAGCACCATCACCTCGTGGTGCTTGCGGAAGCGCTCCTCGCTGACCCGGTACACCTCGGCCGCGCGGGTCCGGCGGGAGGAGGCGGGCCAGTCCCGGGTGCCCTGGGCCAGGCCCAGCGTGTACTCGGCGGCGGTCCGCAGGGTGCCCGCGTCGAGCCGCGCCACCGCGCGGCGGAGCAGCGCCTCCACGGCGCCCTCGCGGGTGCGCGCGGTCGTCAGAGAGGCCGCGGCCGCCTCCAGGGCGGGCAGCTCGCGGCCGCGCAGCCGCAGGAGCCCCGCCCGCCGGACCGCCTGTAGTTCCACCAGAAGTGACGCATGATCAAGGGATCCTGGTGCCATGCCGTAAACGATGACACCACGCGTCACATGGGGACAAGGAGCGGGTGTCTCAACGGCGCATGGGCTCCTTGATCGCCGAATAGAGGGGTTCCAGCAGCTGATTGGCCTCCTTGATGCCGTCCGGGGAGCCGAGATCCGGGATGCTGCGGTACGGCAGCGCTTCGAGCGGTCCGTCCGCCACGTCCGCGAGGCGGTCGCCGAAGAGCACCAGGGCCCGCTGTGACGGGTTGCGCCGCGAGCCCCAGATCATCCCCGTGGCTTCGGGCGCCTGGGCCCGGATTTCCCGCGCCCAGTCCCGCGTGTGCCGGTAGTGCTCCGCTCCCTCGCCCTCCAGCAGGGTGTTGTCCTGGCAGACGGCGGCGAGGGCCGCTCCGGAGCACAGCGAGACGAGTCGCAGCTCGCACCGGGTGCGCACCGCGTTCAGCGACTTGCCCCGCACCTGCGCCCAGGGGACCAGCCGCGTACTGGTCTCCAGGTCGAAGGAGACCGAGCGGAGCAGGGTCTCGGCGAGGGCGGTTTCCGGGTCCGACGCCGCGTACAGACAGGCGTACGGGTCATCCGGCGTGCCGTGGAAGCGGCCGGGCGCGCGGTCGTCCGGGGCGAACGGCTTGAACTCCACGGCCGCGTACCGGGACGAGTGCAGCCGCCACAGCTGAGTACCGGCGGGCAGCACCTCCCAGTGCGGCCGGAAGCGGTACGCGGAGGGCGGCACGGTGTCCTCGTGCATCAGTCCCCCTCCACCAACGCCACTGCCGCGCCCACCAGTTCGCGGTCCGGCCGGATGCCGAGGAGGGCGGCGGGCGGCCCGCCGCCCAGCCACGTATTTCCGCTCAGCCACCAGTCGGCGGCCCCCCACGGGTCCGCGTCGGCGAGCAGTACCCGGTTGACCTCCAGGACGACCTCGTACGGTGCTCCGCCCCCGGGCCGGAACTGGAACTCCGGGTAGCGGTCGCCGAGGTCGGCGTCGGCGAACCGGATCAGCTCGGGTGGTGGCGCCGAACCGCCGTACCGGTCGCGGACGTCGGCGGCCGAGAGGGCGGGTGCCTGGCGCAGTCTGCGCTCGGCGGCGGCGATGATGGCCGTGGTGTCGGGGCGTGATGGCGGCATGAGCTGGACGAGCAGATCCCGCGTCCGCAGGACGGCCAGGCCGCTGACGGGCGCCACGCCGACGAGCCGGACGGAGTCCAGCGCCTTGCGGACCGGGTGGGCGTACGGCAGCGGCACCAGGCAGTGGCGTACGCCCTGGAAGGCGCGGCGCATGGCCCGGAGGTCGTCCGGTGGGATGTGGGCGAGCGTGTTCAGGCGGGTGAGCAGGAGCCGGTACTGCTCTTCGGTCAGTGCGGCGCGGATGCTGTCGGCGTGTTCGGCGATGAGGCCGAGCACCCTCGTCCCGCCGTCCTCACTCCGGGTCATCCGGTCTCCTTTCCCTGGCCGGGGTGGCCCTGATGGATGAACGCGGCCCAGTTGGCGGGCCGTTCGAGGTCGGGGCGGGCGATGTCCCGGCGGAGATCGTCGCTGAGGTGGCCCGGGTCCTCGCGGTCCGGGTCGAGCATCCACAGCTGCGCGGCCCGCAGCGCGTCGACAGGGCTGAGCCCGGCCCGCAGATGGTGGTGGAAGACGGCCATCAGCAGGACCGACGCGCTGTCCCGGGCGGTCCACCGCGACCCCACGACATCGCGTGCGCCACCCGAGACGAACGCCGTGGTGAGAGTCAGCGCCTCGTCGTGGTCGCGGGTGCTGAGGTCGGTCTCGCAGGCGCTCAGCACGATCAACGGACCGTCCGGCGAGGCCTGTTCGGCAGGTTGCGGCCGGTCGAGGAGCCGGGTCACGGTGAGCCGGTCGATCTCCTCGCCGGGATCGGTTGGGGCGAGGTGCAGCGCCGACTCCGTCGGCCGTACCCCCGCCATGCCGTGGGTGGCCAGATGGACCATCGAGTGGTCCTGGGCGAGCAGGGCCAACAGCTGCTCGGGGGTGCCCTCCGGCACCGAGTCGGGCGGGAAGGCGGCGAAGTCGCCGTACAGCCGTGCCCCCGGATAGAAGGCGTTGCGCAGCTCCAGGACCTCCAGCTCGGCATACGTCAGCGACAGGCTCGGGTCGGCCACCAGGGCCGGGGCCGAGACCGGATCGCGTGGCGCGCGCTGCACCGACCGCAGGAACTGGCTGCCGGACGCCGCGTAGCTGATCACCAGGGCCTGGCAGAGGTAGTCGTACGGGGCGTCCGCCGGGAAGCGCGCCGCGTGCCAGGGGACGATCCCGAGGCGGCCGCAGGGGACCAGGACGACCCTGGGCGTACGGCGGTCGGCGGCGTCGCCCGGGAGGTGTTCCTCCAGCCCGGCGAGGACGTGGACGAACACCTCGTACGCCCAGTCGCACAGCTCGGACAGGGCCTCCTCCCAGGCCCGTTCCGCCTCTTCGTCCGCGTGGTCCGGGTCCGTGGAGCGGGCGGCGGCCGCGTCCAGATACCGCTCCAGAGGGGCGCTGCCCGCTTCGGAGAGCATGGGCAGCGCGCCCACCCCGATGCCGATCTCGGGGCCCACGCCCAGCACCATGCCCGGGGCGTCGCCGTCGCTGCCGGGGACCAGATAGATCAGCGCATCCGCACCGGCCTCGCTCACGCCGTCCGCCAGTTCGCGCAGCGTGGGGGTGGTGAGCAGGCCGCCCCGCTCCCGGTAGCCCAGGGCCTCCAGGGCCTGCCGTCGCAGGTTGCTGGGCAGCTCGGCGGGCAGTTCGGTGCTGTCGGGCGCGCCGGACTCCCGCCAGGCGGCGGCGAGGTCGGGATGGCCCCGCTCCTCCAGCAGATCCGGTACGGCCCGTGAGGTGGCCGCCGCCTGCAACACCAGCGCCCGGCCCAGCTCCAGGGTGGCGACCGCGTCGTCCACCTTGTTGTGCGCGGCGGCCCACAGGGCGGCCCGTACACCGAGGGAGGCACCGCTGCGGGCGGTCGTCAGCCGGTGTTCGGCGCCGTGCTGCAGAAGGACATCGGCGGCGAGGGTGGACAGGGCCTCGTTCGCCGCGTCGATGGCGGCGTCCACATCGGAGTCGCCCCGCTCCCGGTGCCAGCGGGCGCGGTAGGACTCGGCGAGCGACCACAGCGACTCTGCGGCGACGCGCGGGGCCCGGCCCTCGCGGATGTGCTCGCGGAGCCGTTCCAGTGTGGTGATGGCGGCTTCGAGGTCTACCGAGTCGTGGGTGATGGTGTAGCGCAGGCCGAGGCGGTTCGCGGCGGAGTGCAGCTGGTCGGCGGGGGCGTCCGGGGGCGGCACGTCCCGGTCCGGGAGGTCCGTCGTGTCGTCGGCGAGGTAGGAACGCAGGAGCGCGAGGTCGGGGACCATGGCCACCAGTTCCTCGTCCCGGATCGGGAGCCTGCTCTTCCGCGCGGCCGTCCGGCTGTCGTCGAAGTCCGCGAGGCCGCGCAGGAGCAGTTCCCTGTCCATGGTGAACCGGCCGAGCATGAGGCGGGCCATGGCGCGGGCGAGGAGGGCGATCACGCGGAAGTCGTGGTCCTCGGGGACGGTGTCGGCCAGCGCCTCGGCCTGGGGCAGGAGATCGCGGAGCCGCCGCACGTCCTCGGCCTGCCCGGCGGCGCGGACCTCGGACATCAGGCCCATCACATCCGCCATGATCGCGAAGCCGTCGGCCATGGGGATCGAGCTGTGCGACTGGCGCCTGAGGAAGTCGGTGACCGTCTTGGTGTGCCCGAGGCCGAGCGCCTGGTCCTGGAGGGTTCCCCCGGCGCCTTCGCTGACGTTGAGGAGCAGGGCCATCAGCCCTTCGAGGGCGTCCTTGTTCGGTACGCCGTCCGGCAGCCCGTCCAGCGCGTCGCGCAGCCGTCCGAGCTGCTGGTTGAGGGCGGCGGGATCGCCGCCGCCGACGTTGTTGACGAAGTCCACGGACGTGGTGTTGACGGCCTGCAGCGCGGCGAGGAGGCGGCGCATGTCGTCGGGGGTACGGGGTGTGGCCGAGGCGTCGGCGTCGGCTTCGGCCTTGCCGGACGGGGTTGGGGCCTTGCCCGCGCCGCTCCCCGGGGCCGCGCCACCGGCCATCGTCGTCAGCCAGTCCGTCATCATCCGGCGCATCTGGTCGGAGCCCGGAAAGCCGTCGTCGGGCAGCAGGCCCGTGAACAGGTCGGCCATCCCGTCGGCCGAGGGATGGGCGTAGAAGTCGCGCAGTTGCCGCAGCTGCCGCAGGCTTTCCGGCGGCAGCGGGAGTTCGGCCGCCTCGGTCACCAGCTCCCGCACCTCGGCCGCGAGGGCGGCCATCCCGTCCGGCCCCGCCCGCGTGATCATGTCGAACATGGCGGTCGCGTCCGGCTCCGGCGAGAGCCCGCCCAGCATCTCCTGCAGCGGCATCGCGTGCGTCAGCAGGAACAGCGCGGCCCACCGCCGCTCCTCGGTGGAGGCCGCGGCCCCGATCGTGGTCGCCGGGTCCCGTACGTCCCGCAGCAGACCGCCCGCCCGCTCCCGGTCCCCGGGCGACCCGCCCCCGGCGGCGTGGCGCAGGGTGAGGGCACCGCCGAGCCATCCGGCCACCGAGGCGCGCAGCGGCGGATCGTGGTCCAACAGGCCCATGAGCGCGTCGAGTTCGGCGACCGAGTCATCATGGGCGCGCGAGGGTCTGGCTACGGTGTCCGGCTCCGGCAGCAGCGCCTTCGCCCGCCCGACGGCCTCACCGGCCCAGGCCCGCAACGCCTGAACGCCACCGGTCTCCTCTGCTTCCCCCACCGGCACTCCTCACGTCCCGAGACGTCAATCATCCGTCCCGATCGCCCTGATGACGAGATGTAGGTCACCATGACGTCCGATCACCGAGTTTTTCCAACAGACGCCCGATCACCGCCCGGAACTCGCCCGGGGCGCGCCCAGATCCGCCCGCATTCCGCGCCGCAGCTCCCGCAGCCGTTCCCACAGGGCGTCGATCTCCCCCTGTGCGGCGTCGAGCGAGTCGTCCGGGTGGGGGACGCCGTCGTCCAGGCGCCGGAGCCTGCCGTAGAGGCCGCCGAGCGCGTGGGTGGCGTCCCCGGCCAGGGCGAGTACGGGGTCGGGCAGCCGCATCTGGGCCTCCGCGTACACGTCCCGGTGCAGATCCCGCGCCTCGGTGAGGCGCTGCCGTACCGCGCGCGGATCCTCCGCGCGGAGCAGGGCGTGCATATGGTCCGTGAGGGCGGCCAGATACTGCCGGGACGCGGTGTTGAGGGCGACGTAGCAGGTACGCCGCTCCTCGACATCCCTCGCCCGCGCCGCTGCCCGCTCGGCCCGCTCCTGCTCACGCTGTCGGCTGCGCTCGGCCGCGCGCTGGGTGAGCAGGGCCGACAGCAACGTTCCGAGCATCCCGGCCACCGCCACGATCGGCGCCCCCGCCTCCGCGACCGTGACGTCCAACGCCCCCACCCCCGTATCGCCGTATGCCTCCAGCGAACCGGTGCCGTACGGCTGCGGGGAAGCCCACGCCCGAACCCCGCCCGGCCTTCGCCCGGCTCCTGCCCGGGTGGCAGGTGGCCGGGGCCCCGGCGGGGTCACCCGCAGGAGCCGCCCCCGCTTCCGGCCGGTGCCAACCACGCCTTGTTCGCGGGGAATTTCACGGGCTCCTGGGTGGCCTGGTCCCAGAGGACGACCGTGCCGCCCGCCACGCCGATGAGCAGGTACGGCCGCTTCCGGTCCAGCGCGGGGCCCTCGCCCGGGACGTTTCCGGGGGCGGTTGTCGTCCGTACGCACGTCCAGGACGGCTCGACGCCGAAGTACTGCGGCGGCTTCGTGCCGTCCGCGGCCGCGCCTTTGATGCGTTCCGCCGCCATGCCCGCCGAGTCGAGGGCGAACCCGCCCGCGACGGCCAGCGAAGTGACGAAGACGAGGGTGTGCAGGATGACGTTGGTGCGGTCGCCGGGTGCCGCGTAGAAGTGGTGGCGGTGCCGGGCCACACCCCACCACGCGGGCACCACCAGCACATAGGCCAGCATCGATACGAGCTTCAGCGAGGCGAGGAACTGCCACAGGGGCGGGACGTCGAGATCGCCGCTGCTGAGGCCCAGTTCAGCGGCGTACAGGGCGTGGAGCACGGAGCCCGCCGCCACGAACGTCGAGACCAGCAGCGTGATGACGAGAGGCACGGCCCAGGCGACCCACTCGCCCCACGTCCACTGCCGCACCAGCAGCCACAGCCCGGTGACCACTCCCACGATCAGGGCGGTGTAGAAGACATCGGTGGGCCCCCAGCCTCTGGATCCGGCGAGCCCAAGGCCGCCCGCGGTGAAGACCACGGACACCGCCAGGACCAGCAGGGCGCCCGTCTTCCGGCCGTCGGGGAACAGCCGCCAGCCGGTACGCGCCGCCCCCGCGAAACCGGCGAACGCGAGGATGCCCCAGAACCACCAACTGGCCCGGACGGCATGGGCGGCGAACACCACGGCCACGGCCGGTACGAGGGCCCACAGGACCGCGTGAACCGTCCGCCGCTCGCCCTCCTCCTCCGGCCAGCGCCGCACCGGGTCCTTCCACATGCCGTCCAACGGCCGAATGGCCACTGCGGACGGGGTCGTCGCCGGTCCGCCGCGGGCCAGCCGCAACGCCTGCCGTGCGGTGCCGGTGACGATGCCGCCGGCGTCGTAGGAGCCGCGCGCCAGCGACCAGCCCGCGACGTGTCTGCGCCATGGCGAGCGCAGCGCGGCCCGTCTGCGCCGCGCGTCGATGACGCGCCACCGTGAGCGCGTCTCCCGGTCCCGGTGGATGTGCTCGGCGCGCAGTACGTACGCCTCCAGCCGCGCGGCCCGCGCCACCTTGCGCACGCGCTCGGCGGCGCCCAGGTCGCTTCCTCTGGCGACGCCGAAGAGACGCACCTCGATCTCGTAGACACGTGCGTCGGGCCCGGGTTCGACACCGGCCCCCAGCGGGCCCTGTCCGGCGGGGCGGTGGGTGCGGACGGGCCAGCCGTGCCGCGTGAACCGGTCCTCGGCCTCCTGCCAGTCGTCCTGCCCGCCCCGGACCTCGACGAAGACGCGGACCCGCTGGTCATAGCGTCCCTGAGTCATCGAGCGCTCATCTCCCCCCTGTGCCGATCCCCCTGTGCCGAGCCATCGGGAACCGCACTACCCCCATGGCTCTTCCTGATGTGTCCTTCTGCCCGCGCCGCGCCGGATCTAGTGTCCAGCGGCACACGGTCCCTGCGGAAAAGGAGCCTCACTGTGCCTGTCGTCGATCTGGTGGCCGACCTCGGAGAGAGTTTCGGGGCCTACACCATGGGCAATGACGCCGCGCTGCTGAACCTGCTGACGTCGGCGAACGTGGCGTGCGGATTCCACGCCGGGGACCCGCGGGTGATGGACGCGACGGTGCGGGCCTGCGTGGAGCGCGGCGTCGGCGTCGGCGCGCATCCGAGCTTCCCCGATCTGGTGGGCTTCGGGCGCCGGGCGATGGATCTGACGCCGGACGAGGTGCGCACCGATGTGCTGTACCAGATCGGGGCGCTGTCCGGGTTCACCCGCGCACACGGCACCCGGATCAACCATCTGGCACCGCACGGCCGCCTCGGCAACCTCGTGGTCGTCCGGCGCGACTACGCCGAGGCGGTGGCGGACGCGGTGGAGGCCTTCGACCCGTCCCTCGTGATCCTCATGCAGGAGGGCGAGATGGCGGCCGTCGCACAGGAGCGCGGGCTGCGGATGGCCATGGTGGGCATCGCGGACCGGGCGTACGAGGACGACGGCACGCTGGTGTCCCGGTCCGAGCCCGGCGCCGTGCTCCACGACCCGGACGAGGTCACCCGCCGGACCGTCCGGATGGTGACCGAGGGGGTCATCACCAGCCGGTACGGCACGGATCTGCCGGTCCGCACGGACTGCGTCCAGCTGCACGGCGACGGTCCCGCGGCGCTGGAGCTGGCGCGGCGGATCCGTGGCGAGCTGCTGGCCGCCGGAGTCGGCGTGGCGCCGCTGAACGAGGTGCTGGATGCCCGCGCTCAGGCGGCGTGACCCGGGCGGCATCACGGTCATGCCGACAGCGCCCAAGATCGACATATCGCCGTGCGGCGACGCCGCGCTGCGGGTCACCGTCGTCGGCGACGACACCGACGAGGTGTGGGCGGCCGTGCACCGGCTCGCGGGATGGCTGAACCGTGGCGAGATCCACCCCACGGTGTCCGCCGTGCCGACGTACGACGCGGTGCTCGTGGAGTTCGACCCGTACCACACCACGGGCGACGCGATCATGTCGTACATCCAGTCCTGGGACGCCGCCCCCGGCGTGGGGAGCGCGGTGCCGTCCGGGGTCATCGACGTGCCGGTGCTGTTCGGCGGCGACGCGGGCCCGGACCTGGAATGGGTCGCCGGTGTGGTCGGTGCGCCGGTGGCGGAGGTCATCGGCCTGGTCTGCGCGAAGGAACATCTCATCCGCTGTCTGGGCGGGCCCGCCGCGTCGGCCATGACGGACGGGCCGGAGTTCGGCGTCCCGGTTCCCCGGCTCGCCACGCCCCGGCTGCGGGTGCCGCCGGGCGCGGTCTCCGTCGCGGGACGTCAGGCGGTGATCGGGCCCGTCGCCGCGCCGAGCGGCTGGCGGCAGATCGGCCGTACGCCGCTGACGATCCTGCGGACGGACGGGACCGGTGAGAGCGGTGGCGGCGACGCCGTCGTGCCGTACCGGCCCGGGGACCGGGTCCGGTTCTTCCCGGTCGACGAGGCCACGTACGCCGGACTGCTCGGCGTCCCGATGCGCTACCGGGACCATGACTGACCGCCCCGAGCTGTACGTGGAGGCCGCGGCGGCGTGCGTGGTGACCGATCTTGGCCGCACCCTGGGCCCCGCGCGCGGTCTCGCGGTCAACGGCGCGCTCGACCAGTTCGCCGCGCGCGCCGCGAACGCCCTGGTCGGCAACGCGCCGACCGCACCGCTCATCGAGGCCACCGGGTTCGGGGTCACGCTCCGGCCCAGCCACGACATCCTCCTGGCCGTCACCGGCGCGCCCGCAGAACCGGCCGTCGACGGCCTGCCGCACCCCGCGTGGTCACCGCTGTCGGTGCGGGCGGGGGAGACGGTGCGGGTGGGCATCTCGGATACGGGGCTGCGCGCGTATATCGCCGTGCACGGGTCGTTCGACGTGCCCCTGCTGATGGGGAGCTGCGCGCCGGACTCGATGATCGAGTTCGGCACCCCGGTGACCTCCGGAATGTCCCTCTCCCTGCACCGATCCCATCGACCGCTGGTCAACCGGCACTTCGGGGCCACCGTCTTCGACTTCGGCATCCCCCGCGACATCGGCCGGGTGCCCGCGGCGCTGGAGGTGATCGAGGGGCCCGACGCCGCGGAGTTCGGCACCGGGCTCCAGCGGCTCTTCGACTCCCCGTACACGGTCACCCCACGGATCAACCATGTCGGCCTCCGCGTGGCCGGGCATGTGCCGCAGCGCTCCGTCACCGGGGAGGTGCTGTCGCGGGGCGTGCCGGTCGGCGCGGTCGAGGCCCCCGCGGGCGATGAGCTGCTCGTCCTGATGCGCGGCCGGGGGATCACCGCGGGCTACCCGGTGCTCGCGGTGCTCACCTCGCGCGCCCTGGACGTCGCGGCGCAGCTCAGGCCCGGGCAGGAGATCCGCTTCCGCCGGACCAGCGCCGCCGCCGCGACCGCCGCCTACCTGGAGCGACGGCGGCTCCTGGACCGGGTCGCGCTCCGCGCGCGCACCGCTTTCGCCGCACTGTCCTGACGCCCACCCCCGATCTCACCAGCACCCACCGCCCACGCACCATCGAAGGAGGAAAGGGATGTCCTTTCCCGACGTACTGCCGACCCCCGTACTGGCCGAGCGGATGTCGCGCGTCAAGGAATCACCGAGTTCCCGGGTCGCGGACCGGGTGCGCGCATTTCAAGCGGCGGGCCGCAAGGTACTTCCACTGACGATCGGCGAGCCCGATTTCGATACGCCGGACCATGTGAAGGACGCGGCGATCGCGGCAATTCGCGAGGGCGAGACGAAATACACCTCGGCGAACGGCACACCCGCCCTGCAGAAATCGATCATTTCCCGGCTGCGGCGCAAGACCGGACAGTCCTACGGCACCGGCGAGATCTGCCTGGGCGGCGGCGCCAAGCAGCTGATCTTCCTGGCGTTCGTGGCGACGCTCGACGAGGGCGACGAGGTGATCGTCCCGGCACCGTACTGGGTGTCCTATCCGGACATGGTCACCGTGAACGGCGGGCGTCCCGTGATCGTCGCCACCACAGCGGCGGACGGGTACAAGCTCACCCCGGACAGGCTCCGCGCGGCCATCACCGACCGGACGAAATGGGTCGTGCTCAATACGCCCAACAACCCCACCGGCGCGGTCTACAGCGAGGACGAGCTACGGCGGATCGCCGATGTACTGCGCGCTCACCCGCATGTCTCGCTGCTGTGCGACGAGATCTACGACGAGATCAACTTCGGCGCGCAGCCGGTCCCCAGCGCCGTGACCGTCGCCCCCGACCTGCGGGAACGCGTCTTCCTGGTCAACGGCGTGTCCAAGGCGTACGCCATGACCGGCTGGCGGATCGGCTACGGCGCCGGGGCCACGTCGCTGTGCCGGGCGATCGGGACGCTCCAGTCGCAGAGTTCGTCGTGCCCGTCGTCGGTGAGCCAGGCGGCCGCGGCCGCCGCGCTCGACGGCGGCCGGGAGTTCATCGACCGCACGGTACGGATCTACCGCGAGCGCCGGGACCTGCTCGTGGCCGGGCTCGACGCGATCGAGGGGCTGCGCCCGTCGGTCCCCGGGGGCGGCTTCTACGTATGGACGGACGCGTCCGCGCTCACGGGCGCCGTGACCCCCTCGGGGGCGGCGCTCACCTCCGACGCCGATCTCGCCGAGCACCTGCTGGAGACCTCCGGCGTCGTGGTGATCACGGGTGACGTCTATGGCTGCCCCGGCCATTTCCGGGCCAGCTTCGCATTGGACTCCGACACCATTCGAGAGGCGGTCTCCGGGGTCGCGCATTCGGTATCCCTGCTGCGGCTCTCATGAATTCCGCCTGCCCCCTCCCTCCGGCGGCCCGACGGCCGTAAATTTCCTTCCGGTGGCCAAGGCGTCACCCATGAGAAAGGTAGCCCCCGTGAACAGCAAGGTCTCCGAAGCCCCGCCGGTCGGGCAGCTGCCCCCGGCTCCGAAGACGAAAGCGACGAAGGCGACGAGAGCATCGATCTTCGGTGGTCTCATCGGTGTCTTCGTCGAGCTGTACGACAACGCCGTCTACGGTTTCGTGGCCGGGACGCTCGCCGTCGTGTTCTTCCCCAGCGACGCCCCCGCCACCAGCGTCCTGCTGACGTTCCTGGCCTTCGCCATCCCGTTCTTCTTCCGCCCGCTGGGCGCGGCCGTCGCCGGGTCCTGGGGCGACCGGATCGGCCGCAAGCGGGTCCTGCTGGTGCTCATCGTCCTGATGAGCCTGTCCACCGGCTTGGTCGGCCTGCTGCCGAGCTACGCCGTGGCGGGCGCCTGGGCGCCGATCATGCTGGTGCTGCTGCGCTTTGTGCAGGGGTTCGCGATGGGCGGCGAGGTCGGCAACGGCAACTCGTTCCTCGCCGAACACGCCGGGGAGGGGCGCCGGGGGCAGGTGGTCGCGTACGCCAACGCCGCCACGTTCGTCGCGATGCTGCTCGGCACCATGTTCACCGCCCTGCTCACCGCCGTGCTCTCCACCTCGGCCATGGAGTCGTGGGGCTGGCGGCTGCCGTTCCTGCTCGCCCTGCCGCTCGGCCTGGTGGGCCTGATCGTGCGACGGCTGGCCGACGAGTCGCCCGAGTTCGCCGAGGCCGAGGAGGAGGGCCGGGTGACCCGCAGCCCGCTCCGCGAGGCCTTCTCCTCCCGCGAGAACATCCGCGCGATGGCGATGACGGTCGTGCTGCCGCTGTTCAACAGCTCCGGCTACTTCATCCTGTTCATCTTCATGCCGTCGTTCATGAAGAACGACATGCACTTCTCCGCCCTGGAGGGCCTGCTCGTCACGGGCATCATGCTGGCCGTCGGCACATTCGCCGTGCTCTACGCCGGGCGCCTCTCCGACCGGGTGGGCCGCAAGAAGATGCTCTCCATCTCGGCGTTCGGCATGGTCGTGATCGGCTTCCCGTGTTACTGGCTGCTGACGCAGGGCTCCTTCGCCGTGGCGACGGTCGGCGCGGTCCTGATGGCCCTGTGTTTCGCCGGAACCAACGGCGTGATGCAGGTGACGCTCGCCGAGCTGTTCCCCACCCGCATCCGCACCGTGGCCTACGGCTTCGGCTACAACATCGGCACCGCGATCTTCGGCGGCGCCGCCCCGCTGCTGGTCTCCGCGCTCATCGTCGCGACCGGCAGCACCTGGATCCCGGCCTGCTACCTCGTCCTCACCTCCGCCGTCGCCGGGATCGCCGCGCTGCGCATCCGCGAGACGGCCTTCGAACCCCTCAAGCGCTGACCCCCACCCGTAGACATCCGAGAGGACGGTGGTCCCGTGGCGACAGCGGCCACGAGCCAGGCCGGAGCCGGGCTGGACCGGCTCCGCGAACAGATGGACAAGGCGGGCCTCACGGCCCTGCTGCTGACCTCGCCCGGAGGGCGCCGCCACGTCCTCGGGTCGGCTCCCGGCCTCGCCGACGCGGCCGCCGTCCTGCTCACCACCGACGGCACGGTGGTGAGCGTGGCGGACGGCGACCTCACCGCCGCGCTGAACGCGGGCGGGGTGGCACACGGCGCGGTCGGCGTCGACGCCGCCCCGCCGTGGGAGGTGTCCGGGCAGGCCGACGCCACGGGGATACGGCTGCGCCCCGCCGCCGACCTGCTCTTCGCCGAGCTGGCGAGCTGCGAGCCCGGCGAACTGCCCGGGTTCGCCGCGGCCGCCGACCTCGCCGCCGTCGGCTACACCGCGGTCATGGACCACCTGTGTGTCGGCATGGACGTACGGGAGCTGTCCGGCAACGTCGACCGCTCGATCCGCCGGGCCGGTGGCCTGCTCGGCTGGTACGACCCGTACGGCGGTGACGGCGGGGGTGGCGGTGGCGGTACGGACGACCGGGCGGCCGGAACGGACCTGGTGACCGTCCGAGGCCACGACCCCGGCACCGCCCGGCTGATCACCGGGACACCGGTCCGCTACGTCCTGCACCCCCTGCTGGAAGGCGTCGCCGGATACGCCGCCGCGAGCGCCGTACTCGGCAAGCCGGACGGCCCGCTGCGCGCCGCCGGGGACAGCTGCGGCGCCGCGACGGCCTCGCTGCTGGCCGCGCTGCGGCCCGGCGATCCGCTCCGCACGGGCTACGAGGCGTTCGACCGCGAGGCCGCCGGGCACACCTCGGCGTGCCGCATCGTCACACTGCGCGGCGGCGCGGCGGCGCCACCGCTGCCCCGCGACAGCACGGTGGCCGCCCAGCCCGGCATGGTGCTCGGCGTGCGGACCAAGGTCGCGGTGCCGGGCGGTGGCGCGGTCGAGCTGGCGGAGACCGTCGTCGTGACCGCCTCGGGAGCGGAGCCACAGGCGCGGACACCGCTGCGGCTGGTCGAACTGTACTGAGCCACCGGCCCGCCACCACCGAACGAGGAGAACAGTCATGGATACGACCCTCCAGCCCGGAGCGGGCGGGATGATCCCCACGGCCGACGCGGGCGGCCGCGTCATGCCCCTGCTCGGCTTCGGAACCCACCCGATGCGCGGCGACCAGGCCACCGAGGCCGTGCTGACCGCGCTCTCGGTCGGCTACCGGCTCGTCGACACCGCCACCCGCTACCGCAACGAAGCGGCCGTCGGCGCGGCCCTCACGGCGTCCGCCACGCCCCGGTCCGACCTGTTCGTGACCACCAAGATGCCGCCCGACCAGGTCGGCCGGGAACGGCTGACGCTGGAGCAGAGCCTCACCGCGCTCGGCTGCGACTACGTCGACCTCTGGCTGATCCACTGGCCACCGGGCGGCTTCCCGGGCGTCACCAGCTGGCGCGAGTTCATCCGCGCCCGCGACGAGGGGCTCGTACGGGCCATCGGCGTCAGCAATTACTCCATCGAGCTGATCGACGCCCTGCACGAGGCCACCGGGGTGTATCCCGCCGTCAACCAGGTGCAGTGGGGCCCCGGCGACTACGACCCGGACTTCGCCGAAGCGCTGCGCCGCCGTGGCGTGGTGCTCAGCGCGCACAGCCCGCTGCGCAGCACCGACCTCGACGCGCCCGTGCTCGCCGATATCGCGCGGCGGTACGGCCGTTCGGCGCGCGATGTCGTCCTGGCCTGGAACCTGCACCACCAGGTGGCCGTGACCGTGAAGTCCGCACACCGGGACCGGATGGAGCAGAACCTGTGCGCCGTCGACCTGACACTCGCCCCGGTGGACATCGAGTCGATCGACGGCCTCGCCACCGCCACCGGATCTCAGGGAAACGGGTGACAACGTGGCGTACCAGGTCGTGGTCACCCGGGGCTATGCCGAGCCGGACGGGACGACCGTCTTTGGCGACATCGGACTCTCCCGGCTGACCGATGCAGGGCTGGCGTGGCGGGTGCTGGCCGAGGAGGTCGAGGAGCTGCGGCCCGACCAGCTCGAAGAGGCGGACGCGGTCCTCGTCCTGGGCCATGAGCGGGTATCGGCCGCGTCGATACCGGGCAACGGGCGGCTGCGCCACGTCGCGCGGTTCGGCGCCGGGTTCGACGCCGTGGACACCGGGGCCTGCGCCCGGCGCGGGGTGCTGGTGACCAACACGGGCGCCGCCGTACGAAGGCCGGTGGCCGATTCCGTGATCGCGCTGCTGTACGCGCTCTCGCACCACCTCGTGGTCAAGGACCGCCTGGTACGGGAGGGGCGGTGGGCGGAGCGCGGGGTGTGGCGCGGCCCGGGGCTGACCGGCGCGACGGTGGGCATCGTCGGGCTCGGCGGCATCGGCCTGGAGGCCGCGCACCGGGTCCGTGCGCAGGGGCTGCGGGTGCTGGCGTACAACCGGAGCGACCGCAGCCGCGAGGCGGCCGAGGCCGGGGTCGAACTCCGTTCCCTGGACGGCGTGTTGGCGGAGAGCGACTACGTCGTGGTCACCGTCGCCGCCAACCCCGGTACGCGGCATCTCATCGGCGAACGCGAACTCTCGCTGATGCGGCCGACCGCCCGGCTGATCAATGTCTCGCGTGGCGTGGTGGTCGACGAGGGGGCGCTCACCGCGCGGCTGTCGGACGGACGGCTGGCCGGGGCGGGCCTGGACGTGTTCACCGAGGAGCCGCTGAAGGCGGACAGCCCGCTGACCGCGCTGGACAACGTCACCCTCGCCCCGCACTCCCTCTGCTGGACGGACCACTACACCGCCGCCGTCTCGGCGAGCGTGATGGCATCGCTGATCGCGGTGAGCCGCGGCGAGCGGCCCGACGAGACGGTCAACGGCCCTTTTCCGCACGGCACTTGGGCCCATCGCACCGAACACGACGACGAGAGGGACAGCACATGACGGACGACCCTGGACATCGCGGCACGGCGGTGCCCGGCACGGCGGTCATCACCGGCGCGGCCTCGGAGCGCGGCATCGGCCGCGCGCTGGCGGCGCGGCTGGCCGCCGCGGGCTGGAGCCTCGGCCTGCTCGACGTCGACGCGGAGGTCGAGAAGGTGGCCGCCGCGCTGGGCGCCGAGCACGGCGTCGCGGCGGCCGGTGTGGTCGCGGACATCGCCGACCCCGCCTCCGTGGACGCCGCCGTCGCCACGTTCGAGACGGACCTGCCGCCCGTCGCCGCCCTGGCCAATATCGCGGGCGTCAGCTCACCGGTGTCCTTCCTGGACACGGACCTGGCCACCTGGGAACGCGTCATGCGGATCAACGCCACCGGCACCTTCGTGGTGAGCAAGCGGGTCGTGCCCGGCATGGTGGAGCGCGGCTACGGCCGGGTGGTGAGCCTCGGGTCGACGGCGATGCAGAACGGTGGCGGTACGTACAGCAAGTCCACCTATGCCGCGTCCAAGGGCGCGATGGAGGCGTTCAGCCGCGCGCTCGCCCTCGAAGTGGCCGCGCACGGAGTGACGGTCAACGTGGTGGCACCGGCCACCATCGACACCGACATCATGGGCGGCCGGATCACGGACGACCGCAAGCCCGCGTTCCTGGCACAGCTGCCGGTCGGGCGGCTCGGCACGCCCCGTGATGTCGCCGCGCTGATCGAGTTCCTCTTCGGCGAGGAGGCCGGATACATCACCGGCGCCACCTACAACATCAACGGAGGTCTCCGCATTGGCTAGGCTCGCCGTATCCCCGGTGTCCGCCGTGCACACCGAGCGGCCGTCCCTGGTGGTTCCGCCCGAACTCCCCGCGCCGCACACGCCCGAGGCGTGGCCGATCGCCGCCGCCATGCTCCAGTTCCCGCCGCACGCGGCGGACGGCACTCCGGTGGAGAAGCTGGATCCCGACGAGTGGCGCCGCCTCCTGCAGCCCGTCGTGGACGAGGGGTTCACCCACCTGGAACTGTCCACCGCCTGGCTGCCGTTGGGCGATCTGGACCGGGCCCGGCTGACGGCGCTCGGCGAGGTCCTGGCCGACGCCGGGCTCGCGGTGCCCGGCGTGGGCGTGGTCCGGCAGAGCGTCATCCATCCGGAGCGGGGAGAGCGCAACCTCGCCTTCTCACACCGGACCATCGACGCGGCCGCCGCCCTCGGCGCGGACATCGTGTGCCTCGGCCTCCACGACACCCTGACCCCGGAGCAGCAGCGGGCGCTGTGGTTCTGGACCGTGCCGGGGGACGCGGCACCGGGCGATCCCGAGGTGCGCGAGCTGGCCGTACGCCGGTTCCGGGAACTCGGCGACCACGCCGCCGACATCGGCGTCGAACTGTCCCTGGAACTGTACGAGGACACGTACCTGGGCAGCGCTGACGAGGCGATCCGCTTCCTCGACGACATCGGACACCACGCGGTGGGGCTCAACCCCGACCTCGGCAACCTCATCCGGCAGCAACGGCCGGTCGACTCCTGGGAGTACCTGGTGTCGGTCACCGCGCCACGCACCAACTACTGGCACATCAAGAACTACGCGCGCCTGGAGGACCCCGCCACCGGCACCGTCCTCACCCACCCGGCCTCGCTCGAACTCGGCATCGTGAACTACCGCGCCGCCGTCCGGTACGCGATCGCCCACGGGTTCGGCGGGGCGTTCGTGGTCGAGCACTACGGCGGCGACGGCCTGAGCGTGGGCGCCACCAACGCCGCGTACCTCCGGCGCGTCCTGCCCCGCACACCCTGACCGCCCGCTTTGTCTACCGTATGGCAGGAGAACCGTGACATTCCCGTCTGAACGCACCGCGATCGTCACCGGAGCCGCCTCCGAGCGAGGGATCGGCCGGGCCACCGCCCGCTGGCTCGCGGCCGAAGGCTGGTCGGTCGCCGTGTTCGACCTGGACGAGAACGCCTGCCAGGACCTCGCCACCCGGCTCCAGGACGAACACGGTGTGCCCTGCCTGGGGATCGGCGTGGACATCCGCGACCGGGGCGCGGTCCGGGCGGCCGTGGACCGGGTGGACGAGGCGCTGCCGCAACTCGTCGGCCTCGTCAACAACGCCGGGGTGAGTTCGCCCGTACCGTTCCTGGAGGTCTCGGAGGCCGAATGGCACCGGGTGATCGACGTCAACCTCAACGGCACCTTCCACGTCACCCACGCCGCGGCGCAGATCATGGCCGGGCACCGGCTCGGCCGCATCGTGAACGTCTCGTCCGCCTCGGCCGAGCGCGGCGGCGGTGTGTACGGGCGCGCCGCGTACTCGGCCTCGAAGGCGGCGCTGCTGGGCTTCGCCCGCACGCTCGCCCGGGAGCTGGGCCCGTACGGCATCACCGCCAACTCCGTGGCGCCCGGCTCCATCGACACCGACATCATGGGCGGCCGCCTGTCCGACGAACGCAAGGCGGTGCTGCTCCAGGAGCTGCCCGTGGGGCGGATCGGCACCGTACGCGATGTGGCGGCGGTCATCGCCTTCCTGCTGGGCGAGCACGCGGGCTATCTCACGGGCGTCACCTACGACGTCAACGGCGGATCGCACATCGCATGACACACGACGAGGCCACCACACAGGCCACCACAGAGGACATCACCGTGGACAACGACGTTCCGTTCACCGCCGACCTGACCGGCAAGACCGCCGTGGTCACCGGTGCCAGCAGCGGCATCGGGCACGCCATCGCCGACCTCTACTTGCGAAACGGCGCCACCGTGGTGGGCATCCACCGCCGCGAGACCGCCTCGCACGAGGGAAAGTACGTACCGGTGGTGGCGGATCTCGGCGACCCGGCGCGGGTACGGACCGTCGCGGCCGAGGTGTTGCGGGACCACCGGGTCGACATCCTGGTCAACAACGCGGGGCTCAACCTCCGCCACCCCGTGGAGGACTTCCCCCTCGACAGCTGGGACCGGGTGCAGCAGCTCAACGTCCGGACGGTCGTCGAGCTGACGCAGCTGTTCGGCCGCCCGATGCTCGAACGCGGGGCAGGGGTGATCGTCAACCTGGCGTCGATGCTCTCCTTCACCGGCGGGTTCACGGCCTCCGCGTACGCCGCGTCCAAGGGCGCCGTCGGGCAGTTCACCAAGTCGGTGGCCAATGAATGGGCGCCGAAGGGCGTACGGGTCAACGCGATCGCGCCGGGGTTCATCGCCACCGAGATGAACACCGCGCTCGTCGCCGACGAGACCCGCAACCGCCAGATCCTCGAACGCATCCCGGCCGGGAGGTGGGGCACGGCGCAGGACATCGCCGGGGCCGCGCTCTTCCTCGCGTCCGACGCCGCCCGGTTCATCCACGGAACGGTGATCCCCGTCGACGGCGGCTACCTCGGCCGCTGAACGCGCTGAATCCGCCCCAACGAAAGGAGTGGCCGACATGAAGGCCGTCGTCGTCCACGGACCGAAGGACCTGCGCGTGGACACCCTGCCCGACCTCCAGGTGGCGCCGGACCGGGTCGCCGTCCGCATCGTGTACGGAGGCATCTGCGGCTCGGACCTCCACTACGCGGCGGACGGCCGCAACGGGCCGTACGCCGTCACCGAGCCGCTGGTGCTCGGCCACGAGGTGGTCGGCGTCATCGAGGGGCATGGCCGGGACGTACGGGACGACGCACCGGCCGTCGGCACCCGCGTCGCGCTCCACCCGGCCACGCCCTGCGCGCCGCCCGATGCCACCGGCGCCACCGGTCTCCATCTGCGCCCCGGCGGCACGTACTTCGGCAGTGCCTCGACCCAGCCGCACACCCAGGGCGGGTTCGTCGAGCTGCTGGAGGTGCTGCCCGGGCAGCTGCGGCCGCTGCCCGACGGGCTCCCGCTGCGCCGGGCCGTGCTCGCCGAACCCCTGTCCGTCGCCCTGCACGGGGTGGCGCGGCTCGGCGAGCGGGTACGCGGCGCGCGGGCGCTGGTCAGCGGCGCGGGCCCGATCGGCGCCCTCGCCATCGCCGGACTCCGCCACGCGGGCGCCGCCGAGATCGTCGCCGCCGACCTCCAGGACTTCCCGCTCACGGTCGCGGCGGCGGTCGGCGCGGGGGAGACCGTGAACCTGTCCCGGGGCGGTGCCGTCCCGGAGTCCGCGTTCGACGTGGTGGTCGAGGCGGCGGGCGCCGTGCCCTCGCTCGCCACCGCGCTGCGCGCGGTGCGCCCTGGTGGCGCCGTGCTCCAGCTCGGCATGCTGCCGAGCGAACCGGTGCCGGTGGCCATGTCGGCGGTCATCGCCAAGGAGATCGCCCTGTACGGCTCGCAGCGCTTCGACACCGAACTCGACACCGCGATCGCCGTCCTCGCCGCCGACCCGTCGCTCGACGCGGTGCTCAGCCATGAGTTCGGCATCGACGACGCCACGGAGGCCTTCGGCTGCGCGGCGGACTCGTCCCGGTCGTCCAAGACGGTGCTGCGGATGTCCGCAGACCCCGAGAAGTGACCCCACCGAACGAAGCCCCGAACGAAGCCCCGAACGAAGGGAAGCCCGCCATGATTCACGTCCGTACCAAGATCGAGCGACCGTCCGCCGATGTGGTGGCCGCGCTCGGCCAGTTCTCCGCTGCCACCATCCACGAGGCGCAGGGCCGCAAGGGCGCGCTGGCACACCGGCTGAAGCCCGTCGACCCCGCCATGTCGTTCTGCGGCCCCGCCTTCACGGTCGACGCGCAGGCGGGCGACAACATCATGGTCCAGGTCGCGATCTCGTACGCACAGCCCGGTGACGTCGTGATCGTCGCCGGTTCGGAGTTCGCGCAGGCGGGCTCCTTCGGGGATGTGCTCGCCACCGCGTGCCAGAGCAAGGGGCTGGCCGCGTTCGTCACCGACTCCGGTGTGCGCGACAGCGCGGATCTGCGGAAACTGGGCTTTCCCGTGTTCTCCGGCTCGGTCTGCATCGAGGGCACGGTCAAGGAGACCCTGGGCCCGGTGAACCGCCCGATCTCCATCGGCGGGCAGATCGTCCGGCCCGGCGACATCCTGCGCGGCGACGCGGACGGCATTGTCGTGGTCGACCCGCTGGAGGCGGAAGACGTCGTACGGCTTTGCCAGGAGCGCGAGGACCACGAGGCCGGGATCCGGGCGCGGCACCGGCGCGGCGACGCGACGCTGATCGAGGTGCACGGCCTCGTGGAGAAGCTGAAGGCCAAGGGCCTGGTCGTCGAGGAGTGAGAGCGGACCACGCGGCTGTCTACGAGGTGATCTCGCGGGCGACCCGCACACCCGTTCCCCGGACCGGCCACGGAGGGTAGGTTCACCGCATCGACCGGCGACCGGCGAGGAGGAGCGCGATGGACACCCGCAGGCTCGCCTACTTCGTCCGGGTCGTGGACATCGGCAGCATCACCAGGGCCGCGGACTCGCTGCACATCACGCAATCGGCGCTCAGCCAGCACATCTCGGCGCTGGAGCACGACGTCAAGACCCGCCTGCTCGAACGCACCGGACGGGGTGTGGAGGTCACCCCGTCCGGGCGCTCCCTCTACCGCTACGCGCAGGGCATCCTCCGGCTGGAGCAGGCCGCGCGGATCGATCTGCACGCGGGCGGCGACACCCCGGCCGGGCTGGTGACCGTCGGCCTGGCCTCGTACAGCATGGCGCCGGGCCTGGCCGTGCCGCTGCTGCGGATGGTGCGCGAGCGGTACCCGAACATCCACCTCCAGCTGATCCAGAACCTGACGGTGGTCATGAGCCAGGCGGTGCTGCTCGGTCAGGTGGACATGGCGCTGATCTACGACCCCGGCTATGTGAAGGGGCTGGCGGTCCAGCAGGTCCTGGAGGAGGACTTCCACCTGATCACCAGCGCGAAGATCCCGACCGTCGCGAGCCGCGGTGACACCGTCACGCTCAAGGAGGCGAGCCGACTGGGGTTCATCCTGCCGAACGAACTGCACACCGTCCGGCGGATCACCGACGCCGCCTTCCACGCCGCCGGGCTGCACTGCTCGGTCGTCGCGGAGGTCGAGACGGGCATGGTGCTGCGGGACGCGGTGGTGAGCGGCCTCGGCGCCACGGTGCTGCCGCTCAGCGCGGCCAGGACCCACTTCGCCCCCGACGAGATACGCGCCTACCGGTTCGCCGACGGCCGGGTGCGCACCGCCATGTCCCTGTGCACCCCCGAGGTGCAGCCCCTCTCGGACGCCGCCGCGCTGGTGGCGGACCTGCTGCGCACGCTCATCCCGGACCACCTGGACCGCTCGGGTGGTGAGCAGGGCGGTCAGCGCCGCCAGGCGCCCGCCGCCGCCACCCGCACGACGTAGTCCTCGAAGGTCCGGGGAGCCCGCCCCAGCAGAGTGGCGAGGTCATCCGTCGTCCCGGCGATCAGCCCGCGTTCCATCATCACGAACATCTCGGCGACGTGGTGGGCGTCGTCCTCGCTCAAACCCTCCTTGACCAGCGTCGCCGCGTAGTCGTCGGGGGAGATCCGCCGGTAGGCGATGGGCTGCCCGGACGCCCGGGAGATCAGCTCGACGGCCTCACCGAAGGTGATCGCACGCGGTCCGGTCAGCTCGTAGATCCGTCCGGCGTGCCGCCCGGGCTCGGTGAGCACCGTGGCCGCCGCGTCGGCGACGTCGTCGATGTCGATGAACGGCTCGGGGACCGCACCGGCCGGGAGCGCCAGCTCCCCGGCGAGCAGCGGCGCCCGGAAGACGTCCTCGTCGAAGTTCTGCGCGAAGTTCGACGGGCGCAGGACGGTCCACTCCAGCGCCGAGCCCCGCACGGCGTCCTCGGCCGAGCGCATGTCCAGCCCGAACGGGGAGTCGCCCCAGGTGTCGGCGCCGTGCCCGGAGAGCAGCACCAGCCGCCGCACCCCGGCGGCCTCGGCCCGCGCCACGAACTCGTGCACCGGACCCGGCACCTGCGGGGCCACCACGTAGACGGCTCCGACACCCCGCAGGGCCGTGTCCCAGCTGTCGGTGTCGGCCCAGTCGAACCGGGTTTCGCTCGACCGGGAGGCGGCCCGTACCGGCGTGCCGCGCAGCCGCAGCCGGGGGATGATCCGGCGCCCGGTCTTGCCGGTCGCGCCGAGGACGAGAGTGGTGTCGTTGTCCTTGCTCAAGGCGTCGTTCATGGCGTCGTTGCTCATGACCTCGATTGAACACGGCCGATCCGGACGATCCCATAGGTGAGAGGCCGGATTGCCTGTGCGTTCGTCCAAACCGTTCGTCCAAACCGTCTAGACTCGCCGAGGTGGACGCCTTCAGTGACCTGATCCGTGGAGTGCGGGCCCACGGCTCGTTGTTCGGCAGCTCGACCCTGTCCCCGCCCTGGGCGCTGCACTTCGTGGACGGCGCGCCGCTGACCCTGTGCGCCGTCCTCACCGGGGCGGGCTGGATCGTGCCGGAGCACGGCCCGCCCGAGCCGCTGCGCGCCCACGAGACGGTCGTCGTACGCGGCCCCGCCACGTTCACCTTCGTCGACGAGGTCGGCACCCGGGCCGAACCGATCGCGTGTGGCGAGCACTGCGCGACCCCCGAACAGGGCGGGACCCGCCACCGGCTCGGCTGGAACGACGACGGCGACGCCGTCGACGGCCCCGGTGCGACCACCCTGATCGTCGGCGCCTATCCGGTGCGCGGCGAGATCAGCCGCCGACTGCTGGACGCGCTGCCCGTCGTACTGCGCGTGGACGCCGGGGGCACGGCCGACCCCGTACTGGACCACCTCGCCGCCGAAGTCGCCGTCGACACACCGGGGCAGCAGGTCGTCCTCGACCGGCTGCTGGACTGGATGCTGGTCTGCACGCTGCGCGAATGGTTCGACCGGCCCGGCGGCGCGCCCCCGGCCTGGTGGGCCGCGCAGCGGGATCCGGTGGTCGGCCACGCGCTGCGCCTGCTGCACGCCGAACCGGCGGCGCCGTGGACGGTCGCCGCGCTGGCCGAGCGCACCGGTGTGTCGCGCTCGACGATGGCCAAGCGGTTCGCCGACCTGGTCGGCGAACCGCCGCTGACCTACCTCACCCACTGGCGCATGACGCTCGCGGCGGACCTGCTGGTCGAGCGGCGGGCCGCGACCGTCGCGGACATCGCCCGCACCGTGGGCTACTCCGACCCGTTCGGCTTCAGCGCGGCGTTCAAACGGGTCCGGGGCGCCAACCCCAGCGAGTTCCGGCGCACCGCGACCACCGTCACCCCGGCGCGGTGAACTCCGGGCGCCGTCGGTGCAACCCGTGGCGCGGCCGCGGTGTTATCCCTTCGGAAGGCTCCGATGAAGGCTCCGATGGGCTGAAGGCTCCGATGGGCGCATCGGCGGCAGGCGACGGAGGGAGACGACGGGATGGGGAGCGAGTCCGCGGGCCGGGCGGGCCGGGCGGCATTGCTGACGGTGCTCCTGGTGGGTCAGTTCATGGCCAACATCGACACCGCGATCGTGAACATCGCGGCTCCCTCGATCCAGGCCGACCTCCACGCCTCCGCGGCCCAGGTGGACCTGGTCGTCTCCGGCTACATCCTGGCGTACGCCGTGCTGCTGGTGACCGGCGCCCGGCTGGGCGACACCCACGGGCACCGGCGCATCTTCCTGCTCGGCCTGCTGGGGTTCGTCGTCACCTCCCTGGCGTGCGGCATCGCGCCCGAGCCGGTCACGCTCATCGTGTCCCGGCTGTGCCAGGGGGCCTCGTCCGCGCTGATGGTCCCGCAGGTGCTGAGCGGGATTCAGCTGCACTTCACCGGCCAGGCCAGGGTCCGGGCCATCGGGTATTACACGCTGGCCCTGTCCGGCGGCGCGATCGTCGGTCAGGTCCTGGGCGGGCTGCTGGTCTCGGCGGACATCCTCGGCACCGGCTGGCGCCCGGTCTTCCTGATCAACGTGCCGATCGGCGTCGTCCTCCTGCTGGCCGGGCTGCGCGCGCTGCCGCCCGACGCGGTGACGCGGCGTCAGACGCTGGATCTGCACGGGGTGTGCGCGCTGTCCACCGCCGTGTCGCTCGCCATCGTCCCGCTGGTGTTCGGACGCGACCAGGGCTGGCCGGTGTGGAGCTGGCTGAGCCTGGTCGCGAGCGTGCCCGCGTTCGTCTGGTTCGTGGTCGTCGAACGGCGGCTGGGAGCCGCGGGCGGCCGCCCCCTGGTGCGCCTCGACGTGGTGGGCCGGGCCCCGGTCCGCTGGGCCCTGATCGCGCACGGGCTGACCACGCTCACCTATCTGGCCCTGCTGTTCGTCCTGGCGCTGTACCTTCAGCACGGTCTCGGTCAGAGCCCGGCCCAGGCCGGGCTCGCCATGGTCGCGTGGGTGGCCGCCTTCGGCATCGCCGGACCGGTGCTGCCCCGACTTCCCCGGCGTGCGCAGCGGTTCATGGCCGCGGTCGGGTGCCTGCTCCTCGCCCTCGGGTACGCCGCCGTGAGTACGTCGGTGGCCCTGGGCCATGAGGACGGAGCGCTGCTGCTGGTGCTGCTGGGTCTCGGCGGGCTCGGACTCGGCGTCAGCTCCCATGCGCTCATCAGCCATCTGACGAGCGCGGTGGAGCGGCGGTACGCGACCGACCTCAGCGGTGTGATCAGCACCAACGCCCAGCTCGCGGGCACCGTCGGCGTCGCCGTCTTCGGCACCCTCTACTCCGGTCTCGCCCCGCACCCGGGGGCGGACGACGCCATGCGGGCGTTCACCACGGTCACGGCCGTCTTCGCGGTGCTGGCGCTGACCTCGGCGGGGGCCGAGCTGCGGGCCACCCGCCAGGTCGGCGCCGCCCCGGCGGAGGCCCTGCGGGACGACGGCCCCCGGCACGCCGTCGCCGAACCGGGCCGCCCCGGCTGACGCGCCCACTCCTCCGGCGGCCCGGCCACTTTCCTACGGTGGGTACCGCCGCACCCCGTCAGCTCCGAGGCCCTGCACCGGGTGGGGCGGCGCGTGATCGGGGCGGGCGCGGTCAGACCGCCTCGGGCAGGCAGCTCTTGCAGCCTCGGTAGCCGGAGGCGACGGCCTCGCCCGCCGAGCGGAACGGGACCTGGTGGACCGGGATGATCCGGCGCGCCTGCGCACAGGTCGGATGGCAGTAGATACGCGTCGTATCGCTGCCCAGATACCGGACCTGCCGCTCGGCGAACCGGCTCACCCGCTCCACGTCGACCCCCTCCGCGACGCGCAACGCCAGGCCCACCTCCGGCGGGTACGGCCCCGGGGCGCCCTCGGGCGCGCCACGCCGCACCTCCACGCGGTGGCACGGGACGAGCACGGGCGCGGGGTTGCGCGCCAGCAGCGCCACCACCGTCTCCTCCGGGGCCGCCACCCCGGCCCGGGCCGAGACCCAGGAGGCCGGGCGCAGCTGCCCCGGCGGGATCGAGCGGACGGCACCGAGCAGCGCCTGTTCCGCGTCGGTCAGCCCGGTCAGGGCGAACGGGAGCTTCCCGGTGCGCCCGGTGCGCAGCGCGGAGGACATGCCGGGCGGGGACGTACGGACGGGGAACACCGGGCGCCCCACCCGCGCGTGGTACGCCGCCTCGAAGGACTCCGGCCCGCCCACCGCGGCCGCGAGGGCTGAGCCGGTGATCGCCCTGTGCTCGTCGCAGGAGACGTACAGCGGCCCCACGGGGCCGTCGGCGCGCACGTAAACGTCGTAGTGCCGCGCCGGAATGCCGACGGCTCTCAGGATCCTGACCGCGTGCCCGGCCGACGGTGGCCCGGCAAGCCCGGTCAGCCGGGTGGCCAGGCCATCGGCGTCGTCGCGCAGGGAATCCGCACCGCCTCGTTCGTCGTTCATGGTCTCACCTCCTCCGCTTCCCGCACCTGCGGTTCCAGCTCGGCCCGTAGCATCTTCAGACCCCGTGACACCTGCGCCTTCACCGTGCCCACGGGGGTTCCCTGGGCCTCGGCCACCTCCTGGTAGCTCAGACAGGCGATATGCCGCAGGACCACCGGCACCCGGTACAGCTCGGGTAACCGGCCGAGCGCGGCCGTCAGCCGGGAGCGGTCCTCGGCGAGCGCGGTCCGCTCCTCCGGCCCCGGGGAGTCGTCCGCCAGGGGCAGACAGGACTCCTCGATCCGCGCCGCCACCGAGGGGCGGCGCGATCTGCTCCGCACGTGGTTGCGCCAGACGTTCATCGCGATCGCCATGAGCCATGATCTGACCCGCAGTTCGCGCCTGCGCTGCGCCGAATATCCCTCCAGAGCTGTGTAGGCCCGCAGAAAGGTGTCCTGCCCCAGGTCCTCCGCCTCGGCGGCGGAGCCCGACACCCGATGGAGAAACGCGTGCACCACACCGAGGTGGACCCGGACGAGTTCGGTGAATCCCGCGTCGAGATCCGCTGCCAACTGCTCGGTGAGCCGCTCGTTTGTTTCATCCATCACCCGGTAGAACACCTCCCGCCCCGGATCGGTTGCGTTGCGCAACCGCATGCCCCGGCCCGGTGTTCTTCATGCCGAGAGGCGGTCGGCGGCCCCGGACGGAAGGAGACACGGCTCATGGAGGATCTCGCATCGACGACGGCGACCACGCTCGCGGCGCTCATCTGCGCTGCCGCCGCCGGACGGGCCGAGCGCGCCCTCGTGGCGGGCGAGGAGCCGGGGCCGCTGCTCGGCGTGCCGGTCGCCGTCGCCGACCTCGCCCCGATCGCGGGGGTGCCGATGATGCGCGGCTCGCGGGTGTTCGCCGACGACGTGCCGACGGACACGGCGCCGTGCGTGGAACGGCCCGGCCCAACGCCTACCGCTGGCGCGACGCCATGGGCCGCTGCGCCCCGGTGGCCCGCACCGTCGAGGACGCCGCGCTCGCGCTCGGCCTCATGTCCGGGGAGCATCCGGGCGACCCGTACTCCTTCCCCGTCCTCGACTCGTTCGCCGATGGCCTGCGGTCGCCCTCGCTTACCGGCGCCTTCGTGAGCGTCGTCGCGACCGTCCTGATCCGCCGGAGCCCTCGGCACAGTTACTCGGAAAGGTTTGAACGGACATGAACTCAACTGCGGCGCTCTTCGACCTCGACGGCACCCTGGTGGCCACCGAGCACCGGAGCCGGGCGGCGTGGACCCGGCTGTTCCGGGCCCATGGGCTGCCGGTCGACGACACCCTCCTGGCGACCTTCGTGGGGCGCCGTGGCAAGGAGGCGCTGGCCGACCATGTGCACCGGTTCCCCGGCGGGACGGTCGACGAGCTGTTCGAGGAGGCCGTCGGCTATCTCACCGGGCCGGACAGCCCGGCTCCGTACGCCGTGCCGGGCGCCGAGGCCCTGGTGAAGTCCCTGCACGCGGAGGGCGTCCCCATGGCGGTCGTCACCTCGGGGCTGCGGGACCACGCGGGAGAGCTGCTGGAACTGGTCGGCGGCGCCGGTCTGTTCGCGGCGTTCATCACCGCCGAGGACGTGCGCCGGGGCAAGCCGGACCCCGAGGGCTTCACGGCGGGATGCGCGGCGCTGGGCGTGGCCCCGGCCGACGCGATCGCCTTCGAGGACGCCCCTGCGGGCATCGCGGCCGCCCGCGCCGCCGGGCTGCGCTGCGTCGCGGTCACCACGACGCACCCGGCGGACGCGCTCGCCGGTGCCGACCTCGTACTGCCCGATCTCACCGGGGTCGCATGGCCCACGCTGCCGCTCACGTCCGCGCGCTGACCGGGAGGACCGACCCATGACGGTCTACACGACCCTCGACAGCCCGCTCGGCGAACTGCTGCTGGTGGGCGAGGCGTCGGCCACTGCCCCCCGGCGGCACCGCGCTCGCCTCATCGGCGCGGGCGGGGCGCTGTCCGGTTATGCGGGCGGCGTCGAGCGCAAGCGGCAGCTGCTCGACCCGGAGCGCGCTCGGGCCGACCGGCGGGTAGGACGTCACCCAGCGGTCCCGCACGGCCCAGGTGCCGCCCTCGGCGGTGGCGCCGCGCAGCCCGTGCAGCGTGTCCGGCCCGGTCAGGGCGGGGAGGCGGGAGTCCCTGAGGGCGGCGAAGGCGACCGTGCGGGCCGGGCCCCAGTCGGTGGAGTGCCGCAGTCGCCGCGCCAGCTGGACGAAGCCGAGCGGGGCGGCGGCCATTACCCAGGCGTCGGGCTCCCCGGCGGTCAGACGGCGCGCGGGCCGCAGCCAGGACGCGGCGCTCTCCGGCCAGTCCACCGTGGCCAGGACCCTTCCGTCGCGCGCCTGCCACGCGGCCGCGAAGGCCTCGGCGGCGGCGCGGGAGGCCGTATCACGGCTGTGGCCGATGGCGACGGTCTGGACGCGGCCCTTCGCCGAGGCCAACAGGCCTAGCAGCGCGTCGAGTTAGGGGGCGGTGTGCGGGTCGGGGGACGGCAGATCGCCGTACGGGCCAGCTCCTCCGCGCGGATCAGCGGCGACCGGGACGCGGGTTCGGGCGTCATGCGGCGTCGTGGAAGACGAGGCCGAGGGTGTGGCGCTGTCCGGAGCGGACGGTGCTCACACCGTGCCGCATGGGCCCGTTCGCCCAGCCGCGCTTGGAGGCCACGGGGCGGTCCCGGGTGGTGAAGATCAGCCCATGGCCCTTGGGCAGGGTGGTGGACGATCCCCTCGACTGCGCCCGGGGGCGTTGCTCGGTCATGATGAACTCGCCGCCGGTGAAGTCGTCGCCGGGGGCGTCGAGGCCGACCACCACCTGCAGCGGGAAGAGCATGTCGCCGAACACGTCCCGGTGCAGGGCGTTCCAGTCGCCGGGGCCGTACCGCAGCAGGATCTGGGCGGACTTGGTCTGCCCCGCCTCGTGGCACATCGTCAGCCACTCGTCGAGGGTGTCCGGCCAGGGCGCGGGGCGGCCCAGCTTTCCGGCCCAGTCGCGGGCGATGGGGAGCAGCCGCGGATAGAACGCCTCGCGCAGCTCGCGCACCAGGTCGGGGAGGTCGTGGGTGAAGTAGCGGTACTGGCCGGAGCCGAAGCGGTAGCGGGCCATGTCGATGGTGGAGCGGAAGTGCTCCGTCTCGTCGTACAGCCCGGCGACGCCGTGGCATTCGGCGTGGGTGAGGAACGGGCCGGTGAGTGCGTTGCCGTACGCGTCGAGTTCGTCGGTGAGCGTGGCCCAGTCGTCCGCCGCGACGCGGTCGGCCACCGGGTGCGCGTGGCGGGTGGTGTCGGTCATGACGGTCATCGGCCTTCTTCCTTCCCTGAGGGGCACGGCGGTCGGGCGGCGCGGGCTGGTTACATGAGGGTCGGCTGCAGCGCGCCCTCGTGGGTGAGGAGCCGCACCTTGCGCTCGACGCCTCCGGCGTAGCCGCGCATGGTCCCGTCCGCGCCGATCACCCGGTGGCAGGGCCGCACCAGCAGCAGCGGATTGGCACCGATCGCCGCGCCCACGGCTTGGACCTGCCCACGGGGTACGTCCAGCCGGTCGGCGAGCTGCCCGTAGGTGATCGTGGTGCCGTAGGGGATCTCCTCCAGCGCGTGCCACACGCGCTGCTGGAAGTCCGTGCCGCCGCCGGGGGTGAAGGGGATGTCGAAGACGGTGAGACCGGCGTCGAAGTAGGCGCTCAGCTGCCGGGCGGTCTCCGCGAACGCGGCGGGCGCGTGGCGCCAGTCGGGGCGTATGGCCGGGGCGTTCTTCTGTCCGGGCATGGACAGCGAGGTCAGCGTGGTGCCGTCCGGTGTCTCGTCGCCCACCAGCAGCAGTTCGCCGAGGGGGCTGTCCACGGTGGTGTAGATGGTCATCGCTGTGCTCTCCCGTGCTCTTTCGCTTCACGGTCAACGATGGGGGGTCGTGGTTCGGAATGCTGGCGGTATTCGGACATTACGTTGAGGGTGGCGCGGCTTGGCGCCATTCGGGGTTGCGTGTGGCGCCATCGTGGTGCCACTATGACGCCATGGACCTCACTCCGTATGTCGACACCCTCCGCCGCGAACTCGCGGTGGCCGCCGAAACCGGCGGGGACGACGCCCGCGCGCTGGCCGAGCGGCTCACCGCTCCGCTGGAGTCGGCGACCCGGCTGGCCATGCTCAACGTGCTCTCCGCCGCGATGGACGAGATCACCCGCGAGCTGGCGCCCGGCTCGGTCGACGTACGGCTGCGCGGGCTCGACCCCGACTTCGTGGTGACCCCGCCGCCCGCCGACCACGGCCCCGTGGAGGCGGCCGCCGCGCCCCTCGAACCGTTCACGGCCGCGGCACCCGCCGACGCCGACGAGGGTGGCACCGCCCGCGTCAATCTGCGTCTTCCGGCCCACCTCAAGGCCCGCGCCGAAGAGGCCGCGAACCGCGAGGGCCTGTCGGTCAACGCCTGGCTGGTCCGGGCCGTCTCGGCAGCGGTCGACGGCGGCGCCCGGCCGCGTACGCCGGAGAAGACCCAGACCGTCGGACAGAGCTTCACGGGCTGGGTGCGCTAACCGCACCCCCGCCCGTACCACTTCACTCCACACCACGTCCCACCAGCGGGGACGCCCTGAAGACCCAAGAGGACGGGACAGCCATGCCTTCTTTCGACACCCCCGAGCCCATCTCGGCCACCGCGCATGTGGAGGCCGGTTCCCTCCAGTTCACGGCGGGCGACCGCCCCGACACCGTCGTCGAGGTGCGGCCCCGCGACCCGAAGAAGGACCTGGACGTGCGGACGGCCGACCAGACCGACGTCTCGTACGCGAGCGGCGTGCTGACCGTCAGGACACCCAAGCCCAATCTGTTCGGCCTCGGCCGCACCGGTGCTGTCGATGTGACGGTCGAGCTGCCCACGGGCTCGCGTATCGACGCGACCGGCGCCTGGACCCAGGTGCTCGGCGAGGGGCGGCTCGGCGAGGTCCGCGTGAAGACCGCCACCGGTGACGTCCGCCTCGACGCGACCGGCCCGCTGCGGCTGACCGCGTCGCACGGCTCGATCACCGTGGGCCGGGTCGACGGCACGGCCGAGATCACCACCAGCTCCGGCAGCCTGCGCGTCAACCTCGTCGACGGCCCCGCCACCCTCAGGAACTCGCACGGCACCACGACCGTCGGCGCCGTGACCGGCGAGCTGCGGGTGCGCGGCGCCAACGGCGACATCGACATCCGGCGCGCCGAGGACTCGGTCACCGCCACCACCGCCCATGGCACCCTGCGGGTAGGTGAAGTGGCGCGCGGTACGGTCCAGTTGGAGACCTCCTTTGGCGCCATCGAGGTCGGCATCCGCGAGGGCACGGCCGCCTGGCTCGACGTCAGCTCGCACTCCGGCCAGGTGCGTAACACGCTCAGCACGTCCGAGGCCCCGGAGAAGACCGAGGACACCGTCCAGGTCCGCGCCCGCGCCCGGTACGGCAACATCGACGTCCGCCGCGCCGCCGTCTGAGCCACCCCACCCCCGTACTCCTCCCGCCACTTCACCCTTCGATCGGAGGGCTCCATGCTTTCGTCTGTCATGCCCACGTCCAAAAGTTCCGCGCCCGCCGCCGTCTCCGCCATCGGTCTGCGCAAGGCATACGGAGACAAGACCGTCCTCGGCGGCATCGATCTGCGCATCCCGGCGGGCTCGGTGTTCGCCCTGCTCGGGCCGAACGGCGCGGGCAAGACCACCACCGTGGAGATCCTGTCCACGCTCATCGCCGCCGACGGCGGACAGGCCCAGGTCGCGGGCCACGACGTCGCCGCCGCGCCGGACGCGGTACGTTCCGCGATCGGTGTCACCGGGCAGTTCGCCGCGCTCGACGATCTGCTCACCGCCGAGGAGAACCTGCTCCTCATGGCCGACCTGCTGCGCCTCGGCAAGCGCGAAGGCCGGTCCCGCGCCCGGGCGTTGCTGGAGCGGTTCGGGATCGCGGACGTGGCGGACAAGCGGGCCGCGACCTTCTCCGGCGGGATGCGGCGCAGGCTCGACCTCGCCATGACGCTGGTCGGAGACCCGCAGGTGATCTTCCTGGACGAGCCGACGACCGGGCTCGACCCCCGCAGCCGCCGCACCATGTGGGAGATGGTGCGCTCGCTGGTCGCGGGCGGCACCACGGTCTTCCTCACCACCCAGTACCTGGAGGAGGCCGACCAGCTGGCCGACCGGATCGCCGTGCTGGACGGCGGCCGGATCGTCGCCGAGGGCTCCGCCGACGAGCTGAAGGCGCGGATCCCCGGCAGCCACGTCCGGCTGCGGTTCACCGAACCCGCCGAGTACGAGCGCGCGGCCGCCGCCTTCCCCGGCGCCGCCCGCGACGAGGAGAACCTCGCCCTGCGCGTGGCGGGCGACGGCGGCATCGACGCGCTGCGCGCCCTGCTCGACCGGCTGGACGCCGCCGGGATCCGGGCCGCCGACTTCTCCGTGCACACCCCCGACCTGGACGACGTGTTCCTCGCCCTGACCGGCGACGGCGCCGCCGCCACCCCGCTTTCCGTCAAGGAGACCCTGCGATGAGCACCCTCACCTACGCCGTGCACGACTCGATGACGATGCTGCGGCGCAACCTCAAGCACGCGATCCGCTACCCGGCCGTGGGGTTCGGCAGCGCCATGACGCCGATCCTGATGCTGCTGCTGTTCGTCTACGCCTTCGGCGACTCGATCGGCGCCGGGATGGGCGGCGACCGGGACGCGTATCTGACCTATCTGACGCCCGGCATCATCATCATGGGGGTGGCCGCCGGTTCGATGTCGACCTCGATCGCGGTGTGCTCCGACATGACCGAGGGCATCATCAACCGCTTCCGCACCATGAGCATCACCCGCTCGTCGTTCATGACGGGGCATGTCATCGGCAGCGTCATCCAGACCATGGTGTGCGCCGTCCTGGTCGTGGGCGTGGCACTCGCCGTCGGCTTCCGGTCGGACGCGACCTGGCTGGAGTGGCTGGCCGCCACCGGTCTCCTCGCGGCCATCGCCTTCGCGGTGACCTGGCTGTCGGCCGCGCTCGGCCTGATCTCCAAGACCGTCGAATCGGCGAGCAACAAGCCGCTGCTGGTCCAGTTCCTGCCGTTCCTCGGCTCGGCGTTCGTCCCGGCCGACTCGATGTCACCGGGCCTGCGCTGGTTCGCCGAGTACCAGCCGTTCACACCGATGACCGAGACCCTGCGCGGCCTGCTCTCCGGCTCCGCGATCGGCGACAGCGGCTGGATCTCGCTCGCCTGGTGCGCCGGGATCACCCTGGTCGGCTACCTCTGGTCGCGCTCGCTGTTCAACAGCACCACCAAGCGCTGAGAGCCCGGTCCTTCCACCCCGGCTCCGGCCGACGGCCCTTACCCGCGAGGTAATCGACCGTCCGCGCGGGTGGCGGCAAGGTGAGGGTCGTGGGGCCCCGAGTCGGCGCACTCCGGCTCGGGGCCCGGCGTTGACCAACGCCCCTTCCCCTGACGGAGGTTGATTGCCATGTCCGCAACCCACGTGGGCCGTACCGCACCCGCCGACGCCCCCGCGGCCCGCCTCTGGCTGCGCCGCTTCCTGGCCCTCGACGCCGCCGTCACCGGCGCCAACGCCCTCGCCTACCTGGCCGCCTCGGGGCCTCTCCGCGATCTGCTCGGCGTCGACCGGGCACTGCTCGCATGCGGGGGAGTGTTCCTGCTCGTGTACGCGGCGGGCGTCGGCTTCCTCGCGTCCCGGCGGCACCCGCCGGTCCTCGCGGTGCGGTGTGTGGTGGAGGCGAACGTGGCGTGGGCGGTGCTCAGCGTCGCGGCGCTCGCGCTGTGGCTGTCGCCGTCCACCGCCGGGACCGTGTGGATACCGCTGCAGGCTGCCGTGGTGGCGGGCTTCGCGGCGCTGCAGTACGGCGCGCTGCGAGCCGCCACCGCGCGTGGCTGAGCCACGAGCGCGACTCCCCGTGGCGGGTGTTGTGCCGCGAGAAAAAGTTAGGTAAACCTAAGTGCGGCGCGGAAGTGAGGCCGCGCGCCTGTCCCGACCGGGGGCCGGGGCAGGAAACGGGCCGGGGTGCGCGAGGCGCCCCGGCCCGTAGGGTGTGTGTCCGGGTCAGGACCCGGACAGCTCGCCGCGGACCGTGCGGGCGGCGGCCACCAGGTTCTCCAGCGAGGCGCGGGTCTCGGGCCAGCCGCGGGTCTTCAGGCCGCAGTCGGGGTTGACCCACAGCCGCTCGGCGGGAATGGCATCGAGCCCGGCGCGCAGCAGTTCGGACGCCTCCTCGGCGCTCGGCACGCGTGGGGAGTGGATGTCGTAGACGCCCGGCCCGGCCTCGCGCGGGTAGCCGTGGGCGGCCAGTTCGCGCGCCACCTGCATATGGGAGCGGGCCGCTTCCAGGCTGATGACATCGGCGTCGAGGTCGTCGATGGCCTGGACGATGTCCCCGAACTCGGCGTAGCACATATGGGTGTGGATCTGCGTGGCCGGACGCACCCCGGTGGTGCTGAGCCGGAAGGCCTCGGTGGCCCACGCCAGATACGCCGCGCGGTCGGCGGCGCGCAGCGGAAGGGTCTCGCGCAGCGCGGGCTCGTCCACCTGGATCACCGAGCTTCCGGACGCCTCCAGGTCGCCCACCTCGTCGCGCAGAGCCAGGGCGACCTGGCGTGCCGTCTCACCGAGTGGCTGGTCGTCGCGGACGAAGGACCAGGCCAGCATGGTGACCGGACCCGTGAGCATGCCCTTGACCGGCCGTGAGGTCAGGGACTGGGCGTACGCCGTCCAGCGCACCGTCATCGGCTCGGGCCGGGAGATGTCCCCGGCCAGCACCGGCGGGCGGACGTAGCGGGTGCCGTAGGACTGCACCCAGCCGTGCTGGGTGGCCAGGTAGCCGGTGAGCTGTTCGGCGAAGTACTGGACCATGTCGTTGCGCTCGGCCTCGCCGTGCACCAGGACGTCCAGTCCGGCCTTCTCCTGGAAGGTGACCACCTCCTGGATCTCGGCCTTGATCCGCTCCTCGTACCCGGCCGTGTCGATCCGCCCGGTCCGCAGGTCGGCGCGGGCGGCGCGCAGCTCGCCGGTCTGCGGGAAGGAGCCGATGGTGGTCGTCGGCAGCAGCGGCAGGCCGAGGTGGGCGCGCTGGGCCGCGCTGCGCTCCCCGTACGGCTGGGAGCGGCGGGTGTCGGCGTCCGTGACCGCGGCGGCGCGGGCCCGTACCGCCGGATCGTGGGTGATCGGCGAGTCGGCGCGGGAGGCCAGCGCGGCCCGGTTGGTGGCGAGTTCACCGGCGATGGCGTCGGTGCCCCGGGCGAGGCCCTTGGCGAGGGCGACGATCTCGGCGGTCTTCTGCTTCGCGAAGGCCAGCCAGCGCAGGATCTGCGGCTCGATGTCCCGCTCGGCCGCCGCGTCGAGCGGCACGTGGAGGAGGGAGCAGGAGGCGGCCACGTCGACCCGGTCGGCAAGACCCAGCAGGGTGCCCAGCGTCGACAGGGACTTCTCCAGGTCGTTGACCCAGATGTTGCGGCCGTTGACCACGCCCGCCACCAGGCGCTTGCCGGACAGTCCGCCGACGGCGGCCAGCGCGTCCAGGTTGGCGGCCGCCGCCTCGGTGAAGTCCAGCGCGAGCCCGTCGACCGGGGCCTTGGCCAGCACCGGCAGGGCGTCGCCGAGCCGGTCGAAGTAGGTGGCCACGAGCAGCTTCGGCCGGTCGGCGAGCGCGCCGAGGTCGCGGTACGCGCGCTCTGCGGCGTTCAGCTCGGCCGGGGTGCGGTCCTGGACGAGGGCGGGCTCGTCCAGCTGCACCCACGCGGCGCCCGCCGCGCGCAGGTCGGCCAGCACCTCCGCGTACACCGGCAGCAGCCGGTCGAGCAGGGTGAGCGGGTCGAAGTCCGCGGCCACCCCGGGGGCGGGCTTGGCGAGCAGCAGGTAGGTGACCGGGCCGACCAGGACGGGCCGGGCGGTCAGGCCCAGGGCCAGGGCCTCCTTCAGCTCCGCCACCTGCTTCGTGGAGTCGGCCGAGAACACCGTGTCCGGGCCCAGCTCGGGCACCAGGTAGTGGTAGTTGGTGTCGAACCACTTCGTCATCTCCAGCGGCGCCACGTCCTGGGTGCCGCGCGCCATGGCGAAGTAGCCGTCCAGGGCGTCGGCCTCGACGGCGGCGCGGTGCCGGGTGGGGATCGCGCCGACCATGACGGTGGTGTCGAGGACATGGTCGTAGTACGAGAAGTCGCCGGTGGGCACCTCGTGGACGCCCGCCCCGGAGAGCTGCCGCCAGTTGGTGGCGCGCAGTTCGGCGGCGGTGGCGCGGAGGGCGTCGGCGGTGACGCGGCCCTTCCAGTAGCCCTCGATCGCCTTCTTCAGTTCCCGGTTCCGGCCCTGGCGGGGGTAGCCGTACACGGTGGCCCGTGCTGCCGCGGCCGCGGTCTTGCTGGTCACGGAGATCTCCTTCGCGAGATGAATCCCTGAGATCCCGGCGACGGGACGAGAGCGCGAAGGGTGACGGAACCCGGCGGAAGACGACCCCGCGCGGCACAGCGCGGTCATCCGCCTGGTAGGTACGCCGACCCGCCCTCGAGGTCACCGAGATGCCGCGCACGAGTGGTTCGTACGCGGGCCACTGGCAGGTCTTCGGACTCGCGGGCACGTCCTCCGGGGGAGGACACCTACTGGCCGTCGCTTCCCAGGCCCGATGTCGCCGGGCCCAGTGCACATGACGGCGGTCGTTCCCGCTCACCGCTGCGGGGCAGTCCCGGATTCCCACCGGGTTCCCTCTTGCGACGCGTCCCGCCTGGCGGACGGGGCGAACCAGCTGCACCGGCCAGCCTACGGGGTGGGGCGCGGGAGGGAAGAGGGCCGTCCGCCATCCGGATGGTGAGGTGGGCCACCCTCTGGGCCACCTCGCCGACGCGGCCCGCTCCGTCAGGCGCCGAAGCGCTGGCGCGCGTCCTCGATGCGGTCGAGGTACTGGTGGGTCCAGCCGCACAGGGCGTCGACCGTGGTGCGCAGGGCCCGGCCCGGCTCGGTGAGGGTGTACTCGACCCGCGGCGGCACGGTGGGGTACACCTTCCGGTCGACCAGGCCGTTGCGCTCCAGCATGCGCAGGTTCTGGGTGAGCATCTTGTGGCTGACGCCCTCGACCTCGTTCCGCAGCTCGCTGAAGCGCAGGGTGCGCTCGCCGATCGCCTCGATGATCAGGAGTGCCCACTTGTTGGCCACGTCCGAGAAGATCTCGCGCGCCAGGGAGTCCGCGCGCCTCAGGTCCGCGTCCTCGGGCAGGCCGTTGAGCTGTTGTTTGGTCACCATCAGGGCACTCTCCTACGGTTTCCCAGTCACCGCAAGAGAGTGCTGTCGCTACGGCGGCATCGGTGGAATATCACATTCGGATAACGCGGTGTTCGTGGGTGAACTTCCGTGCAAGCGCAGGCATCTCACGGTGCGTCAGCAACTGAAAGGTGTTCATCAATGCTTCGGAAGCGCTCACGTTTGATCGCCGTGCCGCTCGCGGCCGCCGCCCTGAGCCTGACCTTCGCCGGTTACCAGGCCGGGGCGGCCGAGCCGTCGGCCCCGTGCCTGGCCGACGCGACCACGCTGCTCGGTGACCTCGACGGCGACACCTACCCGGACAAGATCACCAACCCCGGGCACACCGGCACCGAGATGACGGTCCAGTGGGGCGCCAAGAACGGCTCGTTCGGCAAGAAGCTCCCCGTCAAGGACCTTCTCGGCGCCAAGAAGGGTGAGATCGCGACCGCCGCGGTCGCCGACTTCCGACACGACGGCACGCTGGACATGGTCGTCAACATCGTCGAGCCGTCCGGCGGCGACGACCCCTCGACGGCCCGCCTCGCGGAGTACCGTCCCGGCCCGCTGGACCGGACGAACCTGCGGTCCGCCGACGCCGAGCACTCCGACATCGGCGACCACGGCGAGGCCAGGCAGCTCACCATCGCCCGGTACAACGACGACGCCTACCCGGACCTCGCGATCCGGAACAACGGCGGCGACGGGCAGATGGACCGCGACGTACGGCTCTCGAAGCCGGGCGGCGGCCTCGCGGACTTCGACTACGAGGCGTTCCAGAAGTACGGCGAGGCCGGGTCGTGGGCCGAGCCCCCGGCCATGCCCACCGACGGCTGGAAGCAGTTCTACAAGCCCTGCTCCTGACCATCGCCACCGGGCGCCGCGGCATGTCTCAGGACACCGCGGCGCCCGGTGCGCGTTCTTTCACCGCTCAGCCGACGTGGACGTGCGGCCTGCGCGCCCGGTCGGGTTCGGCCTCGCGGAGGACTTCGCGGGTGACGGGGGCGACCTCGCCCTGGCCGAACAGGAAGAACCGCAGGAACTGGGCGAAGGGGCTGCCCTCGGTCCACTCGAAGTAGATGTGCGGCCTGCACCCGGTCTCGTCCCGTACGTGCAGCAGCAGGGCGGCCAGCGAGTTGGGGATGCTGGAGCCGTCGAGGGTCAGGACGCGGTAGCGGCCGTGCAGCACCTCGCCCCGTACCCGTACCGCGGATTCGAAGTCGGAGGGGTCGCGGACGGTGACCTCGACGAAGATGAGGTCCTCTTCCGCCGGGATGTCGTTGTCGGCCCGGATCTGCTGGGTCTTGTCGCGGTACTCGCCCACGTCGCGGTGGTCGGGCTCGTTGGCGATGAACCGTATCCGGCGGGTGGCGCTGTCCCGGACGAAGCGCTCGGCCATGGTGTCCAGCTCCATGTCGGTGACCCGCAGCTCGAAGGCGCGGGCGAGCCGGGAGAGCAGGGACACCGCGATGATGCCCGCGATGAAACACGCGCCGATCTTGACGCCGTCGGGGCGTTCCACGACGTTGACCGCCGTGGTGTAGAGGAAGACCACGGAGATGGCCCCGAAGGCGATGGTCCAGCCGCGCTGCCGGGCGCGGCGGGCGGCGATGGTGACGGCGACGGCGGCGGACGTCATCAGGACCAGTACGCCGGTGGCGTAGGCGCCGCCCTGGGCGTCCACGTCGGCGTCGAAGATCCAGGTCACCAGGAACCCGATCAGGGTGAAGATGAGCACCATGGGGCGGACCGCGCGGGCCCAGTGCGGTGCCATGCCGTAACGGGGCAGATAGCGCGGCATGAGGTTGAGCAGCCCGGCCATGGCGGAGGCGCCCGCGAACCACAGGATGCCGATGGTGGCGGCGTCGTAGAGGGTGCCGAGCGCCGAGCCCAGGTAGTCGTGGGCGAGATAGGCCAGCGCACGTCCATTGGCCGGGCCGCCCGGCTTGAACGCGTCCTGCGGTATGAGCAGGGTGGTGATGAAGCTGGTGCAGATCAGGAAGCCACTCATGATCACCGCAGCGGTGGTGAGCAGCTTGCGGGTGTCCCGGATCCGGCCGGTGGGCCGCTCCTCGGTGTCGCCGGGGTCGCCCTTCACATGCGGCATGACCGCCACGCCGGTCTCGAAGCCGGACAGGCCGAGGGCGAGCTTGGGGAAGACCACCAGCGCCAGACCGACCATGATCAGGGGATTGCCGTGCTGGGCGGTCAGCGCCTGCGACCAGTCGGTGACCACATGGGAGGCGGTGGCCACATGCCACAGCCCGACGACCACCACGACCGCGTTGAGCGCCAGATACACCCCGACCAGGGCCACTGCCACGCCGATGGCCTCGGTGAACCCCTTGAGGAAGACGGCGCCGAGCAGGGCGACCAGACCCATGGTGATGGCCACCTCATGGCCGTGCAGGGTGCTGGTGAAGTGCGGGTTCTCCACCAGGTGGGTGGTGGCGTCGGCCGCCGAGAGGGTGATCGTGATCAGGAAGTCCGTGGCGGCGAAGCCCAGCAGGGTCAGGACGAAGAGCTTGCCCTTCCAGAACGACAGCAGCCGCTCCAGCATCGCGATCGACCCCTCGCCGTGCGGGCTCTCCTTGGCCACCCGCCGGTACACCGGCAGCGCCCCGAGCAGGGTCACGGCCACCAGGACGAGCGTGGCGATGGGGGAGAGCAGCCCGGCGGCCAGGGCGGCGATACCGGGCTGGTAGCCGAGCGTCGAGAAGTAGTCCACGCCGGTCAGGCACATCACCCGCCACCAGCGCTTTCCCTGGTGCTCCTCGGAGGGCTGGGCGTGGGGGCCCGGCTGGCGCTTGGCCATGTCGGACAGGCCCACCAGCATCCAGGACCGCAAGCGGCCCGAAGCCCGGCGGCGACCGCCCGCACCGTCCTGCGGAGGGGCCGCCACATCGGAGGAGGTGGCCATCGTGTGCTCCTGTCCCACGCTCGATCGAACACGTCACCGAAGAAAATCGGCCAGATCAGAGTAAGCGGGGCGATCGGTGGCCCATGCGGCGGTGGCCAGTCCACCTTTTCGGCGGTGGCCCTGTCGCACCGGACGGCCAGCCGATGGGATAGGAGCTGCTTCCGCCGGTGCGCGGGACACACCAGGACCACCGCCACCACCGCCGCTTTCGAAAGGCCCTTGATCGCCATGCCGCGTTCCCGCTCATTCGCCCAGGTCGACGTGTTCTCCACGGCCCCCTACCGGGGCAACCCGGTGGCCGTCGTCCTCGACGGGACGGACCTGACCGACGAGGAGATGCGGCAGCTGGCCCGCTGGACGAACCTGTCCGAGACCACGTTCGTCCTGCCTCCCACCACCGCCGAGGCGGACTACCGGCTGCGGATCTTCACCCCGGGCGGCGAGCTGCCGTTCGCCGGGCACCCCACCCTCGGGTCCGCGCGCGCGTGGCTGGATCACGGCGGCACACCGCGGCACGCCGACCACATCGTGCAGGAGTGCGGCGCAGGCCTGGTCCGGGTGCGCCGCGGCGATGGCGTGCTGTCGTTCGCCGCCCCGCCGCGCGTCCGCGACGGCGCGCTCGACGAGGAGTACGTCGGCGAGATCGTCGCCGCGTTCGGCATCGAGCGTGACCGCGTCCTCGCCCATCAGTGGGTCGACAACGGACCCGGCTGGGCCGTGGTCCAGCTGGCCACCGCCGCGGAAGTCCTCGCCCTCGAACCCGATCTGTCCCTCATCCCGACCGCGATGGTCGGCGCGATCGGCGCCTACCCCGAGGGGGACGCGTACGACTTCGAGCTGCGCACCTTCGCGCCCGGCGCCGGTGTGGCCGAGGACCCCGTGTGCGGCAGCATGAACGCCGGGGTCGGGCAATGGCTCACCGCCACCGGGGCCGCGCCCTCCGCCTACCGGGTCTCCCAGGGCAAGCGTCTGGGCCGGGCCGGGACCATCGAGATCACCGCCGACGCGGACGGCACCCTCTGGGTCGGCGGCGCCGCCACCGGCTACATCCACGGCACCATCACCCTCTGACCCGCTCCGCGCCAACCCCGCGTGCCCGGGGGCCGGTTACGCCGGTCCCCGTCATCCGTACGCAGCATTTCGCGCTCCTCCTCGAGGAGGACGGCGGCGCGTCGGCTCGTGCGGCGCCACCAACGGAGAGTGCCAGCACGCGCACGATGCCACGGCGCCCCGGTCCGGCCAGGCTGGTGTTCCACTCGCACTCAGACCTGGAGACCCGTTTCTCGTGGCTACGTTCCTCTATCGGTTGGGCCGGTTCGCCTTCCGGCGGCGCCTGTTGATGACGCTGTTGTGGGCGGTGATGCTCGGCGCCGTCGGCCTCGGCGCCGCCAAGGCCCCCGCCGCCTCCGACGACGGCACGTCCTTCATGCCGGGCATCGAGGCACAGAAGGCCTTCGACCTGATCGGAGAGCGTTTCCCGGGCCCGGCCGCCAACGGCGCCAGCGCCCGGATCGTGTTCGTCGCACCCGATGGGGAGAAGGTGACGGCGGCCGACCACCGCGCCGCCGTCGACACGTTCGTGGCGAAAGCGGCGGACGAGCCGAAGGTCAGCGGCGCCGTCAGCCCGTTCACGGCGGGCGCGGTGAGCAAGGACGGCTCCACCGCCTACGTCACGGTGAACTACGAGGTGAAGTCCGGCGATCTCACCGATGCCGACAAGGCCGCGCTGCGGAAGGCCATCGACGGGGCCGGGGACTCCGGTCTCACGGTCGAGGTCGGCGGCAACGCCCTCGCCACGCAGCCCGCGGCGGGCGGCTCCTCCGAGGCCATCGGCATGGCCCTGGCCGCGGTCGTCCTGCTGATCACCTTCGGATCCCTCGCGGCCGCGGGCCTCCCGCTGTTGACCGCCCTCGTCGGCATCGGGATCAGCATGGCCGCCATCATGGCCCTGGGCAGCACCTTCGGACTCACCCTGACCACCGGGACGCTCGCCACGATGCTCGGACTCGCGGTCGGCATCGACTACGCCCTCTTCGTGGTGTCCCGTTACCGCGAGGAGCGCGCCAACGGACACGACCCGCGCGAGGCGACCGGTCTCGCGGTCGGCACGGCGGGCTCCGCCGTGGTGTTCGCCGGTCTGACGGTCGTCATCGCGCTGGCCGGACTGACGGTGATCGGTGTTCCGATGCTGGCCAAGATGGGGCTGTGCGCCGCCGGTGCCGTCATCGTCGCCGTGCTGATCGCCCTCACCCTGGTCCCCGCGCTGCTCGGCATGTGGCCCGACGCCGTCCTCTCGCGCCGTACGCGCAAGGGCGGCCACGTGGCTCAGGTGGTCGACAACGGCGGCACCCGGTGGGCGCGGTTCGTCCTGCGCCGCCCGGTGACCGTGCTGGTGGCGTGCGTCGCGGGCCTGGGCGTTCTGGCGCTGCCCGCCGCGCAGTTGGAGATGGGCATGCCGGGGGCCGAGTCCAAGCCCGTGTCGTCGACGGAGCGGCGCGCCTACGACGCGCTCGCGGACGGCTTCGGCGCGGGCTTCAACGGGCCGCTGACGATCGTGGCGGACGTCAAGGGCGCGGACGAGCCCAAGGCGGCGGCGCGTGCGATCGCCGAGAGGATCGGCGCGACCCGCGGGGTCGTGTCCGTCTCTCCCGCGCGGTTCAACCAGGCCGGTGACGCCGCCCTCTTCTCGGCCGTCCCGGCCACGGGCCCGAACGACGAGGACACCAAGGGCCTCGTCAAGGACATCCGCGCGGAACGCCCGGGCCTGGAGCGGGAGACCGGGGCGACGTTCGAGGTGTCCGGCAGCACCGCGATGGACATCGACGTGGCGCAGGCACTGCAGGACGCGCTCGTGCCCTACCTGGCCGTCATCATCGCCCTGGCCCTGGTGCTGCTGCTGGTGGTCTTCCGTTCCGTCCTCGTGCCCGTCAAGGCCGCACTCGGGTTCCTGCTGTCGGTGCTGGCCGCCCTCGGCGCGGTCGTGGCGGTCTTCCAGTGGGGCTGGGGCGCGGAGCTGCTGGGCGTGGAGCAGGCCGGTCCGATCATGAGCCTCATGCCGATCTTCCTGGTGGGCATCGTGTTCGGCCTTGCGATGGACTACGAGGTGTTCCTGGTCGCGCGGATGCGGGAGGCGTACGTGCACGGGGACCGGCCCGTCCAGGCGGTCGTCACGGGCTTCCGGTACAGCGCCCGGGTGGTCGCGGCCGCTGCCGTCATCATGATCGCGGTGTTCTCCGGCTTCGTCGGCGCCGAGGAATCGATGATCAAGACCATCGGGTTCGGCCTCGCCGTCGCGGTGCTGTTCGACGCCTTCGTCGTCCGCATGGCGCTCGTGCCCGCCGTACTCGCCCTGCTCGGGGACAAGGCGTGGTGGATACCGCGCTGGCTCGACCGGCTGCTGCCCCGCGTCGACGTCGAGGGCACCGGGCTGGCCGCGTCGCCCGCGTACGAGGCCTCACCTGTGGGCGGCGAACCGGTGGGCGGCGAACCAGAGCGCCAGGAACCGGCCCGCACCTGACACGGGCCCCGGGCGGAGTGTTTTCTTGGAGAGTGATGAACAACAGCTGGCAACGCCGGGCGGCGGCCCACCCCACAGCCGTCGAGGCCACGACGGTGGCCCTGCTGTTCGCCTGCACCGTCGCCTCCGTCCTCCTCACCCGGTCGTTCATGCCCGGGACACCACCCCTGTGGCCCGCCATCGCCCTGGCCGCCGTCGCCTGCGCCGCGTTTCCGTGGCGCGGGCGACGGCCCCTGTACGTCCTCGCCACGGCCACGGCGTGCGCCATGGCGCTGGGTGCCCTCGGCTACCTCGTGACGCCTGGGCTGATGGGTCCGCTCCTGGTCGCGCAGTACTCCACGGGTGTGCGGACCGCACGCCGTACCACCTGGAACAGCGCGCTGGCGGCCACCGCGGGCATGGTCGTCACCGGGGGGTTCCGCCCGTCGTTCCCCCACTCACTGATCATCACGATCGTCAACCCGGCCGCCTGGGTGCTCCTGTCGGCGGCCCTGGGCGCCTACGTCCGGGTGCGCCGGGAGTACGCGGCGGCCCGCGCCGAACACGCCGACCGGCAGCGCGAGGAAGAGGCACGCCGCCGGGTGATCCAGGAACGCATGCGCATCGCGCGGGAGTTGCACGACGTGGTCGCCCACCACCTGACCCTGGCCGACGCGCAGGCGGGCGCGGCGGCCCACCTCGCGCGGACCCACCCGGACCAGGCCCTCGGGATCATCGCCAAGCTGCCGGACACCACCGCGGCCGCGCTGCGCGAACTCAAGGCCACCGTAGGGCTGTTGTACCAGGACGACGACACCGCCGACCTCGCTCCCGCCCCGGGTCTTGAGCAACTGAACGAGCTGGTCGACACCTGCGCTACGGCCGGCCTTGAGGTGATCGTCACCGTCGAGGGACGGCGGCGTCCGCTCTCTCCGGTGCTCGACCTGACGGCGTACCGGATCGTCCAGGAAGCCCTCACCAACGTCACCAAGCACGCGGCCACCCGCACCGCCGAGGTCCGGCTCCGCTACGCGCCCCGCTCGCTGACCCTGACCGTCACCAACGACACCGGCTCCGGCCGCCCCCTGGTCACGGCCGCCTCCGGAGGCGGCTTCGGCCTGCTCAGCATGCGCGAACGCGCCACCGCAGCGGGCGGCACCTTCCACGCGGGCCACCGGCCGCGCGGCGGCTTCGAGGTCGCCTGCGGCCTTCCGCTTCCCGCCCCGGTCCACAGCCACGACGAGCTTCCGCTCCATCACCACGACGAGGGTCCCGCCACATGACCATCCGCGTCCTGCTCGCCGACGACCAGGCCCTGCTCCGGGCCACCTTCCGCATCCTCATCGACTCGGTCGAGGACATGACCGTCGTCGCGGAGGCCGCCGACGGACAGGAAGCCGTCGACCTCACCGCCGTGCACCGGCCCGACGTGGTCATCATGGACATCCGCATGCCGAACCTCGACGGAGTGGCGGCCACCTCGGCCATCTGCTCCCGGCCGGAGCTGTCGGAAACCCACATCCTCATCCTCACCACCTTCGAGAACGACGAGAACGTGGCCAAGGCCCTGCGCGCGGGCGCGAGCGGCTTCCTCGGCAAGGGCGTCCGCCCCGACGACCTGATGTCGAGCATCCGCACCGTGGCGGCCGGGGACTCCCTCCTCTCACCCACCGCCACCCGGGCCCTCATCACCCGCTTCCTGGCCACCCCGGACACGGACGGCTTCCTCGCGCTCCCCGACACCGTCAAGGCCCTGACCGACCGCGAACGCGAGGTCACGGCCCTGGCCGCGTACGGCAAGTCCAACGCCGAGATCGCCGACCGGCTCGTCGTGAGCCCGCTGACCGTACGCAGCCACATCCAGCGCGCCATGACCAAAGTCGGCGCCCGGGACCGCGCCCAGCTCGTCGTCATCGCCTACCAGAGCGGCCTGGCCACACCGAGGCCACGCCCCGGCGGCTGATCCCTGCTCACAGCACCCGCGCCAGCGCGTCCAGCGACGCCAGGTAGTCGCCGCCCACCGGCGTGAGGACGGCGCTGGTCACCCCGGCCTCGAACAAACCCGCCAGCGTGGCCCGCGCCTGCTCCGGCGTACCCGCCACGGCCAGCTGCCGCACCCACGCGTCCGGCATGGCGCGGGCGAACTCCTCCGGGCTGTCGCAGCGCGAGCGCAGAGCGGCGAGATCGCCGTAGAAGGGCAGCGGAGCGACATGGGCCCGCCAGTCCGGCTCCCCGACCACGCCGAGGGCGGGCCGGACAGCCGCCAGCGCCACGGCGGGATCGTCATCGACCGCCGCGATGTTGTACGCAACCAGACGGTGCGGGCGGGTGGCGGCGATGCGCCGGAGCGATTCCCGTACGTAGGCGGGCGTCACCGGTTCCGCGAGAAGCGTTCCGTCGGCCACCTCACCCGAAACAGCCAGCGACTTGGGCCCCCGCACCCCGGCCAGCACGGGCGGCACGGTTGGCGGTACGGCGCTCTCCTCCAGCCGCACCCCGTCGACGCGTACGTACCGCCCCTCGTACCGCACGAGTTGGCCGCCCAGCAGCGACTTCAGCACGGTGATGTACTCGCTCAGCAAGGCGAGCGGACTCCCGGGCCACGCCCCGACACTCCGCATCCAGGACGGCATCCCATGGCCGACGGAGATGTCGACGCGGCCGGGATACAGCTGCGCGAGGCTCGCGACCTCCATCGCGCCAAACGCCACGTTCCGCGCCCCCGCGGGCAGCAACCCCACCCCGACGCGCACCCGCTCAGTGGCACCGAGCACGGCAGCCGCCTGAACCAGCCCGCCCCGAAACCCGAGGTCTTCGACCACCCACAACTCATCGAAGCCGTGCGCCTCCGCGCGCCGCGCGAAGGCGACGATGTGTCGCGCCGGAATGTCACGTGGCATGAGGACGCCGATGGCGCCTTCCCGTCTCGTCATACTGATGTCATGCCCAGCGGGCCCACCTTCCATGGCTGAGGGGCCCTTGGCCGGGCCTCTAGGCCTGGGGCGACGGTGCGGGTTCGCGGCGGTGCTCCAGCCAGGTGCGGCTGAGGTCATCCCAGATCGTCTGGTAGCGGCCGAAGATCTCGGTCAGCTGATCGAATGTGAGGTCGTCGGCGGATGTCGACGCCAGGAGGTATTCGAGGTCGTCGGCAAGCCGCTGGAAGCGATACTGCGCTTCCTCCATCAGCACCCACCGGGAGCGCCAGTTGAAGAACGGTTCGACGGCTCCCAGCAATGTCACCAGTGCCACACAGGCCAGGGCCAGACCAGCCCACGCGTTGAGATTCTGCAGGCCCAGGATGACGGTGGACGCGGCGGACAGGGCGAGTGTCGCCACCTTGGTGGCGGAGGCGCTTCGGCCGAACCGCTTCTTCTTGCCGCGGGCGTAGTCGTTGCCCTGACGAATCTTGTCCAGCAGGAAGGCGGCCGCCTCCCTCGGGCTGGGACCGACACCTGGTCCACCGTCCGGCTGCACTCCGCCCCCAAAGCTCCGTCGCCACCTTGCAGTTCGCCCCCGGCAGGCGCTGCCCTGGCGCCGCCTACGATAGCCCCCTGCTACGGAAGGTGATCAAGGCGGTCACTCGTGGCGTGACCGATGCAGCAGGTCAGCGCGGGGCCGGTGGGGTACGTGGCGAGCGCCACCGCCACGGCGAACGCTATGAGCGCGCACACGCCCGCCCAGCCGAGGTGGGTGTACGCGCGGGTGCCGAGCCACGAGCCCGCGCTCGCGCCGAGGAACGAGCAGGTCATGTAACCCGTGTTGAGACGGCTACGGGCCTCGGGACGCAGGGCGAAGACACGGGCCTGGTTGGCCACCTGCCCGCACTGCACCGCCACATCGATCAGCAGCAGCCCGGCGCCTAGCGCCACGAGCCCGGCGGCGCCGCCCAGGGAGCCGCCGGTCAGAACGGCCGCCGCGGCGAGCGCGCCCCCGATGCACCACAGGTTGACGCGGTCGGCGCCGTACCGGTCGACCCAGCGCCCGGCCGTGGGAGCGAAGAACATGCTGCCCGCACCGACCAGGGCCAGCACCCCCACGGCCTGCGTGCCCATCCCGTACCGCGAACCCGTGATCAGCAGGGCGACCGCCGTCCAGGCCGCGCTGAAGCCTCCGAAGACGGTGACCTGGAAGAACACGGACCGGCGTAGCTCCTTCTCCGTACGCAGCATGCGCAGGGTGTCGGCGAGCAGCGTCGGATAGCGGTCCCGGGTGGCCGGGGCGGTCGTGGGCAGGACGAGGCCGAGCGCGACGGCGAGCAGCCCGGTGAGCGCGGCGGCGATCAGGTACGGGGCGCGCCACCCCAGGTGTTCGCCCAGCACGCCGCCGAAGGCGCGGGCCAGCAGGATGCCGCCGATGAGCCCGGCCTGCAGCGTGCCGATCACGCTCCCGCGCCGCTCGGGCTCGACCAGCCCGGCCGCCATGGGCAGGAGGACCTGCGGGACCACGGTGGCCAGCCCCACCAGCGTGCCCGCGGCGAGCAGCAGGCCGGTGGCCGGCGCGAGCCCGGCGGCCAGCAGGGCCAGGCTGGTCACGGTGAGCAACACGGTGACCAGGGGACGGCGCGGCAGACGGTCCCCGAGCGGGACGAAGAAAAAGATCCCGGCGGCATAGCCGAGCTGGGTCACCGTCGCGAGGGTCGCGGCCGTGGCCGGGGAGACGCCGAGACTCTGGGCGATGAGCGGGGTGATGGCCTGCGGGAAGTAGACGTTGGCCACGGTGATGCCGCAGGCCAGCGCCATGAGGAGAGGCAGTCGGCGCCCCAGGCCCGCCGTGGCGGGCGGTGAGGTGTGCGGGGACATGACGTACGGACTCCTGTCGGTCTTCGTGGCGGGCAACTGAGAACGAACCAGTTGGTTCGGAATGCCGCCCAGGGTCGCACGGCGTACCACCGCGGTCAAACGAACCGGTTCGTTACCCTGAGACACATGGCATACGACTCGACGGCCACCAAAGAACGCATCCTCACGGCCGCGGCCACGGAGTTCGCCGCGCATGGCGTCGCCGGTGCCCGGGTGGACCGTATCGCCGCCCAGGCCAAGGCCAACAAGCGCGCGATCTACGACTACTTCGGCGACAAGAACAAGCTCTTCGCCATCGTCCTGGAACGCGTACTGGCCGACCTCGCCGAGGCCGTACCGCCGAGCGACGACCTGCCCGGCTACGCCGAGCGCCTCTTCGACTATCACCGCGCTCACCCCGAGGCCCTGCGCCTGGTGATGTGGGAGGCCCTGGAGATCGGCGACCAGCCCGTCCCGGCGGAAGAGGCCCGCACCCGCCACTACCAGGACAAGGTCGATGCTGCCGCGTCCGACGGCCGGGGCGACGACGCGCGCGCCCGGGTGTTCTTCACGCTCGCCCTGACCGGCTGGAGCATCGCCATGCCCCAGCTGCGCCGCATGCTCCTCGGCGCCGATTACCCGCTCGACGACCTCCGCGCGGATGTCTCCCGGGCCGTGGCGGCCCTGCCGCCCGCTGGCAGCGCGGGGGATTGACGCGTCCGGGAGAGATCCCGCCGCCGTGCGCGCCGCGATCCGTGCGTGGCGGTCATGCCCGCTGCGGGGCGAGCCGGATGTCGAACCGCACCCGGGACCAGCTCCGCCCCGACAGGTCGCGCCCGTCGGGAGTCGGCGTGCCGACCGGCTGCCGTTCGAAGCGCTTGATGAGGGATTCCTTGACGCCGAACACGGCGTCGGAGCCCAGCAGGTCGTCGCCTTCGACGAAGATGTGGGTGACGAGGGTGCGCAGGCCGGGCGCGGTGGCCTTGAAGTGCAGATGGGACGCGCGCAGGGGCGAGCGCGCGGTCTTGTCCAGCAGCTCTCCCACGGGTCCGTCGTGGGGGATGGGGTACGGGGTCGGGGTGAGCCCCCAGAACGCGTAACCGCCCTGGTCGTCGGTGTGCAGATGGGCCCGGCCCGCCAGCTGGTCGCCGTCGCGCTGCACATCGTAGAGGCCGTCTTCGTCGGCTTCCCACACATCGAGGCGCGCACCGGACACGGGGTTGCCCTCGGTGTCGGTGACGGTCCCCTCGACCCAGCAGGGCTCTCCCGGGGCGCCCGCGGCCATGTCGCCGCCCAGGGCGATCTCGGGGGAGCCCTCGACGAAGAACGGGCCGACCACGGTGGCCTCGGTGGCGCCCGCGGTGGCCTCGTGGTTGACGTTGATGGTCTGCGTCGAGGCGCCGAGGACGTCGGACAGCAGCACGAACTCCTGGCGGCGGTCGGTGGTGCGGTGTCCGGTGGCGGTGAGGAAGTCGATGGCCTGCTGCCACTCGGCCTCGGTGAGGCGGACCTCGCGGATGAAGGCGTGCAGATGGCCCACCAGGCCCTGCATGACTTCCCTGAGCCGGGCGTCCGGCGTGTTCTCGAACGAGGCGAGCACCGTGCGCAGCAGCTCGTCCTCGATCTGACGCTGGCGCTGCCGGTCCGGGTCCGCGGGGGTGGGGGCGGTCATGGTGAGGTCCCTCCTGCGTGGGCGTGGTGGTCCTACCCGGAGGTGCGCCGGGTGTGACGCCCGTCGTGGATGCGGCAACGGCGCATCATACTGAGCGAACTGACGATCCGTATTCCTGAGTACGAGGTGTGAGTCATGACCACAGCCCCAACCGCAACCGCCGCACGCTTCCGCGCCGCCGTCGACAACCGCGACCTGGCCGCCCTGGACGACCTGTTCACCGACGACATCCGCTTCTACAGCCCCGTGAAGTTCACCCCGTTCGAGGGCAAGCCCCTGGTTCTGGGCCTCTTCGGGGTCCTGCTGCGCACCTTCGAGGACTTCCGCTACACCGGCCACCACGACGGCACCGCCGAGACGAGCGCCGACGGCGGTGTCTCCGACTCGGCGGTCCTGCTCTTCCGGGCCGCCGTGGGCGGCAAGCAGATACACGGCATCGACCTGCTGCACTTCGACGACACCGGCCGGATCAAGGAGTTCACGGTCATGGTCCGGCCGCAGTCCGCCGTCCAGGCCCTGGGCGAGGCCGTCCTCGCCGGGCTGGTGGCGGACGGCCTGGTCCCGGCCCCCGCCGAGCGGTGAGGGGGCAGCGCGTCGTCGGAAAACCTCCATAAGCCCGCTCCGGATGTCGGTTTTCCCGGTCCTGGCGGCTGTGGCTGGATCTGGCGGAGGCGGTGGCCGGAAGGTGGCGGCGGTGCCAGTCGAGTGCGGCATCGCCGCGCCGCCAAGGGAGAGGTCCGTGAACGCCACACCCACGATGAACGAGCCGAGAGAACGGCAGGTGGCCACGCTTGTCATGGCGTGCCTCGGGATGTTCGTCGCCTATCTGCCAGTGACCACCGTCTCGGTGAGCCTGCCCGCCATCCAGAACGCCCTGCACGCGTCGACCACCCAGCTGACCTGGGTGCAGTCGGCGTTTCAGCTGCCCATGGCCGCGTTCATCCTCACCGCCGGGGTCTTCGGCGACGTACACGGCCGCAAGAAGGTGTATCTGGCCGGTCTGGTGCTGGCCGCCGCGGGAGGGGCCATCGCGCTGTCGGCCGATTCGGTCGAGGTGCTGTGGGCCGGGCAGGCGTGTGCCGGTCTGGGCGCGGCCGCGCTGCTGCCGTCGACGCTGGCGCTGATCAGCCATGCCGTGCCCGACCCGCGTCAACGCGCCACGTTCGTCGGGCTCTGGGCGGCGTCCCTGATGGCCGCGCTGGCCATCGGCCCCATGCTCGCCGGTGTGATCCTCGACCACACCACCTGGCGCTGGATCTATCTGCCCGCCATCCCGGTGGCGGTCCTCACCCTCCTGGTCGCGGCACCGCTCGTGACCGACTCGCGCGCTCCAGGTGGGCGCAGGCTGGACTGGCCCGGTCAGATCACCGCGGCGGTGACGATCACCGCGCTGGTCTACGGCGTCATCGAGGGCGGTGCCACGTCGTTCTCCGAGGGGCGGGTGCTCGCGGCCCTGTCGCTGGCGGCGCTCAGCGCGGTCGCCTTCGTCCTGGCCGAACGGCGCAGCGCCAGCCCGATGCTGGACCTGTCACTCTTCCGCAGCGCGGCCTTCAGCGCCACGACCCTGATCGCCATGATCACCTTCCTGGGACTGATCGGTTTCTTCTTCGTCCTCAGCCTCTACTTCGGCCTGGTGCAGCGCCTGGACACGCTGCACGCGGGGTACCGGATGCTGGTCGTCACCGTGGTCTGCCTGATCGTGGGTGCGCTGGCGGGACGTCTGATGCACCGGATCCCGCCACGCGTCATGATCACCACCGGTCTGCTGGCCACCGTGGGCGCGCTGCTCTCCTTGACCGCGATCGACGCCGGGACCGGCTTCGGCCCGCTGGCCTGGCGGCTGGCCCTGCTCGGCCTCGGCCTCGGCATGGTGATCACCCCCATGACCGCCACCGCGGTCGCGGCGGTGCCGCACCATCTGGCCGGTATGGCGTCGGCGGGCAACAACGCCTTCCGGCAGGTCGGCGGCGCGCTCGGACCGGCCGTACTGGGCACCCTGCTGACCACCAAGAGCACCGACACCCTGCCCGGCCATCTGCACGACGCGGGGGTCACCGGACCGGTGGTGGACCGGATCACCGACGCCGTGAACGCCGACGGCCTGGGAGCGGCGGCCCGGATGAACCTGGGCGCGGACACCGGCCGGGCCATGGGCGCGCTGGGCGAGGCGTTCCTCGACGGCCTCCAGCTGTGCCTGATGGTGGCCGGGGGCCTGGCCCTCCTCGCCGCGCTCGTCGGGGTCGTACTGCTGCGCACTCCGCCGCGCACGGCGCCTGTCACCGCCGAGCCTTCCGCCGAGTTCGAGCCGGTGTCGGAGGTGGAGCCGGTGTCGGTGTCCATGTCGGAACCGGAGCTGGTCGGTGCTCAGGCCCGGGGGCGGTCGGGCGCGGTCGGCTCGGCGGCGAGCGGTGGCGCATTCGCTCCTGACAGCGGTTCGGGATCCGTCCTGTACGGCCGGATACTCGGGACGGCCGGGGAGGCCGTCGAGGGAGCCACGCTGACGCTGATCTCCCTGGGCGGACGGCAGCTGGGCCGGGCCGTGGCGCGCTCCGGCGGCCACTACCGCCTGGACGCGCCGGGTGCGGGATCGTACGTACTGATCGCGGCGGCGGAGGGCCACCAACCGCAGGCCTCCACCGTGGTGGTGGGCGAGGAGCCGCTGTCCTACGACGCCCTGCTGTCCGTGATCAGCGGGCTGGTCGGCACGGTGGTCACGGCCGGGGACGAGGCGCCCGTGGAGGGCGCCACGGTGGCGGTGATGGACGTACGGGGAGAGGCGCTGGCCGCCGAAACGACCGACGCCGCCGGTGAGTTCGCGTTCGGCGAGCTGCCGGAGGGCGACGTCACGGTGGTGGTGAACGCGGCCGGACACCGGCCCGCCGCACTCCCGGTGCGGGTGTCGGGGGCCCGGCTCGTCCGGCTGAACGTGGCGCTGCGTACGGGCGCCATGCTGCGGGGCACCGTACGGGCGGGCGCCGACCGCGAACCGCTGGGCGACGCGCGCGTCACGCTCGTGGACACGGCGGGCGACGTCATCGGCACGGCGACCACCGGGCCGGACGGTGTCTATGCCTTCACCGACCTGGACGCGGGGGAGTACTCGCTGATCGCCAGCGGTTATCCGCCGGTCGCGGCGCCGCTGGCCGTGGACGGCCCGGGGCTCACGTACGACGTGGAGCTGGCCCACGCGGAGGGCTGAGCCCGGGGGCTGAGCGCACCGGCCCTCCGGTCAGCGCTCCGGTTCGTACGTGAGCTGCTTGACCTGACGCAGGACGAGAGACGACTCGACCGCCTGAACGCCGTCGAGGGCGCCGATCGTCCTGCTCAGGTAGGTGTACAGCTCGTCGGGGCTCCGGAATCCGGCGGCGACGACGATGTTGGCCTGGCCGGTGGCGGCGGACGCGAAGTGCACTTCCGGGTGCGCGGCCAGGCTGCGGCCGACCTCGTCGAGCGCGCGCGGCGCCACCGTGAGCCAGAGCATGGCGCTGACGTCCTGCCCGATCGACTCGCGGTCGTACTGCACGTCGAAGTACAGCACGCCCGTGGAACGCAGCGCTTCCAGCCGCCGCTTGACCGCCGACTCCGACTGCCCGGTGACCTTCTGCAGGTCGGTGAGGGTGGCCCGGCCGTCGCGGCGGAGCAGCGCGAGAAGCGCCTCGTCGGCCGCGTCCAGGGTGACGGGAGTGTCGAACGGCTCCGGAGCGGGCGGCCGCAGAGCGGACTCCTGCTCGGGGGTGAGCGCGTTGGCCTTGTTGAGCCAGCCCGCCGAGCCGCCGAAGAAGGGGTGCAGAAGACACTGGGCGGTCACGCTGACGATCTGCCGGGTGCGTTGCAACCGGCCGAAGAGCAGCTCGTCCCGCTCCTTGCGGCTGCGGGGCTTCATGCCGCAGACGACCTCGGTGCCACCGGAGATCAGGGTCACATGGAGGGTGTCGGAGCGTTTGGCGAGCGCGGCCGCGAGGTTTTCCGCCACGTCCGGCACACAGCGCAGCCGTACGATCCAGGTCTGGCGGCCGAGCCGGTTCTCGTCCGTCATGCCGAGCACCCGCACGTTGACGGTGTTGTGCAGCCGCCGGTACCGCCGCGCCACCGTCTGGTCGGAGACCCCGAGGACATCGGCGATCCGGCTGAACGGCGCGCGCCCGTCGAGCTGCAGCGCCTGCAGCACCTTCAGGTCGAGGGGGTCGAGCGCGGGGACCGCCCCTCCGCGTGCGGAGCCGCCCGAGATCCCGGGGTGGGACCGGTCACGCATCCCTGACCACCCCTCGTCATCCCGTCCGACACTCACGCTCACGCCGCGAGAATACGACACCTAGGTTTACGCTCCTCCCGACCGCCATCTGTCGGGAGGGAGCACCATGCGCACCGGGAACCCACCGCCATCCCTCGTGTACATCGTCGACGACGACGAGGAGCTGAGCGAGTCCCTGGCCTGGCTCCTGGAGTCGGTCGGCATCCGCTCCGAGCGCTTCCAGGACGCCCGGACCTTTCTGCGCTCCTACGACCGGGACCGGCCCGCCTGTCTGATCCTCGATGTGCGCATGCCAGAACTCAGCGGTTTCGACGTCCAGCAGCTGCTGAACGAGACGGGCGCCCCGCTGCCCGTGGTCTTCGTCTCCGCGCACGGCGACATCCGCATGTCGGTGCGCGCCATGCAGAACGGCGCCGTGGACTTCCTGGAGAAGCCGTACGACCCGCAGCACCTGCTCGACGTCGTGCAGGCCGCGCTGCGCACCGCGCGGGAGCGCTTCGAGCGGGACGCGGTCCAGCGCGAACTGCGCGGGAAACTGGACAGCCTGACCTCCCGCGAACGGGAAGTGCTGGAGCTGGCCGTCGACGGCATGCCGAACAAGCAGATCGCGGCGCGGCTCGGCATCAGCGCCAAGACCATCGACGTCCACCGCGCCCGGATCCGGGAGAAGACCGGCGCCCAGAGCATGGCCACGCTCGTGCGTGATGTGCTCAGGCTGGGGCTGCGGCCCGCCGCCGACCGATGAAAGGCGTCCCATGAGCACTGCCGACATGAGCACTGTCGAACCGGCCGACTTCCGGGCGCTGATGCAATCCCTCAAGTACTGCGTCCTGCTGCATGACGCCGACACCTACGAAATCCTCTGGGCGAACCGGGCGGCCTGCGATCTGCTCGGCTGGTCGGTGGACGAGCTGAAGCCGCTCAAGGCGCCGGACATGAGCAGGAACGCCCGCGAGTACAGCCGCGAACTCGGTCTCCGCTGGCTCGGGCGTGCCGTCGAGGACGGGGTCAGCGCCACCGAGTGGTGTTACCGGGCCAAGTCCGGCGAGGAGTTCCTCACCGAGGCCATCGCGATTCGCGTCGACCTGCCGGGGCGGACCGTGGTGATGGTGCAGTTCCGGGACATCGCCGAGGAGATGGCGGTCCGGCGCGATCTGTGCCGCACCGAGAGCAGGCTGCGCACGTTTCTGGGCAGTCTCGCCGAGGGCATCGTCGTCCTCGACGACGCGGGCCGGGTCGTCTTCGCCAGCGAGTCGGCCGTCCGGCAGCTCGGCGAGGGCCTGCGCGGGGCGGACTTCGCCGACTACTGCGTGGATGGGCCCATCCCGGCCGCCGAGGGGCGCTACCGCTTCGCCGCACCCGGTGGCGGGCCCGGTGAAGCACCCGGTGGCGTACCCCGCTGGTACGCGTCGACCTGCCAGCACATCGAGATCGAGAGCGATCTGCGCGGCCGGATGCTCCTCTTCTACGACATCACCGACCGGGTCCGCGCGGAGGAGGAACACCGCCGCGAAACCCAGCACCTCGACCACCTCGCCCGGTACAACGCCATGGGCGACATGGCGATGGCGATCGCCCACGAGGTGAGCCAGCCGCTCGCGGCCGCGTACAACTTCGTCGAGGGAGCGCGCGGCCGCCTCGGCGGCGGAGACGGCGACGCGTCCGTGGCCTGGGGGCTGGACAACGCCGCCCGGCAGATCGAGCGGGCCCGCCGGATCCTGGGCAGTTTGCGGAGCTACGTGGGCAGGCTGGAACAGTCCGAGCGGCTGACCGACCTGGGCGCCATCGTGCGCGACTGCGCGTACTTCATCGAGCTGCGGGCGCGGGAGCACTCGGTGGCCGTGTCGTTCGACCTCACCGACGAGCTGCTGCCGGTGCGCTGTGAGAACGTGCTGATCGGGCAGGTCATCATGAACCTCGCTTTCAACGCTGTTGACGAGATGGCGCGTTGCCCGGTGTCCGAGCGCAGGGTGTGCGTCGCCACGCGTCCGGCGGAGGACGGCGGTGCCGAAGTGTCCGTACGCGACTGGGGGCAGGGCCCGCCGCCCGGCGACCGGGTCTTCGACGGGGTGTTCACGTCCAAGGAGAACGGCAGCGGCATCGGCCTGGCGCTGAGCCACCGCATCATCACCCGCCACGGCGGCCGGATCGACGCCGGTCCGAACCAGCCGCACGGCGCGGTCTTCCGCTTCACGCTGCCGGAGGCCGAGGAGGTCGGGTAGGGGAAATCCCCTACCGGACGCCTCCGAATCCCCCATGGCAGAGGGCCCGTTGCCGGGCGTAGCGTCGTCGCCAGGCGGGGGAGGCAACCGCCGGGCTACGCGAGGAGCATCGTCCATGACGCAGTCGCTGGATTCCCCGGACACGACCACGGACATGACCCACATCGACGAAGTGCTGGCCGTGGTGGCCGAACGGCAGCCGGAATTCGAGGAGAAACGGCATGTCCCACGGGATGTGATCGACGCGTTCAAGAGCGCGGGCATCTACCGGGCGAGCACACCGAAGCGATTCGGTGGTGACGCCCTTCCACCCGCACGATTCCTCTCGCTCATCGAACGGATATCGGCCGTCGACGGCTCGGCGGGCTGGGTCGCCAGTTTCGGCTCGTCCCTCGTCTACCTGGCCGCGCTGCCACTGGAGACCCAGGCCGAGCTGTACGCCGACGGCCCCGATGTGGTCTTCGCCGGGGGACTCTTCCCGGTGCAACCCGCCGAGCGCGTCGAGGGCGGCTACCGGGTCAGCGGCCGGTGGAAGTTCGCCAGCGGCTGCACCGGCGCGGATGTCCTGGGCGTGGGCATCAAGGCCGGTGAGGACACCACCGGCCGACCGCTGACCGCCGTGCTGCGGCCCGGGCAGGTGCGGATCGCCGAGAACTGGGACGTCGTCGGCCTGCGCGGCACCGGCAGCCACGACCTGGTGGTGGACGGCGCGATCGTCCCCGAGGAGTGGACGTTCGTACGCGGTGGCGAACCCACCGTGGACGAGGCGCTGTACCACTATCCGACCGTCCCGTACGCCGCCCAGGTCCTGGCCGTCGTCGGCCTCGGCGTGGCGCGCGCCGCGCTCGACCAGGCCATCGCCGCCGGGGGCCGCGCGGGCTACACCGGCGCCCCGAAGCCCGCCGAACGCGCCACCTACCGCATCGCCGTCGGCCAGGCCGAAGCCCAACTCCGCTCCGCGCGCGCCTTCTTCTACGAGGCCACCGAGGAGACCTGGGACACGGTGCGGGCGGTCGGCCACGCGAGCGCCCGGCAGATCGCACTGCTACGGCTCGCCTCCACCCATCTCGCGAAGGCGTCCTTCGAGGTCGTCCGGGCCGCGTACCAGCTCAGCGGCATCGCCGCCATCGCCGACGGCAGCCCTATGCAGCGCTATCTCCGCGACGCCTCGGTGGTCCCGCAGCACGCCTTCCTCCAGGAGGGCATGTACGACGGCGCGGGGGCCGTGCTCATGGGCGTCCAGCCCTTCCCCGGCTTCCTGTAGAACACCAACTCCACCAGAAACAAAGGAACGTGCCCCATGGCGGATGCCACTCCCGCGCCCCTGCGCGTGCTCTTCTGTATCGGTGTCAACCAGAACTTCTTCGACCTGCCCACCGGCCAGGGAAAGATGGTCTGGGACGGCTTCATGACCATGCTCACCCGGCTGCGCGAGCTGCCCGGGGTGACCGTCCTCGGCACCATGGACGACGACCAGCACATGGTCGGCCCCTCCGGCTCCTGGCCGTGGACCTCGTACGTCCTCGCCGACGTGGCCGACCAGCCCACGGTCGCCGAGGCCTGCAACCTCTTCCGCACCGTCCAGGTCGGCGAGTACGGGCTGTGGCGCTACATGAAGATCGAGGCGCGCGTCGGCCGCCCGCTGCCGGAGCCGGAGGCCACCCGATGACCCCGGCCGCCGGACGTGTCGCCCTCGTCACGGGCGCGGCCCGTGGGCTCGGCGCCTGCATCGCGGGCCGGATGTACGCCGCGGGCTACCGCGTCGCCCTGACCGACCTGGACGAGGCGGCCGCCATCAAGGCCGCGGCGGACCTCGACCCGACCGGGCGGAAGGCCATCGGCCTCGGGCTCGACGTGCGCGACAAGGACGCCTTCGTCCGCGTCCGTGACCAGCTCGTCGAGCGCTGGGACACCGTCCACGTCCTGGTCAACAACGCCGGGCACTCCAAGGTCGAGCCACTGATGGAGATCACCCCCGACAGCTTCGGCTCGGTCATCTCGTCCAACCTCGACGGCACGTTCTTCGGCTGCCAGGTCTTCGGCGCCTACTTCGCCGGGCGCGGCCATGGACGGATCGTCAACATCGCCTCCCTCGCCGGTCAGAACGGCGGCTCGGGCACCGGTGGCCACTACGCGGCCGCCAAGGGCGCGGTGACCACCCTGACCAAGGTCTTCGCCCGCGAACTCGGCCCGCAGGGGGTGACGGTCAACGCGATCGCCCCAGGAGCGCAGGATCTGCCCATCGTGCGCGAGCTGATGCCGCCGGACCAGCTCGCCCGCATCGAGGAGTCGATTCCCGTGGGGCGGCTCGGGCGGCCCGAGTTCATCGCGGACATGGCCGTACTCCTCGCCGCGGAACACGCGGACACGGTCACCGGAGCGTGCTGGGACGCCAACGGCGGCCTGTACATGCGCTGATGGTCCGCAGGAGACGGAGAGGAGCGGCACCGCTGTGACCCCCAGTCGGATCCCCAGTCAGAACCCCAGCCAGGCCGATTTCCGGGAGGCGATGGCGCACCTCCCGGCGGCTGTCAACATCCTGACGACGGACGGCCCGAACGGCCGCTGCGGTATCACCGTGAGCGCCGTCTGCTCCGTCACCGACGACCCGCCGACCGTCCTGGTCTGCGTCAACCGGGGCAGCGCCATGCACGATGTGTTCCGGGCCAACGGCCGGGTCTGTGTGAACGTCCTCGGTGGCGAACAGCAGGACCTGGCCCTGCACTTCGCCGGTGCCACGAAGGTGTCCATGGCGGAGCGCTTCACCTGGGACATCTGGGACCCCACCCAGGAGGTCCCGGTCCTCAAGGACGCCCTGGTGACCGCGACCGGCACGATCACGCACACGGTCCCGATGGGCACCCACAGCGTGCTCTTCGCCACCATCGACCGCATCCGTACCCGGGCGGACGGCCAGAGCCTCGTCTACTTCAACCGTGCGTTCCACCGGCTCGGGCGCAGCGGGCCTGGCTCGGCCGAGCCCGACCCGGCGCCCGCAGCCGCCACCATCCGCCGGTAGCGATCTCCATGGAGATACTCCGGCCACGGATCCCGTGCAATGGGTGCTCCGGACCGCGGACCTGGTGGCGACGCGGGTCAGACGCCGCGTGCACCGGCTGTGCTGTACGCGGCGCGCCAGGCAGCCGGGGGAGTGTTGACCTGGCGTCGGAAGAACGCGGTGAAGTTGCCGACGTCCCGGAAGCCGAGGCGCCGGGCGCAACTGCGGACCGGCACATCGGTGTGGGCCAGCAGTCTCTTGGCTTCCAGCAGGATGCGCTGGTCGAGGAATTCCTTGGCGCCGGTACCGGCGGCGGCGTGCGTTGCCCGGGTGAGGGTGCGCACGTCGTAGCCGAGTGCCCGCGCGTAGTCGGCCACGTGGTGCCAGTCGGTGAAGTGCTCTTCGACGCTGGCCCGGTAGACGCGAAACACCTCGGCGCGGGGGCCGCCGGACCGTGTCGCGCCGGTTGCGGCAGGGGTGTCGGGGAGCGCGCGCAGGATCAGGGCCGCCAGCAGGTGGGAGAGCAGCGCGGGGGACGCCAGGCGTGGCGTGTGCACCGCCGCGCCGTGCTCGTGGCCGAGGTGGTCGGCCGCGAGCAGCGCGAGGGGCAGGCGTTGCCGGTCCAGCTGCCAGCACACCGGTGTGCTGGCCTCCGCGGTGGTGAAGCCGTGCAGAGCACCGGGCCGGAAGAGGATCAGCGGGCCGTCGCAGCCGTCGATGTCGCTCCAGCGGTGCACCATGCCCGGCCGGATCCACACGGCGCTGCCTTCCCCCAGCCGGTAGTCGTGAAAGTCCGCCTCATGGGCGCCGGCTCCGGAGCCGACCAGCGCGAACACATGGAAGTCGGGGCGTTGCGGCTGGACGCGACGCTGGTGGACGTCCATCGCACGCAGCGCGGCGAAGGTGAGCGTCTCCACCCCGTACGCCGATCCGACGGCGGGCAGGTAGCGCAGTTGCCGCACGGCGCCGTGTCCGTTTTCCACAAGGAATGCGTTCCTTTCCGCCAAGGGGCGGGCATGCCCCCGCCTACCGTCGGGGCTGCATCTTACGGACGGCGGGAGCCGCCTTCCGAAGCCCACAGGAAAGGCGCGATGATGACGGAAAAGACAAGGACGGTTCCCGTGGCGGGCGGGTCCCTCGATGTGCGCACGGGGGGCCACACGGGGCCGACGCTGGTGTTCGTCCACTATTGGGGCGGCTCCGCGGACACCTGGAACGGTGTGCTCGGACACCTGCCGCCCACACAGGCGACGGTCCGCTACGACCAGCGCGGCTGGGGCACCTCGCGGGCGCTGCCCGGGCCGTATCACCTCGACCAGCTCGCCGACGATCTCGCCCGGGTGGCCGGGACGCGGGTGCCGGGGCCGTTCGTCCTCGTCGGCCACTCGATGGGCGGCAAGGTGAGCCAGCTCGTCGCCGCCCGCAGGCCGTCCGGGCTGGTCGGCCTGGTGCTCGTCGCCCCCGCACCGCCGCAGCCGCCCGCCACGGTGACCGAGGAGTACCGGCAGGGCCTGTCACACGCTTACGACTCGGCCGAGACGGTGCGGCACGCCCTCGACCACGTCCTGACCGCCACACCACTGCCCGCGGCGGTGCGGGCCACCGCGGTGCGCGACAGCCTCGCCGCGGGGCCCGAGGCCCGGCAGGAGTGGCCCCTGCACAGCATCGCGCACGACATCACCCTCGCCGCGCACGACATCGAGGTCCCGGTGACGGTGCTGGCCGGGGAGAACGACCTCGTGGAGCCGCCGGGCGTCTTGCGTGACCACCTCCTGCCGCACATCCCGCACGCGACCCTGACGACGGTCCCTGACGTCGGCCATCTGCTGCCGGTGGAAGCCCCCGGAGCCGTCGCGACGGCTCTCGGGGACGGCCTGGCGGCCCTTCAGCACTGACCGATTGACCAGGAGTTTCGTGGGTAGGGGCGGAAGTGATGGCACGAAAGATGATCTCCACGCCGCCCACACCGCCCACCTCGTTCGCCCGTGAGGAGCAGTCCGGCGATATCGCCATCGTCGGGCTCAGTTGCCGGTTGCCGGGTGGCATCACGGCGCCCGAGGGGCTGTGGCCCGCACTCGCGGCCGGGCACGATCTGGTCGGTGAGATACCGGCGGACCGGTTCGACGCGCGCCGGTTCGTGGACACCGATCCACGGCGGCCGGGCAAGGCGTACTCGGCGGCGGGTGGATTCCTGGAGGACATCACCGGATTCGACGCCGCGTTCTTCGGGCTGTCGCCCCGCGAGGCGAGCCGGATGGACCCGCAGCAGCGGCTGTTGCTGGAGATGGCCAGGGAAGCCCTCGACGACGCGGGTATCGACCCGGGGACCCTCACCGGATCGGACTCCGGGGTCTACGTCGGGGTGAGCAACGCCAACTACGGCCAGCTGCAGTACGCCCGCCCGGAGGCGATCACGGCGTACACCATGGCGGGGGCGGCGCTCTGCAACACCGCCAACCGGATCTCGCACCTGTTCGACCTGCGGGGGCCGTCCATGGCGGTGGACACCGCCTGTTCCTCCTCCCTGGTCGCCCTGCACCAGGCCTGCGCACAACTGCGTGAGGGAAACGGCGGCGTGGCTCTCGCGTGCGGGATCAACCTGCTGCTGAGTCCGGGGGACTTCATCGGGTTCTCGAAGGCGTCCATGCTCTCCCGGAGCGGCCGTTGCCGCTCCTTCTCCGCGGATGCCGACGGATACGTGCGCGCCGAGGGCGGCGGGGTGGTGGTGCTCAAGCGCCTCGCCGACGCCAGGGCGGACGGGGACACCGTGCACGCCGTGGTCCTCGGCACCGGAACGGGCGCGGACGGGCGCACCCCCGGGCTCTCGCTGCCCAGCGCACAGGCCCAGGAGCAGCTGATGCGCCAGGTGCACCACCGTGCCGGGGTGCGCCCCGAGGACGTGTCGTACGTCGAGGCGCACGGCACCGGTACGCAGGCGGGCGACCCGATCGAGTGCCGGGCGCTGGGCCATGCGTTCGGCGCGGGACGGGAGACTCCGCTGCCCATCGGCTCGGTGAAGTCGAACCTGGGCCACCTGGAGTCCGGGGCGGGCATGGCCGGGCTGCTTAAGTGCGTACTGATGCTGCGCCACGGGGTGATTCCGGCGTCGCTGCACGCCGAACCGCTCAACCCCGCCATCGACTTCGCCACGCTGGGCCTGGAACCGGTGACCGCGCCACGGTCCTTGGCACCGGGGGCGCTGGCGGTCAACTCGTTCGGGTTCGGCGGGGCCAACGCACACGCCGTCCTCGGCCCGCCGCCCGTGCCCCCCGTACCCCCGTCGCCGTCGCCGGGGGTGACGTCCCTGCCGGTGGTGGTCTCGGCGGCCACTCCGCAGGCGCTCACCGAGGCGGTCACCCGTACCGCCGCCCGGCTCCGGGACACCACCGACGCGTTCTACGACATCGCCTTCACCAGCTGCCGTCGGCGCGGACACCACCGCGAACGGGCCGTCGTACTGGCGGACAGCGCCGACGGGGCCGCCGCGCTGCTGGAGACGATCGCCGAGGGCACTCCCGTGGGCGGGGGCGCGGCGGCGGCCGCGAGCCCGGGGCCGGTGGCGTTCGTGTACTCCGGCAACGGCGCCCAGTGGGCGGGCATGGGCGCGGAACTGCTGGACGCCGAACCGGTGTTCCGCGCGGCCGTCACCGAGGTGGACGCCGAACTGGCCGGGCATCTGGGCTGGTCGGTACTGGCGGAGCTGCGGTCCGCGGAGCCCGAGCTGCACCGGACGGAGATCGCCCAGCCGCTGCTGTTCGCGGTGCAGGTCGGGCTGACCGCGCTGCTGCGGGAGCGTGGCATCCGGCCCGCCGCGGTGGCGGGACACTCGGTGGGCGAAGTGGCCGCGGCACACGCCGGTGGGGCACTGGACCTGGCGGCCGCCTGTCGGGTCATCGCCGAACGCGGCCTCGCGCAGGCGGACACGGCGGGTGGCGGGCGGATGGCGGCGGTCGGGCTCTCCGCCGACGAGGCCGCCGCGCTGATCGCCGACCGGGGCCTGGGGGCGGACCTGGAGCTGGCGGGGGTGAACAGCCCCACCGATGTGACCCTGGCCGGGTCCGCCGAACAACTTTCCGCGCTCGGCGACGAGTTGCTGCGTCGCGGTGTGTTCTTCCGGGAACTGGATCTGGATTACGCCTTCCACAGCCGGTCCATGGACCCGATCCGGGACCGGCTGCACACCGGACTGGCCGGGCTGGCATCGCGGTCCGGCACCGCGGCGTTCGTCTCCACCGTCACCGGTGGCACGCTGCCGGGCACCGAGCTGGGCGCCGGATACTGGTGGCGCAACATCCGGGAGCCGGTGCTGTTCGGCCCCGCCGTCACCACGCTGGTGGCCGAGCACGGCTGCGGCACGATCGTGGAGATCGGCCCCCATCCGGTGCTGCTCGGCTATCTGCGCAGGCAGTGCGCCACCGCGGACCGGCCGGTGACCACGGTCGGCTCGCTGTTCCGCGCGTCGGCCGGTGCGGCCGCGGTACGGACCACCTGCGCGGCCGTGCTCGCGGCCGGGGCCGACGCCGACTGGGACGCTTGGTTCCCGGTGCGCGGCCGGGTCGTACCGCTGCCCGCCTACCCCTGGCAGCGGGAACACCATGTCAACGGCGACCCCACCTGGTGGTCGGCGGGACCGGGCGCCGGGGAGGATTCGGGACACCCGCTGCTCGGCGACCGGCTGCCGAGCGTGGAACCCACCTGGCAGACACGGGTCGAGCCGTCGCGGCACGGCTGGATCGGCGACCACCGGGTCAGCGGGGCGGTGGTGATGCCGGGCGCCGCGTATCTGGAGATGGCGCTCGCGGCTGGTCGTCGAACCGGCCACGAGGGGCCGGTCGAGGTCACCGGCCTGGACATCGGCAAAGCGCTCGTCCTGCCGTGGGACGACCCGGACATGGACGTCACCGTGCAGACCTCCCTCTCCGGCGAGGTGGCCCGGATGGCCTCCCGCCGGGGCGGTGAGGACTGGCAGGAACACGCCCGGGGGCGGGTGCGCCGACTGCACACCGGGCCACCGGCGCCGCTGGACGTGGTCGCCCTCCGCGAGGCCGCTCGGACCGAGGTCTCCGGGGAACGCCACTACGCGCGGATGCGGCAGGTCGAGCTGGCGTACGGGGAGGCGTTCCGCGGTGTCCAACGGCTCGCCGTGGCCGATGACACGGTGCTCGCCGACTACGCCAACCCCTCGGGGGTACGGGAGTTCGCCGCCCACCCGGCCCTGATCGACGCCACGCTGCAGTCCATCGGGGCGTTGCTCCCGCACGCCGAGAACGGGCAGGTCCACCAGTTCCTGCCCGCCGCGCTGGAGCGGGTCCGGTTCTGGCGGACCCCCGCCGACCGGGGCGTGGCCCTGATCCGGGCGCGCGATCTGTCGCTGCGCGAGGCGGTGGTGGACATCACCGTCGCGGATCCGGATGGCACCGTGGCCATGGAGTTGCACGGTGTCCGGGTAGGCCGGAACAAGGGCGCGGCGAACGGAGTCGACTGCGTCGTCAGCACGCTGCGGGCCGCCCCGCTTCCCGGCGCCACCGGCCCGGCCGGGCTGCCGACGGCCACCGCGCTCGCCGCCGCGCGGGCAGCCGAGGTGGCGGCGCTGACCGTGGCGTTCCGCCACTACGACATCCGCGCCTTCGTCCGCCGCGTCACCCACCTGACCGGCCACTTCGTGGTGGCCGCGCTCGCTGAACTGGAGGCGAAGGGCGCGCGGCCGGCCAACCGGCCGCTGTACGAGAAGCTGCGGGCGCTCGCCGAGCGGGAAGGTGTGCTCGACCGGGCCCCGGAACCCGACCGGCTCCTGGCCGACCTGCTGCGGGACTTCCCCGGCATGGCGCCGGAGCTGCTGCTGTACGCGCGGTGCGGTCCGCAGCTGGCCGGGGTGCTCACCGGAGACGTGGATCCGGTGCGGTTGCTGTTCTCGGATACCGAGCGCCTCGCCGAACTGCACTACACGACCTCCCTGGCGCACCAGTACCTGAACCGGACGGCCAGGGAACTGCTCACCGAACTGGTCGAGGCGTGGCCCAAGGACCGGCCGCTGCGGATCCTGGAGGTCGGCGCCGGTACCGGGTCCACCACCGCCTGGCTGCTGCCCCGGCTGCCCGCCGACCGCGCCAGTTACGTCTACACGGACATCTCCAGCGCGTTCTTCCCCCGGGCCCGCCACCGGTTCGCCGACCACCGGTTCCTCGACTACCGGACGCTGGACCTGGACCGGGACCCCGCCGAACAGGGCTTCACCGCCGCCTCCTTCGACCTGGTCATCGCCGCCAACGTCCTGCACGCCACCACCGATGTGCGCCGGGCCCTCGGCCATGTCGCCGAACTCCTCGACAGCGGCGGGCGGTTGCTCGCCACCGAGTTTCACGACAACGACCTCTTCGCCCCCTGCTACGGGCTGCTCACCTCGGCGGCCGAGTTCACCGACACGGACCTGCGCGAGGACACGCTGCTCGCCCGTGAGCAGTGGCCCGAGGTGCTGCGCTCCACCGGGTTCGCCGACGTCGTGCAGCTCGGTGAGGAGCCCATCTGCTCGGTGCTCTTCGCCGACCGGGACGAACGCGAACAGCCCGCGCCGACGCCCGAGGCCGCCGCGCCCACCACACCCGGCCACTTCCTGGTGGCGACGGACGGCCTCGACGACCTGCCCGCAGCCGTCGCGGCGCGGCTGCGCGATCTGGGGTGCTCGGTGAGCCATGTCGACGCCTCGGGGGACCCCGCGCGATGGGGCGCCGCGCTGAACGACACCGAGGAGAGCACCGGGATCCTGGTCATGCTCGGGGAGGGGGCCGGGGAGGGCACCGGAGCGGATGACACCGGCCTGGTGGTCCGGCAGGCGGCGATCCTGAGGGCGATGGTCACCGCCTGCCAGACGCTGCCCGAGAGCCGTGAGGTGCGCGCCTGGGTACTGACGCCCGGTGCGCACACCGCGGTCCCCGAACGCCCCGCCCCGGCCGCCGCCTGGGCCCAGGCGCGTACCCTGACCAGCGAAAACCCCCTGCTGAAGGTCCGCAGGGTCGCGGTGGCCCCCGGTGCGACCGCGGCACACGTCTGCGCGGAGCTGCTCGCCGACACCGAGGAGGACGAGGTCGTGCTCACCGCGGGCGGGCGCTTCGCACCGCGGATCACCCAGCGCACGCCCGCCACCCGCACCGTCCGCCCCTTCGCCCTGGCCGTGGCGGACGACGGACCGGCGTGGACGGCCGTGGCCGAGCCCGAACCAGGCCCCGGAGAGGTGGTCATCGAGGTGCGGGCGGCGGCGCTCAACTACGCCGACATCATGGTCTCCCGGGGACTGGTGCCGCCCATGGCCGAGACACCGGACACCGGAACCCCGCTGCTGGGCCTCGAATGCGCCGGAGTGGTGATCCGCGTCGGTGCCGGTGTGACCGACCGGGCCGTGGGCGACCGGGTGATGGTCGCGCAATCCGGCAGCCTCACCACGCAGGTGCGCTGCCGGGCCGGGCTCACCGTTCCGATCCCCGAGGGCATGCCGTTCACCGAGGCGGCGACCATCCCGACGGTCTTCGCCACGGTGCACTACGGCCTCGACTACCTGGCCCGGCTCCGCCAGGGCGAGACGATCCTCGTACACGGCGCCGCCGGTGGCGTGGGCCTGGCCGCGCTGCGATACGCCGAACACGTCGGGGCCACCGTCATCGCCACCGCGGGCACCCCCGCCAAACGGCAGCTGCTGCGCCTGCTCGGCTACGAACACGTACTGGACTCCCGCGGACTCGGCTTCGCCGATGAGGTCCGCGAGATCACCGAGGGCCGCGGGGTGGACGTGGTGCTCAACTCGGTGGCGGGGGAGGCGCTGGGCCGTGGCATGGAGTTGCTGCGGCCGCACGGCCGGTTCGTGGAGCTGGGGAAGCGCGACATCCTCGCCGACAACGCGCTCGCCCTGCGGCCGTTCTCCCGCGACCTCTCCTTCTTCGGGGTCGACCTCACCAGTCTGCTCCAGGGCGACGGCCCGGTGGCCGGGCAGATGATCGCCGAACTGGCCGAGCGCGTGGCGTCCGGGGTGTACCGGCCGCTGCCGCATCTCACCTACCCGGCGCACCAGATCGCCGACGCCATGGCGCTCCTGCGGGACTCCCGGCACATCGGCAAGATCGTCATCACGCTCGACCCCGCCGAGCCGGTGCCCGTACGGGTTCCGCGGCCGCCCATGGCACTGGATCCGGCGGCCACGTACCTCGTCACCGGCGGGCTGGGCGGGTTCGGCGCGGCCACCGCCGTGTGGCTGGCCCGGTGCGGGGCGCGCCACTTGGCGCTGGCCTCCCGCAGTGGCGCCGCCCACCCGGAGGCCGCCGCGGTGCTCGCCCGCCTCGCCGAGGAGGGGGTGCGGGGGACCGCCTACGCTACCGATATCAGCGACCCCGGGGCCGTCCGGGAGCTGGTGGCCGCCATCGACGCCACCGGCCCTCCGCTGCGGGGCGTCATCAACGCCGCCATGGTGCTCGACGACGTCCTCGACGACGCCACCGCGGTGGAACTGGACGATGAGCGCACCCGCGCGGTGGTGAGCCCGAAACTCGACGGGACGTCACATCTGGACCGGCTCACCCGTGACCGGCCACTCGACTTCTTCGTCTTCTACAGCTCCATCTCCGCCCTCGCCGGAAACCTCCGGCAGAGCACCTACGCCGCGGGCAACCTGGCAGGCGAGGCGATCATCCGGCAGCGCCGGGCCGCGGGGCTGCCCGCACTCGCCGTGCAGTGGTGCGCCATCTCCGACACCGGCTACGCCGACCGGGCGGGCATGGTCGACACCATGCGGCAGGCCGGTTTCGGTGAACTCGATTCCACGACCGCCACCCGGGCCCTCGGTGAGCTGATCACCGATCCCGATGTGGACGTCATCATGGTGGGGAACACGGACTGGGCGCAGACCGCGAAGCTCCTCCCCGCCGTCGCCGCCCCGCGCTTCACCGACCTGCTGCTCGCGCCGGACGCCGATCCCCGTGACACCGACCGGAACATCCCGGAGCTGGTGCGCTCGGCTTCCGAGCCGGAGGCGCTGGGCATCGTCACCGAGGTGCTGGTCTCGGCGCTGGCCACGGTGCTGCAGACCACCCCGGAGCGGATCGACCCGGACACCCGGCTCGACCAGCTCGGCCTGGAGTCGCTGATGGCGGCCGAGCTGAGTTCCGTGCTGCAGCGCAGGCTGGACTGCGTCGTCCCGACGATGGAACTGGCCACCGCGGCCGGTGTCCGGCAGCTCGCCCCACGCCTGCTCGGGCGGGTCAGGAGGGGCGCCGCATGACCCCGCCCCCGCCGTTCCCCGCCCCACGGCTCAACCGGCTCACCGAACGGCAGACCGCGCGGATCCGGCTCTACTGCGTGCCGCCGTCCGGCACCGGGTCGGAGTTCTTCCTGCCCTGGGTCGCCGCGTTCTCCGAACTCTTCGACCTGGCCGCCGTCGACCTGCCGGGCCGCGGCACCCGCGCCGTGGAACCGTCGATCACCGATGTCGGCTGGGCGGCCACCGGCATCGCGGAGGCCATCGCCACGGACCTCAGCCACCGGCCACCCGCCGACGGCTTCTACGCCGTCTTCGGCCACAGCTTCGGAGCGCTGCTCGCCTACGAGGCCACCCACCGGCTCCGCGCGGTGGCGCACACCGAACCCGACCTGCTCGCGCTGTCCGCCGTCCCGCCACCTAGTCGCGATGGCCTCGACGACCACATCGCGCGCAACCTCGGCTCCGGGATCGCCGCCATCACCGAAGTCATGGGCTGGGAGCAGCCCACCACCGACGACGCGCTCACTCGCACCGTCTACACCCCGTTCCTCGCGGACGCGGTGGCCCTGCTGCAACACACCCGGCAGCCACGCCCCCCGCTGCGCGCGCGGCTGAGCGTCTTCGGCGGCCTCGACGACCCGATGGTCGGCCCCGGGACACTGCACGAATGGAGCACCCACACAACGGCCGACACCCGAGTCCACCACTTCCCCGGCGGCCACCACTACGTACGCTCCCAAGCCCCCGAGGTGGCCGACCGCCTCACGGACGACCTGCTGTCCGCGTACCGGAGTCCGGCTGGACACTAGGATCCAGGCGTGACGATCCGGTACGAGTGGCGAGGCGACATCGACAACGCCTCCCTCAACGCGCTGCACGCCGACGGTTTCGGCTCCCCGGTCGGTCGGACCGACTGGAGAGCCCGCCTTGAACGTCACAGCCTCGGCTGGGTCTGCGCGCGGGAAGACGCATCTCTGATCGGCTTCGTCAACGTCGCCTGGGACGGCGGAGCCCACGCCTTCCTCCTCGACACGGTGGTCGCCCGCCACCGCCGTTCGAGAGGAATCGGAGCCGCCCTCGTCGCGGCCGCGGCCAAGGAGGCCCGCGCCGCGAAGTGCGAGTGGCTGCACGTCGACTTCGAGGAGCACCTGCGCTCGTTCTACGTCGACGCCTGCGGCTTCAGGGAGTCGGGGGCGGGCCTGATCGCCCTCTGACGAAGACGGATCGCGGGCTCACTCCGGCAGGCCGATCAGGCCCCAGCCGTGGCGGGCGGCCTCCGTTACGACGTCGCCCCATTCGCGGATGAGGACGCTGAACGCCTCGTAGGTGTCCGGGCGTCCGGCCCAGCCCTCGCACTCCGCGGCGAAGGGGCCGCGCAGCTTCTCCAGACGCGGCGCCGCCCGCTCCCAGGCGAGGGCCTTGGCGCGCGTCACCTCTGGCGGGCAGACGAGGAGCAGGTTGCGCCGCCAGCGGTCGGTGGCGGGCGGGAAGAAGCCCCCACCGCCGGTCAGCATGGGGTCCTCGTCCGGGTCCTCGTCCCAGATCAGGCCGTTGAGGAAGTGGTCCATCACCTCGCGCAGCGAGGCGTCGGCGAGCGCCCGCATGTCGTCCCACGCATCACCTGCGCGACTGTGCCACCCGTAGGAGCCGGTGGTGCAGAAGAAGCGGTACTCGGCACACCACGCTGCCCCCTGTCCCGGCGGCCAGACCCACCCGTCGCCCGCGCCGTCCGCGCTGTCGAGGCCGCCGTCGAGACCGGTCGGCCAGAGGGCGTCGTCCAGCGCCGCGATGCGCTCCTCGACGGGCAACGCGCGGAGCCGTTCCCAGTCGGCCATGACCACGGTGAGATCCAGTCCCATGGCGGCAGCCTACGCAGCGGCAGGTGTCGGCGGCGGGATCAGGTTTTGGGGCGGATGTGGATGGCCGCGCGGTCGTAGGCGCCGTATGTGATCAGGTCCTCGGCCGTGAGCAGTGCCACCCAGGAGTTGCCGCGCTCCCACGCCAGGTACTTGTGCACGGTCTCCTCGTCGTCGGGGAGCTGGTACGTGCCCTCGGGGAGCGGGGGGCCCAGGCGGGTGGTGAGTAGGTCGGATACCCGTTGGTACTGGGCCTCGAAGTCCTCGGCCGTGGCCTCGGGGGTCACGTCCCGGCGGCTGTGGAAGGGGCCGAACTCGTTGTCCCATTCCTTGGGGTCCACCGGGTCGGTGAAGTACGCGAAGGGGTGTTCGACGAAGCAGCCCGTGCGGCAGTCGGAGTGGGCGCAGACCACGGTGGGGTCCGGGTCGCGGCGGCATCCGGGGGGTTCACCGAGCAGGAGCCACCAGTCGTCCACGCCTTCCTCGCCACTGATCCACCAGGGCTCTTCCCAGGCCACGCCCGGCTCGTCGGGGTCCTCGCCCGCACACCAGCCGTTGCGTGCGAAGGCGTCCTCGTAGGCCTGTCGGCTCCAGGGCAGGTCCGCGAGTTCGATCACGCGGTCCAGTAGGGCATCGCCGAAGGGCAGCAGTTGCATGGCCATAGAAGGACGCTATCGGACGCGCCGGGCGCGCAGGAGCGTGGTCAGCAGTGGCGGCAGCAGTACGCACTGCACCGCCACCGCGGCCCAGAACAGACCGGCGTGGTCGGCCCGTTCGGCCACCTGGTAGCCCTCGCCGCCCGCGACGCCGCTGGCGAACGCGCCGATTCCGGCCGCGAGGCGCTGGCGGCCGAAGACCACGGCGGGGGAGCGGGGCGAGCGGGCGAGGGCTTCGAGGTCGTTCTTGAGGAAGAGGATGACCTCGGCGCAGCAGATGAGCAGGGCCCCGGCCAGGATCGCGGCGTGGCTGCCGAGACCGAGCGTGGCCATGCCGGTGGCCATCGCGGCGAAGCCGATCCGCAGGGCGCGGCCGTACGGCAGACGGGCGATCCAGCCCGAGGCGAGGGGCTGCGCCACCACGAGGAGCAGGGCGTAGAGCGCGAGGACGAGGCCGTAGTACGTGGCGGACGTCCGGGGCACGGCGTAGAGGGCGAGGTAGTGCTGGAAGAACATGAACAGGTACAGGCTCAGCACGGTGGCCGCGAACGGCAGGGCACCGTGTCGGGTGGCGCCGGGTCGGGTGGTGTTCTCCTCGGTCTCCTCATGCTCCGGTCCGACCGGGGTGGGCTCGGTGACTTCGGCGGGCAGCAGCGCGTGGCCCACCGTGATGGCCGCGAAGAGCACGGCGACGGCGGTGAAGAGCCCGGCCGAGGAGCTGAGCACGAAGGGCGCGGCGGCCAGCGGCCCCAGCGCGATACCGGCGTTGAGCGCGGAGCCGCTCGCGGACAGCAGCAGGGGGCGCCGGGCCTCCTCGACACCGTGCACCAGATACGCCTTGTTCGCCGGGAGGTAGAGCGCCGCGCCGCAGGAGACGAGGAAGAGCGCGGCGACGGCCACGTACGCGTGGCGCAGCCCGGGCAGGAAGGCCGCGAAGCCCACGGTACGGATCACCAGGGCCAGCAGCATGGTGCGCCGCAACCCGAGGCGTTCGGCGGCGGCGCCGCCCACCACCCCGCCGGAGAACTGCACCAGCGAGGCGGTGGCGAGCACCACGCCGACCGCGCCGAGCCCCATGCCCAGCCGCTCGTGGAGCAGTACGGACATGAAGGGCAGCACGGCGAAGCTGCCCAGCGGGATGAGGAACGACCCGGCCAGCAGGAACCGTTGCGGGCCGGTGAAGCCCGCCAGACGGCCGGAGCGCGTGCTCACGGCCGGTGGCCGTCGGCGATGAGCGGCCGTACGCTTCCGGCGGCGCTGAGCGCGCGGTGCAGGGCGAGTTCGGCGGTGGCGGCCTCGGCCAGCACGATGCCGGTGCAGCCACGCTGGTCGGCCAGGTGCTCGACGCGGTCCCCGGGGGCGGCGGTGGGATACCACTCGGGCGCGCCGGGGAAGGTGGCCAGGGTGTCCAGCCCGGACCAACCGGTGAGCGTGCCGGGCCGGTCGGGGTAGCGGAGGACGAAGGCCGTGGCGGGACCGGCGGGGGCCGGGGCGTCGAGGAGAGCGGGGCGCCGCCCGAGGGCGACGTCGACCATGGCCTCGTACACGTTGGTGTCCAGGGCGCGGCACAGGGCCTCGCCGACGAGCGCGCCACCGATCCGCCGGTTGATCTCCACCAGCTCCGGGCCCTCGGTGGTCAGCACGAATTCCACATGGGCGAAGCCGCTGTCGTGTCCGGCCGTGGCGAGGACCCGGCCCACCCAGTCGTGGATCAGGATGTGCGGGGACGAGGGCAGGGCGACGGGGAACGCGGCGGCCTCCTCGCGCACGGCGGGCTCGGGCGAGAGCTGGCGGCTGAGGACGCCCAGCAGCCGGGTGCGCCCCGCCCAGCTCAGGGTTTCCGCGCTGTAGACGGGCCCGGCGAGGAACGGTTCGGCGAACAGGCCGCCCTTGAAGGCCTGTTGCCCCGCTTCGGCGAGCGCGGCGCGCAGCTGGTGTTCGTCGCGTACGACCCATACGTTGCGGGAGGAGGTGCCCGCGGAGTCCTTGAGGACGGCGGGCAGGCCCGTCCCGCGTATCACCTCGGCGGCCGCGTCGGGATCGGTGGCGGTGACGGCCGCGGCGCGGCCACGGCTCAGTCCGTGGTCGTGGAGGAGGTCGCGTACGCGGTGCTTGTCGCGCAGCAGACGTACGGAGGCCGGGTCGGGGCCGGGCAGGCCGAACCGGGCGGCGAGGTCGGCGCCCGGCACGCTCCAGGTGTCCGTGGAGTTGATGAGTCCACGCAGGTCGGGCAGCGTGGTCAGGACCTTGGCGCATGCCTCCTCGTCCCCGGTGTCGACATCGACGATGTCGAGCGCGGCGCCGGGCGGTAGATGGGCCAGCTCATGGTGGTAGACGTGGCGGTCCCGGGTGAGGAGGGCCAGCCGGTGTCCGGCGTCCGTGGCCGCTTCCACCAGCCGTCCCAGGCCGAAGGTGAGGGCTTCCAGGGCGGCGATGGTCACGACGCGCTCTCCTCCTTGGTGAGTGTCCGGGTGACGTCGTAGGGGCGCCGTCGCCAGTCCATGACCGACCAGGGCATGGCGAGGTCGGCGAGCGTGGCGATCTGCCGTGGCCACAACATGGCGGGGTCCGGTGCCTCGCGGTGGCGCGTGAACACCTTCTCGGCGTACCGGTGTCCGGTGTCCGCGCCGATGACCAGGTGGGTGCGCTCGGGGTGGCGTACGGCCTCCCAGCCCGCCACGAGGTGGGCCGCGCCGGTGGACAGCCCCGCGAACACCGCGTGGTCGCGCAGCAGGCCGACGGCGCCCGCCATGGCGTGGCGGAAGTCGACCCAGTGCAGGGTGTCGTAGAGGTGGTGGCGGACGTTGTCGAAGGGGATGGAACTGCCGATGCCCGCGATGATCGCCTCGGGGTCCTGGAAGGCCTCGCTGCCGAAGGTGACACTGCCGAAGGGCTGCACGCCCAGCAGCGCGACCTCGCGGCCCCGCTCCCGCAGCGGCTGGACCAGTCCGCCGGTGGAGGCGCCGGTGCCCACGGCTCCGACCACCGTGAGCAGCGCGCCGGGGAGCGCGTCGTCGATGAGATCCGCGAGTTCCCGGTATCCGGCGTAGTGCACGGTGTCGTGGTACTGGCGCATCCAGTGCATACCGGGCCGCTCGGCGATGAGCTGCCGTACGCGGCGCACTCGCCGCTCCTGGTCCAGCCTCAGGTCCGCCGAGGGCGGCATCTGGTCCACGGTGGCGCCGAGGATTTCCAACTGGGCGCGCATGGTGGCGTCGACGGTGGTGGAGGCCACGATGTGGCAGTGCAGTCCGTAGCGGTGGCAGGCCATGGCGAGCGCCAGCGCGTAGATGCCGCTGGAGCTGTCCACGAGGGTCTGACCGGGGGCGATGGTGCCGCGCTCCAGCAGGGTGCGGACGGCGCCGAGCGCGGCGTAGATCTTCATCGTCTCGAAGCGGGCGAGGACGATGTTGTCGCTCAGCCGGAGCAGGTCGGGGGCCTTCATGGCGTCGGTGATGTGCTGATGGACGACGGTGGCGGCCGTCGGGGCGGCTTCGGTGTGCAGCGGTGTCATCGGCGCGGTCACCGCCCCACCGAGCGCAGATAGCGGCCCAGGTCTTCGGCGCCCTTGACGTTGCGCGGCCCGCTGACGGCGTCGCCGTACGACATGACGAAGAAGCGCCCGTTCTTCACCGCCGGGACGGATCGCAGCGCGGGCAGCGACTTCAGGTACTTGATCTTGTCCTTCGCGGGCTGGTCCGCGTAGTCGACCACGACGATCACCTCGGGCTTGGCCTTGACCACGGGCTCCCACCCCACGCTCGTCCACCCCTTGTCGAGGCCGTCGAGGACGTTGCGGCCACCGGCGGCGCGGATGATGTCGTTGGGGGCTGCGTGGCGTCCCGCCGTGAACGGCTGGTCGGTGCCCGAGTCGTAGACGAACACCTTGGCGGGGTCGCCCTTCGTCGGCCAGGTCTTCTTCAGCGCCGCGACGCGGTGCTTGAGACCGCTGACGAGCCGGTCGGCCCGCCGCTCGACGCCGAAGATCCGGCCCAGGTTGTCCAGGTCGGTGTAGAGCGCTTCCAGCGGTGTGACGTCCAGCTTCTCGCCGCCGTAGTCCCAGCAGGTCTCGGTGTGCACGTACGAGGCGATGTCCACCTTCTTGAGGAGGGCGGGGGTGATGCCCCGGTCCTCGCCGAAGCCGGAGTTCCAACCGGCCAGCACCCAGTCGGCCTTGGCGTCGATGACGATCTCGCGGGTGATGCGCTCGTTGCCCAGTCGGTCGACTTCTCCGTAGTCGCCGCGCCAGGGGGATCCGGCGATCGCGGGGTCGCCGAGCTTGTTCATGACGTAGCCGCGCATCCGGTCCGCCAGCCCCAGGGAGAACATCTTCTCGGCGCCGCTGACGTCGTAGGCCACCGCCCGCTCGGGGCGGGTGTACGTGACCTTCTCGCCGCAGTTGGAGACGGTGACCCGCGTGGGCTCGCCGTCCTTGGCCGTGGATTCGACGTCGGCGCCGCAGCCGGTCGTGGTCGCCAGCAGCCCGGCCGCGAGGAGCCCGGCGGCCAGGGCGCGGGGGGAGCGCGGGGATCTGATCACGAGCGTGTTCCTTCCGGAAGGGCATCGGCGGGTGTGGCGTCGCCCGGTGAGGTCGAGGTGTCCGTGGGCACGAGGTCGTACAGCAACTGCGGGACCCCGGTGCGCGGATGGGGTACGACGGTGGCGGCGACGCCGAACACCTTCCGCACCAGGCCGGGCGTCAGGACATCGGCCGGAGGCCCGTCCGCGACGAGGGTGCCGTGGCTCAGCACCGCCACGCGGTGGCACACGGCGGCGGCCAGGTTCAGGTCGTGCAGCGCGGTCAGGACGGTCAGCCCGGAGCCGCGCAGGAACGACAGCAGCCCCACCTGGTGGCGGATGTCGAGGTGGTTGGTGGGTTCGTCCAGCACCAGAACACGCGGCTCCTGCACCAGGGCCCGGGCGACGAGCACACGCTGACGTTCCCCGCCGGAGAGGGTCAGCACGCTGCGGTCGGCGAGGTGTCCGATGTCCATGCGGTCCATCGCCTCGTGGCACAGCTCGCGTTCCCCCGGGGTCAGCGGCCGGTTGCCGCGCGAGTGCGGGGCGCGGCCCAGGGCCACCACCTCGCCTGCCGTGAAGTCGAGTTCGGACCGGCTCTCCTGGGTCAGCGCGGCGATCTGCCGGGCGCTGTCGCGCAGCGAGAGCGTGGCCAGGTCCGTGCCGTCCAGCAGCACCGCGCCGGAGGTCGGCTTCAGGGCCCGGTACACGCAGCGCAGTGCGGTCGACTTGCCGCTGCCGTTGGGCCCGACCAGGCCGACCACCTCGCCCTCCGCCACCTCAAGCGCCAGCCGGTCGACCAGGGCGCGACCGCCCGCCTCGACCGACATGGCACGCAGACACAAAGACATCTACCGGCCTCCGAACTGGTAGCCCCGCCGCCGCATCAGCGTGATGAACACCGGCACCCCGATCAGCGCGGTGATCACCCCGAGTGGCAGTTCCTCCGGGGCGAACGCGGTACGGGCCAGCAGGTCGACCCAGACCATGAAGCAGGCCCCGGCGAGCGGGGCGACCGCCAGCACCCGGCGGTGGGTGGCGCCGACCAGGATGCGTACGACATGGGGGAGCACCAGCCCGACGAAGGCGATCGCCCCGCTCACCGCCACGATCAGCCCCGTGACGGCGGCGGTGAGCACGAACAGCGCCCGCCGCAGCCGCTCGGCGTCCACCCCCAGACTGGCCGCGGTCTCGTCCCCCATCGACAGCACATCCAGCGACCGGCTCTGCCGCAGCAGCACCACGACCATGACCAGGACCCCGGCGGCCGCCAGCGGCAGCGACTCCCACGACGCCGACCCGAGGCTCCCCAGCAGCCAGAACAGCACGGTGCGGGCGGCCTGCCCGTTGGGGGAGAGGAAGACCAGCACGCTCATCAGGGCCTGAAAGCCGTACCCCAGCGCGACACCGGTCAGCACCAGCCGCAGCGGGGTCAGCCCCAGCGGTGTGCGCGCCGCCACGTACACCAGCACCGTGGCGCCGAGCGCCCCGAGGAACGCCGCCGCCGACAGCGCGTACACCCCCAGCGAGGCGAACACCCCGAAGACGACGACGGCCGTGGCGCCGACCGAGGCGCCCGACGAGATGCCCAGGACGAACGGATCGGCGAGCGCGTTGCGCACCAGCGCCTGCACGGCGACGCCCACGACGGCGAGCCCCGCCCCGACCACGCAGGCCAGCAGGACGCGTGGCGTGCGCACCTCCCACACCACGGCGTACCCGGTCGCGTCCGCCGCGTCGATGGTGCCCCCGGTGACGGCGGCCACGAGGAAGCGCAGGACGTCCCCGGGCGGGACGACCGTGGGGCCGAGGGCGATACCGGCCAGCACGGAGACCACGAGGACGACGGAGAGCACCGCGAGCATGGTCGGCAACCGGCCGCGCCCGTCCCGGGTGGCGGATGCCGCGTGCTCCGATCTGGCGGTGTCCTGTGCGGTGTTGGCCATGGAACCTTCCTCAAGGGCGGCCCAGCACCGCCGTCTCCTCAGTGGTCGGCCGCCGGGGCGTCGGAGTTCCCGGAACCTGCTGAATTGTTCAGCGGGCGGGTGCCGCGCACGATGAGCCGCCGCGCGTGCTGGTCGTACGGAGCGCCGTCGAAATCGCCGTAACACTCCACGTCCGTGAAGCCCGCCTGCTCGAACAGCGCCCGCAGCTCGGTCGCGCTGTAGAGGAACGAGGTGATCGACGCCTCCCGCGCCGTGCCGCCCCGTACCAGCGTCCAGTCGGTGCGCAACCGCGCCCAGTCGTCGAGGATGGTGTCGCGCTGCACCACGTACGCGCCGCCCTCCAGCTCGACCAGCTGGGGACGGCCGATCCACCCGGCGAGCACTTCCTTGCCCATGACGTCGATCAGCAACGTTCCGCCCGGCACCAGCGAGTCATGGGCGTTGCGCAGCACCCGGAGGTTGTCGCCCGGGTCGTCGAAGTAGCCGAACGAGGTGAAGACGTTGAGTACGACGTCGTACGACTCCGGCTCGATGTGCTCCAGCATGTCCGCGCGCACCAGCCGGACGTCGGCTCCGGCCTCGGCGCAGACGGCCCGCGCCCGCTCCAGCAGGGCCGGGCTGAGGTCGACGCCGGTCACCGCGTAGCCGCGCCGCGCCAGTGGCACTAGATAGACCCCCGGGCCGCAGCACAGATCCAGCACCCGGGCCCCGGCCGGGAAGGCCAGGAGCGGTGATGTCGCCACGATGTCCGCTGTTTCGGCGCGTCTGCGCCCGGAGAACATGGTCTCCGAGAATTCCGACCAGAACGCCTCGTCCTCGTACCAGTGCATGCTGCCGTGCTCCCGATTCCCGCGCCGCTGTTCCTCGCTGCCCTTCACGTCCCGGTAGTCGGATGGAAGGTGCGGCTGGTTCCCGGCATGTGCCGTGGCCCCTGCTCCGGGTCGCGAATCCCGGATGCGACCATGAGGCGGTCATGAGAGCTGGCCAGGGTCTTCGAACGGTACGAGCCGCGGTGTTCGCGGCCGTCTGTGTGCCGCTCGCTGCCCTGGGCCACGCCATGATGTCCGGCACCGGAGTCCCGTGGTGGTCCCTGACCGCCGCGCTCGTCGCCACCGTCGCCGCGGGCTGGTCCTGTGCGGGGCGGGAACGCGGACGGGTCTTCGTCACCGCGTTCACCGTCGGCGCCCAACTCGCCCTGCACTCCTTCTTCTCGCTCGGCCAGACGACGGCCGGGGCCGCGTCGTCCGGCGGAGGTTCCTTCGCCCGGCAATGGGCGGGTGAGCTGCTGTGCGGCCCCGTCCGCGCCGCGACACTGACCCCCGCGGAGGCCGAACACATCGTGCGCTCGGCGGGCCTCGGCCACCATCTGGCCCACCCGCCCCCGGGAACACACTCCATGGGGTCCATGGCGGGGACAGAGCACGCGGACATGTCCTCCATGGCGGATGGCAGCGGCGTCGGCATGATCGTGGCCCACTTGATCGCGGCGCTCGTGTGCGGCCTGTGGCTCGCGTACGGCGAACGCGCCGCGTTCCGGATCGGCCGAGCGCTGGCGGCCCGGCTGTTCGCACCGCTCCTCCTGCTGATCCGCGTCGCCGAGCCACCGCACCGGCCCCGGATCCGCGCCCGTCGCCACCCCGTCGCACACCGGCCGCGGACACTTCTTCTCGCTCACGCCATCACCACCCGGGGGCCGCCCCACGGGCCCGCTGTCGCCTGACAGCTGACGCCACCGACTTGTCACCGGGCCGCCCGAGGCTGCCCGGATTCAACGAAGGACCTCAGGTGATGACCCCTGCCCTGCCACCCGTCCTGACCGGCGCGGGCCCCGTGGAACGCCCCTCCGGGGCATACGACGACGACCCGGCCACCAGGCTGGCCCTGACCGCGCGTGACGGCGACGCCGACGCGGTCGACGAGTTCATCCGCGCGACCCGCCATGATGTGCGGCGATTCGTGACGTACCTCAGTGCCGATCCGCAGGCCGCCGACGATCTGACACAGGAGACGTATCTCCGTGTCCTGCGCAGTCTGCCGCGCTTCCAGGGCCGCTCGTCGGCGCGCACCTGGCTGCTGACCATCGCCCGCCGCGTCGTGGCGGACCGCATCCGGACCGCCGCGGCCCGGCCCCGGCTGTCCGCCACCACCGACTGGCAGTCCGCCGCCGAACGCACCCAGCCGCGCGGGCTGCCGGGCTTCGAGGAGGGCGTGGCCCTGAGCGAGTTGCTGGCCGCGCTGCCGGACGAGCGGCGCGAGGCGTTCTACCTGACGAGCGTGCTCGGCCTGCCGTACGCGGAAGCCGCCACCGTGGCCGGGTGCCCGATCGGCACCGTACGGTCGCGCGTGGCGCGGGCCCGGACGTCGCTGATCGACGCGCTGGAGAGCTGCGACCGGGAAAGCGCCGCCCGCGAGCCGGTGGCCCTGGCCCCCGCCGGGGCCTGACCACCGGCACGTCCCCGGGGCCGACAGCCGTACCGTCGGCCCCGGGGCTGGCGAATTTCCCGCGCCCCTCGCGGCCAGCGGCGCTGTGCGAGGCCGCCGATGGCCCAGGCGGCGGCCTGCGGGGCGACGCCGCCCGCGAGCAGGCCTCGCCAGCATGGCTTCGCTGACGCGCAGGGTTTCCCGGTCGCCGGGGGCCATGGCGAGCGCGGCGCGCCACGCCGGGGCGCGGGCCGGGCGGGTCGGCCGCGTGGCCGACACCCACGCGGCCCCGACCGGGGTGGTCGTCTGGGCCGCCGAGACCGCCGAGACCGCCGAGACCGCCGAGACCGCCATGGCCACCGTGGCCGATGCCGGTCTCGAACCGCTCTGCACCCGTGGGCGGGCGCGCCCTCGGTCAGTCGGCCGTAGCGGATGTCGCCCGGGTGCCCGTTCCGCCGAGGCCGGGCGCGGCCACGAGGAAGGTGTCGAGGACTCCGTCGGCGACGCGGACCGGGCCCTCCGGGCGGGTCTCGCCCGGGATCGTACGGATCCGCCCGGCCTGCTTGGCCAGCGACGACGCCTCGGCGAACCACCGCTCGGCCTGCCCGGTGTCGCCGTCGAGCCGGGCGCCCAGCGCGTCCAGGGTGCGTTCGAAGGCACGGCCCCACAGCGTCAGCGCGTCCAGCCAGGGCGCGCTGTCCGCCACGAAACCACGGTCGGCCACGTCCGCCCTGATGGTGGCGGGTGTGGTGGCGAGCAGCGTCGCGGTGGGGCGCAGGGCGTCCAGCGCCGCCCGCTGCCGTCCGGCGTCCCAGTCGGTACGGAACTGGGCCAGCCGCGCGGCCAGTTCGGGGGCCTGCGGCTGCCACGGTTCGTCGCCGAAGGTGGGCGCGAGGTGCTGGGTGTCGAAGAAGGCCAGCAGCGCGGAGACGGTGGCCGCGTCCGCGTCGTTCCCGGCCAGATACGCGGCGGCGGCCCGCCATGTGCGATCGGGGTCGTACGCCGTGTCGTTCCACGCGAAGTCCGCGCCGCCGAAGAGGGCGACCTTGCTGGCGGCGGCCTGGTTCATCGGGTTGAGGACCAGCCCGGAGAGCTGCTGGTGCAGACCGGGCTCACGGGCGTCGTACGGGGCGAGCAGCAGCCGTCCCTCGGCCTGGCCGTAGTCGTTGACCGGGTAGTTGTCCCAGACGAACACCTTGCGCCCCCAGACCGTGGCGGCGCGCGTGGCGTCGGCCACGGTGATGTGCGGCGGCACCACGTCGGTCCCGGTCCACATGACCTCGACCCGCGCGTCCAGCCGCTCGCGCAGGGTCTGCTTGTACGCGGTGTCGGCGAGGTCGCCGTACTCGGTCGGCACCATCTGGAGCGGCGCGGTGCCCTCGCGCGCGTCCAGGAACTGCTTCTGCACCCGGTTCAGCAGATCGGCCTGCGCCGCGCCCGCGGCCCGCTGCGAGGGCTCGCCGTAGGCGGCGCGGTCGGCGGCACAGTTCCACCGGGTGTAGCTGATGTCGTCCAGCGGCACCGAGAAGCTGCGCACCCCGAGGTCGTACATGGCCCCCAGCTTGGCCTGGAGCGCCGTGAACTCGGCGGGATCGCTGTAGCAGAGGGAGTTGCCGGGGGAGAGGGCGAAGGTGAACCGCACATGGTGGGCGGTGGCCTGCCGGACCAGCTCACCGAGCTGGGCGAGCTTGTCGGCCGGGTACGGCTCGCGCCACTTCTCCCGGTGGTACGGGTCGTCCTTGGGCGCGTAGACGTACGTGTTCATCTTGACGTCCCCGTAGAACGCCAGCTGATCCATGCGCTCGGCGTGGGTCCACGGGCTTCCGTAGAACCCCTCGATCACCCCGCGCAGCGGCATCAGCGGATGATCCACGACGGACACCGAGGCGATCGCGCGCCTGCCGGTGGCCCGGGGGCCGGTGACCAGCTGACGCAGCGTCTGCGCCGCGTAGTACGTCCCGTCGGCGTCCGCGCCCGCGAGCGCCACCGCCCTGCCCCGCGCGGCGAGCGCGTACCCCTCCGCGCGCAGCTCCCCGGGCACCCGGCCCCCGGCGGCCCGCAGCGCCGCCGCGACCCGGGCGTCGGTGATCCGCCCGACGGTCACCGTCAGCCCCGGCCCGGAGCCGCCCCGCAGGTGCCGCGCCCCCGCGCGGCGCAGTACGGAGGCGACGAGGTCGCGCGTGGGCTGGTCCACCCCGTCGCCGTAGACCACCCGCACCGTGGCGGGCACCGCGACGTCCGGGCCGAGCCGGGTCATCGTCTGCGGACGCGGGACGACGGGTGGCAACGCCCTGGCCCCGCCCGCCGCCGGGGCCCCGGCGGCGGTGGCGGTGGTGCCGAGGGGCAGCAGTAGCCCGAGGAAGGTGAGGAACGCGATCACAGCGGCCAGAGGGCGGGAGCGAGGGCGCATGGGACATCTCCTCCGTGGCGTGGCGTGGCGTGGCATACGGCGGCGGTGCACGGCGGTGACACGTGGAGCGGAGTGAGCGACGGGGCGGATCATACCCATGACCCGGGACCGGCGAATCCCGGCGCGGCCGTTCAAGTAGAGGGACGGCAGACTGCCAACAGCTGTCTGGTATCCGATATATGACGCTACGTCAGCATCGATTCCCTCTCGGCTGCCTTCGCGGCCGCGCGCGGACGCCCTCCGGTTCCCAGGAAGGTCGCGGCGACGGAGGCGAGGGCGACCGCGGCGATGCCGAGCCACTGCGGCCAGGCCAGCCGCTGGCCGAGGATGAGGAGGCCGAACAGGGCCCCGGCGGCGGGCTCCAGGCTCGTCAGGACGCCGAACACACGCGGTGGGATCCGCCGCAGTGCCTCCAGATTGAGCGAGTACGGCAGTACGCTGGCCGCCACCGCCACCACCGCGGCCACCCACAGCACCTGGGGGTCCAGCAGCGCGGTTCCGGCGTGGGTGATGCCGTACGGGGTGCTCAGCAGGGCCGCCCACAGCACCGCCAGCGCCAGGCCCTGGCCGCCGCTGAGGCGTCGTGCCATCCGGGCGGAGACGAGGATGTAGCCGCCCCAGCAGGACGCCGCCACCGCGGCCAGGGCGAGGCCGACCGGGTCGAGGGGTACGCCACCCCCACCGAGCAACAGCACGCCGGCGGCCGCCAGGCATGCGGGCAGCAGGTCGATCGCGCGTCGTGATCCGGCCAGGGCGATGGCGAAAGGGCCGAGGAATTCGATCGTGGCCACGGCGCCCAGGGGGATGTGGTTCACGGCCTCGTAGAACGCGAGGTGGTGCCCCGCGAGCAGGGCTCCGGCGCCGATCACCGTTCCCCAGGCGCCCCGCACCGAGGCCAGCGTCCGCCGCCGGGGCCGCCACACCAGGCAGAGCACCACACCGGCGATCAGCAGCCGGAGGAACACCACGCCTGGCGCCCCCACCTGCGGGAATATCTGGGGCGAGAAGGCCGCGCCGAACTGGATTCCGCACACACCGCCCAGCACCAGCACGGGAGCGGGAATGTTCCCCACGACCCCGGTGAAGCCACGGGGTGCACCGCTGTCGTTCATTCCTCGGTCCACGTTCCTCTCGCCTTGTGCGGTTGCCAGCAGTGTTCAATGAAAAGCGAACACTGGGGACTGTAAGATATTCATCGAACACTGGGCAAGGCGGGAGCAAGGTGAGGTGGGGCATGGTGAACCAGGCCACAGGTGGCGGTCACCGCGCCGCACCCGTGCACACGGACCCCGGCGAGGTGTCCGTCCTGACCGCGCTGTCCGCGCTCGCCGATCCGGTGCGCATCCAGCTGGTCCGCGAGCTGGCGGGCTCCGCCGAATGGACACGCAGCTGCGGCAGCTTCGACGTGTCCGTCGGCAAGGCCGCGCTCAGCCACCACTTCTCGGTCCTGCGCGGCGCCGGTCTGGTCGAGCAGCGCGACCAGGGGCCCCGGCGGGTCAACCGGCTGCGCCGCGAGGAGTTCGACGCTCACTTCCCCGGGCTGCTCGACCTGGTTCTGCGCCCCGACGCGATGGCCGATTGACGCGCGCGGCCTCCGCCGTCAGGTCACAGGGAAACGGGAAGGGACCGCAGGCTGCGGCTGCGCAGCGATGCCGTCCACCGCAGGTCGTCGGCGGAGCCGAGCAGCGCGAGCTGCGGGAAACGCCGGACCAGGGATGTCACGGCGATGGTGTTCTCCATGCGGGCCAGGGCCGCGCCCGGGCAGAAGTGGGAGCCGTGCCCGAACGACAGGTGCTTGGTGTCTTCACGGTGGGGGTCGAACGCGTCCGGTTCCGCGAAGCGGGCGGGGTCGCGGTTGGCCGCCGCCCAGGACAGCCAGACGCGCTCACCGGCCGGGATGGCGGTGCCGTCTATCTCGATGTCCTCGGTGGCGAAGCGCCGGACGGCGAGCATGGTCGGCGGATTCCAGCGCAACACCTCCTCCGTCACCGCGTCCATGGCCAGCTCGCCGGTACGGACGGCCACCAGGTGCCGTGGGTGGGTCAGCAGCGCCAGCACGCTGGTGGTGATCAGGCTCGCCGTGTTGTCGTAGCCGCCGAAGAGCACCAGGAAGGCCATGGCCACCAGCTCGTCCTCGCTCAGCCGGTCTCCCTCGTCGCGCGCCGCGATGAGGGCCGACAGCAGGTCTTCCCCCGGCGCCACGCGTTTGCGGTCGATGAGGTGTGCCAGGAAGCGGTGCATCTCCCGCATGGCCTCGCGGGAGCGCTGGGGAGCGCCGGGCTCGGAACTCAGCAGGGTGTCCGTCCAGCGCCGGAAGTCCGGGCGGTCGTCGGACGGAACGCCCATCAGGTCGCAGATCACCGTCATGGACAGCGGAATGGCCAGATCGGTGGCGACATCGGCGCGGTCCTTCGAGGCCATCGTGTCCAGCAGCTGGTCGGCTGCCTGCCGCACCGCCTCCCGCAGGCTCTCCGTGCGGCGAGGGGTGAACGCCGTGCCCACCAGGCGGCGCAGCCGTGCGTGAGTGGCGGGGGCGCTGTTGAGCAGGTGCGCGTCCAGCTCGGCGGGCATGGAGTGCACATGGCCGCGGGCGGCCCGCGCATACCGCTTGCTGACCGACAGCCGCCGGTCCGCGGCGGCGGCGCGGACGTCCTGGTAACGCGTCACCAGGAAGAGCGGGCCTCCGTCGGGATCGACGGCCCGGTGCACCGAACCGGTTCGGCGTAAGGCGGCATAAGAGGCGTGCGGGTCCGCGAGGAAATCCCCGCCCAGCGGTAGGGGGTTCTGTGGCGTGGACATGGGTTCTCCTCCTGTGAAGGGGCATGAAAATGCCTTGCCGGTCATGGCGCGGTGACAAGAGAATGCCGGATCATGGGACATCTGGAGGCCGCGCATCTCGCCTACTTCCTGCCGGACGGGCGGTTGCTGCTCGGCGACGTCTCGTTCCGGGTGGGCGAAGGCACCGTCGCCGCGCTGGTGGGGCCGAACGGGGCGGGCAAGACCACGCTGGTGCGGCTTCTCTCGCGCGAGACGGAACCCCATGAGGGGACGGTGACCGTCAGCGGCTCACTGGGGGTGATGCCGCAGTTCGTCGGTTCCGTACGGGATGAGCGGACCGTGCGGGACCTGCTGGTCTCGGTGGCGCGGCCCGCCGTACGGGAGGCGGCCCGAGCGGTCGACGCGGCGGAACTCGCGGTGATGGAGCGGGACGACGAGGCCGCCCAGATGGGGTACGCCCAGGCGCTCAGCGACTGGGCCGAGGTGCGTGGCTACGAGGCCGAGACGCTGTGGGACATGTGCACCACGGCCGCCCTCGGGGTGCCGTACGAGAAGGCGCAGTGGCGATCGGTGCGCACGCTCAGCGGGGGCGAGCAGAAGCGACTGGTGCTGGAGGCGCTGCTGCGGGGCCCGGACGATGTCCTGCTGCTGGACGAGCCGGACAACTACCTGGATGTGCCGGGGAAGCAGTGGCTGGAGGAGCGGCTCCGGGAGACAGCCAAGACCGTGCTGTTCATCAGCCACGACCGGGAACTGCTGTCCCGCGCGGCCGAGCGCATCGTCAGTGTCGAGCCCAGCCCGGCGGGCAGCGACGTATGGGTCCACGGCGGCGGTTTCGCCACGTATCACACGGCCCGCGACGAGCGGTTCGCACGGTTCGAGGAGCTGCGGCGCCGCTGGGACGAGAAACACGCCCAGCTGAAGCGTCTGGTGCTGGACATGCAGCGGTACGCGGCGCGCAGCGATGAGATGGCGTCGCGCTATCAGGCCGCGAAGACCCGGCTGCGGAAGTTCGAGGAGGCGGGCCCGCCCCCGGAGCCACCGCGCAAGCAGGACATCACGATGCGGCTGGCGGGCGGACGCACCGGGGTGAGGGCGCTGACCTGCCGGGGGCTGGAGCTGGAAGGGCTGATGCGCCCCTTCGACCTGGAGGTCTTCTACGGCGAGCGGGTGGCCGTGCTGGGGTCCAACGGGTCGGGCAAGTCCCACTTCCTGCGGCTGCTGGCCGGTGAGCACGTCGCCCACCGGGGGGAGTGGAAACTGGGCGCGCGCGTCGTGCCCGGCCACTTCGCGCAGACCCATGCCCGCCCCGAGCTGACCGGCCGCACCCTCGTCGAGATCCTGTGGACCGACCATGCCCGGGACCGGGGCCGGGCGATGAGCGCCCTGCGGCGGTACGAGATGGAACGCCAGGGCGACCAGCTCTTCGACCGGCTCTCGGGCGGCCAGCAGGCCCGTTTCCAGATCCTGCTGCTCGAACTGGCCGGGACGACCGCGCTGCTGCTGGACGAGCCGACCGACAACCTGGACCTGGAGTCGGCGGAGGCGCTTCAGGAGGGGCTGGAGGCGTACGACGGCACGGTGCTGGCCGTCACCCACGACCGCTGGTTCGCACGCTCCTTCGACCGCTTCCTGGTCTTCGGTTCGGACGGTGTCATCCGCGAGACAGCGGAGCCGGTGTGGGACGAGCGCCGCGTCGACCGGCTCCGCTGACACGGAATCACACCAGCTGCCACGGACTCATACGAAGGCGCTCTGGCCGGTGATCGACTTGCCGACGATCAGGGTGTTCATCTCCCGGGTGCCCTCGAAGGAGTAGATGGCCTCGGCGTCGGCGAAGAACCGGGCGATGTCGTGGTCCAGGAGGATGCCGTTGCTGCCGAAGATCTCCCGGCCCCAGGCCACGACCTCCCGCATCCGGGCGGTGACGAACGCCTTGGCCAGTGCGGAGTGTTCGTCGCGGAAGATGCCGCTGTCCTGCATCCGGGCGAGCTGCGTCAGCATGCCCCAGGACGCGGTGACATTGCCCAGGCTCTTGACCAGCAGATCCTGCACGAGCTGGAAGCCACCGATCGGGCGGCCGAACTGGTGGCGCTCCCGGGCGTAGTCCAGCGCCAGTTCATACGCACCGGCCATCACACCCAGCGCCTGCCACGCCACCCCGCCTCGGGTGGCGCGCAGGATCTCCGCGACGTCCCGGAAGGAGTTGATGTTCCGCAGCCGGTCGGCCTCCGGCACCCGGACGTCGGTCAGGGTGATCTCGGCGTTCTCCACGATCCGGAAGGCGAGCTTGTTCTCGATCTTCGCGGGGCTGAACCCGGGTGTGCCCTTCTCGACGACGAAGCCCTTGACGTGGTTGTCGCCGACGTCCCGGGCCCACACCACGACGTAGTCGGCGAAGGTGGCGTTGCCGATCCACTTCTTGGCGCCGTTCAGGACCCAGGTGTCGCCCTCGCGCCGGGCGGTGGTGCGCATGCCGCCCGCGACGTCGGAGCCGCCGAGCGGCTCGGTCATGGCGAACGCGCCGATCTTGTCCATCGCGGCCATCGCCGGGAGCCAGCGGTCGCGCTGCTCCTGGTCGCCGCCCGAGTGGATGGAGTACATCGCCAGGCCGTTGTGGACGCCGAAGAAAGTGGACACCGAGGCGTCGGTGCGGGCCATCTCCATCGCCAGCATGCCGCTCAGGAGGTTGCTGACGGCGGGGCGGTGGGCGCCGTAGCCCTCGTACGGCAGGCCCGCGAGGCCGCTGTCGCGGAACAGGGCGATCAGCTCGCTGGGGAACTCGCCCTTGGCCCAGTTCTCGTTCACCAGCGGCTTGACCTGGTCGCGCAGAAGGGCGCGGGCCCCCAGGAGGATCTTGCGTTCCTCGTCCGGCAGCAGCGACTCGTAGTGGTAGAAGTCGGCGGTCAGTTCGTCCGCGATCGGTCCGACGGCCGACGGCTGCGCGGGGGTGGTCATCTCAGGCTCTCCTCCTCGGAAGTGGTCGTGCTTCATGTCGTGTCTCACCGCCCCGTCCACCGCGCGGGGCGGCGTTCGGCGAAGGCCGTCATGCCCTCGCGGACGTCGGCCGAGGCCATCAGCGCCGCCATCTCCCCGCGCTGGAAGGCGAAGGCGTCGGCGTCGGACGCGCCGTCCGCCGCGCGGACGACGCGCTTGACGGCGGCCAGCGCGAGCGGGGCGTTGCCGCCGAGTCGTTCGGCGAGCTGAAGCGCCTCCGCGACGGTCTGTCCGGCGGCGGTGACGCGGTTGGCCAGGCCCAGTTCGGCGGCGCGGCGGCCGTCGACCGGCTCGCCGGTCAGCAGCAGCTCCATGGCCAGGTGGTACGGGATGCGCTGGGGCAGCCGGATCACACCGCCACCCGCCGCGATCAGCCCGCGCTTGACCTCGGGCAGGCCGAACCGGGCGTCCTCGGCCGTGACGATCAGGTCGCAGGCCAGGGCCAGTTCGAAGCCACCGCCCATGGCCCAGCCCTCCACGGCGGCGATCAGTGGCTTCTCCCGGTCGGCCTCGGTCAGGCCGCCGAACCCGCGGCCCGCGACCTCGGGCGACTCGCCGCGCACCGCCGCCTTGAGGTCCATCCCGGCGCTGAACGTGCCTCCCGCACCGGTCAGGACACCGGCCCGGAGCGCGGGGTCGGCCTCCAGTTCGTCCAGGGCGCCGGTCAGACCGGCGGCGACCGCCGCGTTCACGGCGTTGCGGGCCTCGGGGCGGTCGAGGGTGATCAGCAGGGTGGAGCCGATCCGCTCGGTGCGTACGGGGTGTGCGGGGGGAGTGCTCATGGGGGTCCTCGTCAGAGCGGTGGTGTGTTGGGGACGGCGGCGCTCAGCGCGTGGCGTCGAACTCGGCGAACACGTCCTCGGTGTCCTGGCCCGCGACCGGCGCCAGACGGCGGATCGAGCCGGGAGTGGCGGAGAAACGCATCGGGATGCCGATGGTGCGGACCGTGCCCTCGGTCGGGTGCTCGACGGTGTCCAGCAGATGGCCGTCCCGGACGTACGGGTCCTCGTGGGCGCGGTCCAGTTCCAGCACCGGGGCCATCGGGATGCTGTGCTTGGCGCACACCTCGGTCCACTCCGCGGTGGTCAGCGCCGGGGCGCAGGCGTCGATCAGCGCGGCCAGGCCCTCGTAGTCGTCCCGGTCGATCTCCTCGCCGCACACCCGGGGGTCCTCGGCCAGGTCCGGGCGTCCGGCGGCCGCGAAGAAGTCCCGGTAGTTCCGCGGGTTGTACGGGATGACACAGGCCAGACCGTCCTTGGTGCGCACCGCCTTATGCCCCTTGGTCATCGACAGATGGAAGCCGGTGGGGCCCATCTCGGGCTCGTAGGTGTGGCCCGCCAGATGCTCGACCAGGTTGAACGCGATCAGCGTGTCCGTCATCGGGACCTCGACGAGCTGACCCCGGCCGGTCCGGTCCCGGTGCAGCAGGGCGGCGAGGACGCTGTAGGCGATGGTCAGCGAGGAGACCTTGTCGCCGATGATGGTGGGGAGGTAGACGGGCTCGCCCAGGGCGCGGTCGGCGATGTCGACCAGGCCGGAGGCGGCCTGCACGGTCTCGTCGTAGGCGGCGTTCCCGGCCCGGTCCGAGTCGCCGCGGAAGCCCTGCGCGTGCGCGTAGACGAGGCGCGGATGGCGGGTGGCGAGGTCGTCGTAGGACAGGCCCAGGCGGCCCAGCGCACCGGGCCGCATGTTCGTGATCAGTACGTCGGCGGTGTCGATCAGTTCGAGCGCCCGCTCCCGCTCCGTCTCGTCCTTGAGGTTGAGGGTCACGCTGCGCTTGTTGCGGTTGACGTTGAGGTTCAGCGCGGTCATGCCCGGCGTGGTGCGGTAGTGGCCCACCCGCACGGTGTCGGCGGGCGACTCGATCTTGATCACATCGGCGCCCAGGTCCCCGAGGATCTGGGCCGCGTAGGGGCCCATCACCACGGTCGAGAGGTCGATCACGCGCACGCCTTCCAGGGGACCGGCGATGGTATCCGTGATGTCCGTCATCGTTGTGCCTTCACTCCTTGCTCCGCCGCTGTATGTGCATCTGGAAACTAAATTAGCAAGGGGGTGGCGAAGACGGAATGATCATGTTGCGAAAAGCGGTATGACCGCAGTGGTCATGCCGCCCTGTGAAGGTTAGGCGTGGAGTGGTTCGGCGAATATCTCACGGGCGGCGGAAGCGACTTCTTCCAGGTCACCGCCGTCCGCGCGGTCCTGTCGCCAGAGCAGTCCGGTCTCCAGCTGGGGATGGAAATCGGAAAAGGGGAGGACGGTCACATTGTCAAGACGGTAATTCTGCAGAGGGCTTCTCGGGTCCAGCATGGAAATGGAGAATGCCAGACCGCTCGACACTATTTCGGAAACCGCGTCGAAGCTCGCGCTGTTCAGTTTGATGCGCTTCTTGAGGCCGAGATCGGACAGCTGCTGGTCGAGTCCGCGGAAATACGCGTGGGTCACCGCCACCGGAGAACCCGCGTAGGCGAGGTCGGCCAGCTCCGCCAGCGCGACCGACTCCCGCCCGGGGAACCCGTCCCTGGGCACGACCGCGCCGAGCCGTTCCGACATCACCGGCAACTGCTCCAGCGCCGGGTCGCCGCAGACCGGGAGCCGGGCCAAGGTCAGCCCCAGTCTGCCGTCGCACACCGCGTCGACCAGGCGGTCGGTGGCACCCGGCCACCGTTTGATCTCGAACCGGTCGCGGACCCGCTCGGCGAGGGCGTCGATACGTTCCCGCAGGTCCGGGTGGATGCCGGTGGGTACGCCGAGCAGTACGGTGGTCCGCTGCGGCCGGGTCGTCTCGTCCAGCCGCCACTTGATGGAATCGACCTGCTCCAGCACACCGCGCGCGATCGGCAGCAGCGCGCTGCCCGCCGGGGTGAGCCGCACATGGTGGGTGTCGCGGTCGAAGAGCCGGTGTCCGAGTTCGTTTTCGAGATCCTTGATCCGCCGGCTCAGCGGGGACGCCGCCATGTGCAGTTTGCGGGCCGCGGTGGAGAAGTTCAGTTCCTGGGCGACGGCGGCGAAGTAACGCAGGTGTAGAAGCTCCACGGAACCCACCCTAGGGCGTGCCACGGACGCGCAGCGCGTCCGCGAGCGGGGCCGGGTCGGTGGTCAGCCAGTCGTAGTCGATCCCGTTCCAGAAGGAGCACTGGTGTTGTGCCGCATACGCCTTCGCGCTGACGGTCTTGCTGCTGTCGCCCGGCAGCAGCGACATCAGACGGCCGCTGCGGTACGACGGCCACGCCACCTGCCCCCGCGTCGTGGGGTCCGCGTCCCGTACGAACGCCCCCCAGTGGCGCACCATCGTCCGCGACAGTTTCCGCTGCTCCGGTGTGAGGGGTTTCTGGGCCATGCTGGGCCACAGATAGGCGAGTTCGGTGGCGTGGCTCGCGCCCGCCGCGAAGCCCGGGGGAACGGGGCCGGGGGAGGGGGTGTCGCGGTCGCCGAATTCGTAGAAGTACGTCCTGGGCTGCTGGGACGCGAAACGGCCCGCGAGGCGTTGGTACTGGCAGCCGCCCATCCCGTAGAACACGCTGCTGTCGGTCCACACCGCGCTGAGGGCGTACGCCGCCTTGTACCGGCCGGGCCGGGCGCCGTACGGGTAGCGGGCGAGCACACCGCCGGCGTGCGGGCCGTAGTGCTGCCGGATCACCCGCTCGTACTGCGCCCTGGTCGCGTTCGCGAACGGGGGTGACCACTTGCGTGTCTCGTCGCGGTTGGCGCCGATGAGGAGCGGGACATCGGCGGACCGGCCGGTTCGCACCGCGACCCCTGGCGCGACCGGCAGTTCGGGAACGCCGGACACCGGCAGGGGGCCGTTCAGGATGCCGCCGAAGTCGCGCCCGGCGGCGAGCACGTCGTCCGGCCGCTTGGCCCGCAGACAGGACACGGCGGTGGCGGAATCGCGGCAACCGGCGGCGGTGGCAACGCTTCTGCCACGCACCCTGGCCTGCGCGGGCGTGAGGCTCGGACACCCACCGCTCTGGATGATCGCGCGGTCGAACAGACCACGGGCCGGTGGCGAGGCCAGCAGGGAACACACGGACTGGCCACCGGCCGACTCGCCCGAGAGGGTCACCCGGCCGGGATCCCCGCCGAACGCGGCGATGTTCCGCTGGGTCCAGCGCAGCGCCGCCGTCTGGTCGAGCAGGCCGTAGTTGCCCGCGCCGCGCGCGCTCAGCCCGGGCAGATCGAGGAAGCCGAACACGCCGAGCCGGTAGTTGATGGTGACGACCACGATGTTGTTGGTCCGCGCGAGCTGCGAGCCGTCGTAGAGGTCGCCCGAACCGCTCATGAAGCCGCCGCCGTGAATCCAGAACAGCACCGGCAGCGGGCGCTGCGTGCGCCGCTCGGGGGCGTAGACGTTGAGGTACAGGCAGTCCTCACTCGTGCCCGGGCCGTCGCCGGTGGCCGTCTGGACGCAGCGCGCGCCTGGGTCGTGCGCCGAGCGCACCCCCGGCCACTCGGCGGCGGGCGCGGGCGGCTGCCAGCGCCGGTCGCCGACCGGTGGCGCGGCGTACGGAATGCCGAGGTACCGGCCGACCCCGCCCGCGGCGGACCCCGCGACCTCGCCCTTGTCGGTGGACACCGTCAAGGGGCGCGACACGGTGGGCGCGGCCGAGGGGACGGTGAGCAGCGCGGCCAGGGCCACCGCGGCGGCGAGTATGCGTCGGATCATGGAACGTCCTGGACCTCCCGGAAACAGGTGTCCATCGAATCATGTGGCGCACCCGCGCCTCGATCCCCCCATAGACACTGCGGCCCATACCCACTGCGGGTGGAGGTTGTTTGCGGGTGCCCGCCAGGGGCAGGCGCATGGATGTGCTTCGGAACGGAGGCACGCCCACGGGAGCGGTTCGGCTGCTCCGGGGTGTGCTCTGTCCGCCACCCCGGTCAGCCGGATTCTCCCACGCCGCCCACGCCACGAGGGAGAGACCGGCGCATGACTGCCGTACGCACACGGAGCAAGCACTCGCACGACGACGCTCCCGACACCGCCGCCCAGTTCGAGCGCATCGCCGAGCTGCCCGACGGTCCCGAGAAGGAGGCGCTGCGGCAGGACGTGGTCCGCGCGTGGATGCCGATGGCGGAGCGGCTGGCGCGGCAGTTCCGCAACCGCGGTGAGCTGGCGGAGGATCTGCGGCAGGTGGCGATGCTCGGCCTGGTGAAGGCCGTCAAGCGGTACGAGCCGGACCGTGGCAGCGCGTTCGCGAGCTTCGCCGTGCCGACCGTCGTCGGTGAGATCAAGCGCCACTTCCGCGACCACATGTGGGGCGTCCATGTGCCGCGCCGCGTACAGGAGTTGCGCAACCGGGTGCGCGCCGCCGCGCAGGAACTCACCCGCACTCCCGACGACCGCCGCCCGAGTGTGCGGGACATCGCCGAGCACACCGGGATGAGCGAGGAGGACGTACTGCTGGGGATGGAGGCGATGGAGAGTTTCTCCGCGCTGTCCCTGGACGCCGAACTGCCGGGCGCGGAAGACGGATACTCGCTCGCCGACACCCTCGGCGCCACCGAGCCCTCCTATGAGCGCGTCATCCAGCGCGAAGCCCTCAAGCCCAAGCTGCGCGCCCTGCCCGAACGCGAGCGCCACATCCTCTACCTGCGCTTCTTCCGCGAGGAGACACAGGGCCGGATCGCCGAGCAACTCGGCATCTCCCAGATGCACGTCTCCCGGCTCATCAACCGCACCTGCGCCCGGCTGCACGACCAGATCGAGGCCACGGCCGCGTGACGGGCGTCCGCGACCGCTCCGGCCCCGGACACGGCGCGGTGGGGGCCGCCGGGCGGCGGCCCCCACACGTTCACACCAGCCCGTCCCAGCCCCAGCGGGGCGTCGGGCCCGGCTCGCCGAGGTCGTCACCGGGCGATCCGGCCGAGACGTCGCGGGCGATCCGGGTTCCCCAGTCGAAGTACTCCAGGGCCCGGCGGCGCAGCAGTTCGTCGTCCGGGAACTCCTTCTCGACCGCGATGGCCATCAACTCCATCCAGCGGAGCCGCTGTTCCTCGGTGATGGACTGGCCCAGGTGGGAGCGGAGCAGGGCCTGGTGGCCGCCGAGCCGCGCCGTGAAGTCGGCCGGGCCGCCGAAGACTTCGGCGAGCCAGACGGCGACATGATCGATGTGCGTCCGGGTGAAGTTCGCGAAGACCGGGGCGAGCAGCGGGTCCGCGAGGACGCCCTCGTAGAAGGTGTCGCTCAGCCGCCGCAGCGCGTCCATACCGCCGACGGCGTCGAACAGGGACTCGGTGCGCCCGGTCATGCCGCCCCTCCGGTGGCGGACACGACGGGCGTCCTCGCGTAGTGCTTCATCTCCTCGATGTCCTGGATGTAGGAGCGAATCGAGGCCAGGAACGGCGGGAAGTGCGGGCCGCCGCGAAATCCCTGCAGGTGGTCCTCGACGGAGGTCCACTCGATCCGCAGGATGTAGCGCTCGGGCTCCTCGACACCCTGAGACAGCTCATAGCCCAGGCACTGCGGGGCGAGGTCCAGCTGCTCGGCGGCGGTCGCGTAGTCCTTTTCGAAGGCGGCTCTTCGCTCGGGGGCGGTGATGCGGTAGCGGATGTATTCCACTGTCACGGTCATCCTCCATGGCTTGATTCCGCCAGGATTGACGACCGGCGCCCCGGAGCCCAGGGGGTTCGCCGACGGCGCACCAACTGGATTGGGCCGTTCCCGCAGCCACCCCCGCAGCCGCCCCCGCAGCGTCCCACCACTCGCCGCTGGGACAGCTGAGACTCCTGAGGTGACTGCGGTAGATATATGCCAAGTTTGTTGCCCGGAAGGGGGACATGGGGGCACCATCCGTGCCACACTGAACGTAGGCCCTCACCGCATCCCCCGTCGGTGAGGGCCATTCTCTTTCCCGCTACCGCCGCAGCGCCGCCAAATGCGCCGTGCGGACTTCCGAGGTCTGGCCCTGGACGACGAGGAACAGGCCCTCCCGGGCGAGGCGCTGCGCCGGGTGGGAGAGGCCGAAGGCCCGGCCGCCGCCCGCCGCGATCGCGGCCGTCGTGGCGGCGCGCATCACGTCGTACGCCCGGGTCTTGGCCGCGAGCCGGTCGTCCAGCCGTTCGGCGGGCGGCACCTCGTCCACCAGGGCGTAGGCATCGCGGCGTACGGCGTCCAGGCGTGTCCGCAGGACGCCCGCCGTCTCCTTCGCCTCGCCGTCCCCCGAGGCGTCGACGAGGTCGAGCGCGGCGCGGGCCACGCCGAAGACGGCGGGGTTGGTGTTGGTGTTCTTCGGGCGGTCGTCCGTCGCCCAGCGCTCGTGCGGCAGGCGCACCGCGACCGCCTCGTCGGGCACCACGAGCCCGTCGAGCAGCAGCCCGACCGTGTGCGACCCGGTGAGCGCGGCGAGCTGGAGCGGGCCGGTGGCGGTGAGGCCCGGCTGCTCACGCGCGTCGACGACGCCGAAGACCACCTCGCCGTCCTCGGTTCCGCCGCCCAGCAGGAACAGGTCGTTCAGCCCCCAGCCGGTGTACCAGGGCACCCGCCCGTCGAAGCGCCAGCCGTCCGCCACCCGGGTGGCCCGCACGGGCAGCTTCGGGTGGGCGCGCAGATGCGAGAAGGCGATCCCGGCGAGCAGCGTGCCGTCGCTCAGCGGCCGCAGCCAGCGCTCGCGCGCCGCCTCCTCGCCCGTGGCCAGGGTCCGCACCGGCGTGTGGTGCTGGGCCTGGATGAAGAACGTCGAGCAGCAGGCGCCGGAAAGGATCTCGGCGATCTCCCGGCCCACGGCCGCCGGGGCCTCCGCGCCGCCGTACGCCGCCGGGGCGTTCACCCCCAGTACCCCCGACGCCTTGACGGCGGCGATGGCCTCGGGCGTGACGCCCTCCCGGTCGTGCGCCTCGGCGGCGGGGGCGAGGACGTCGTCGGCCAGCCGGTGGGCCGCGGCGACGAGGGGGTGGTCGGGCGTGGCGGTCATGCGGTGTGCTCCTCTGTGGTGGACCGAGGGGAACGGGGCTCGCCCAGGGTGAGCATCAGACGGTTGGCCCAGGCGAACACGGCGACGACGTGGACGAGGTCCAGGATCTCCGTATCGTCCAGGCCCGCGTCCGTCCGCAGCGCCGTGAGACCGAGCGGCTGATGGGGCTCGCGGGTGAGGCGCACCGCGAAGTCGGCCACGGCGCGTTGCCGCGCCGTGCCCAGGTCCGCGCCGGGGCCCGCGTCGAGGAGCGCCCGCGCGGGGCCCTCGTCCTTGGCGAGCTGCGCGAAGCGCCGGGCGTGCACGGACGCGCAGTACACGCAGCCGTTGACGTGCGACACGGCGAGCGCGGCGATCTCCCGGTCGCGGCGGTCGAGCCCGCGCGGCGCGTACATGATGGCGTTGTAGAGCCGCGACCGCTCGCGCAGCGCCGTCACATCGTGGACGAGCGCCAGGTAGTACGGCGAGGTCTTCGCCGTCGGCAGCGACTCCTCCAGCACGGCGATCTGCTCGGGCGTGGCGCGGTCCACGTCCACCGTCTCCACCCAGGCGTCCCACTCCAGCGCGTCGAGCGTGAACGGGCGCCCCTCGCTCGCCACGCCGTACGCGGGGACCTCGCCGCCCTCCGCCGGGAGCCCGCCGAGCGCCCGCAGCCCGGCCGCGAGCCGTGCCTGGTACGTGACGAACGCGACGAGCTGCGAGGCCGCGACCACATCGGGCGCGTCCCAGCCCGCCTCCGTCAGCGCCGCGATGTCCTTCGGACCCGCCGTGGAGGGGCTGAGGACGAGGAGTTCGGCGTGGCGCAGCAGCGCGTCGAAGCGCGCGGACGGCTCGGGCGCCGGGGCCAGGCCCCGGTAGTGCGCCGCCAGCGCCCGCGCGCCGTCCCGCTCGGCGGCGTGGGCGGCGAGCGCCGCGCGCTCGGCGCGGGGCAGGCTGGCGGTGCCGGTCAGCAGCGCGTCGTGGGCGCCCTGGGTGCGGTCGTACGCCGTGTCGCGGTACGTCCGCAGGGTGGCGGGCGTACCGGCGACGGCGTCGATGACGTCGAAAGCTACAGACGTTTCAACCACAGTTGATGCCTTTCGGGATTTCCTGGGGCCGTGCTGATCAATGGGGCCGTGCTCAGCCCGTCGCGTCCTCGCTGGCCCGGTACGCGCGCAGATACAGCCGCGCGCCCGCGACCAGGAGGATGGCCACGCACACCGCCAGCGCGGAGGCGAGACCGAGGTCCTGATCGGCGAAGGCCAGCTTCCTGATCTCCAGCGGGACGGTCGTCGAGGTGTCCATCGGGCCGCCGCCGGAGAGCAGATAGGGCAGGTCGAAGTCGTACGCCGTCCAGATCGTGCGCATCAGCATGGCGATGATCAGCGCGGGCGCGATCCACGGCAGCGTCACATGCCGGAAGATCCCGAACCGCCCCGCGCCGTCCAGCGACGCCGCCTCGCGCAGTTCGCCCGGCAGGGTCTGGAGGCGGGCGAGGACGACGATCACGATGAACGGCACGTACTTCCAGCAGTTCACGGCGACCAGCGCGAACATCACCGTCGCCGGGTCGGCGAACGGGTTCACCAGGGTGTCGCTCAGCCCGAGCGTCCGCAGCAGATAACCGGCCATGCCCGAGGTGTCGTTGAACGCGAAGCGGAACACCATCGCGGCGACCACGGCGGGCACGACGTACGGGAAGAGTACGAGCCCCCGGGCCAGGGTCTGGCCGCGCAGCCCCGCGTTGAGGAGCAGCGCGACGGCGACCCCGGCGGCGGCCTGGATCACCATGTTCCCCGCGACCCATAGCACACTGCGCCCGAACGCGCCGCGCACCGACGGGTCCTCCCACAGGCGGCGGTAGTTGTTGAGGCCGAGGAAGGTGTGTTCGCGGGTGAGGAAGTCGACGCGGAAGAAGCTGTCGAAGACCGACGCGAAGAAGGGGTAGACCGCGAAGACGAGCAGCAGCAGGAGCGCGGGCACCAGCATGAGGGTGCCGAGCGCGCGGTCGGACAGCCCCCGGCGCCGGGCCCGGTCGGGCTCGCGGGCGCTCGTACGGGACGTCTGGGATACGGCAGTCACTTCACGGCCCCCTGTCCGATGCCGCCGACGAGGAACTTCTGGACGAGCACGAACAGCACCAGCACGGGCGCCACCACGATCAGCGCGGCGGCCATCAGCACGCCCCACGAGTAGACGCTCGTCTGGTCCATGAGCAGCGAGAGCCCCGGGCTGAGCGTCAGCTTGTCCGGCTCCGCCATCAGCGTGGAGGCGAAGAGGTATTCGCTCCAGGCCGCGTTGAAGGCGAACACGGCGGTCGCGATCAGCCCCGGCACCGACTGCGGCAGGACGACCCGTACGAACGCGCCGAACCGGGTGCAGCCGTCGACCATCGCCGCGTCCTCCAGCTCGATGGTGAGCCCGTGGAAGTACGAGCGCAGCGTCCACAGCGCGAACGGCAGCAGCGTGGCCGTGTAGATCACGATCAGCGCGAGGAGGTTGTTGGCGAGCCCGAACCGCGCCACCAGCTGCGAGACCGGCACCAGCACCAGGATCGGCGGCACCAGATACGCGAACAGCGACAGCTCCCCGACCCACCGCAGCCCCGGTATCCGGAACCGGACGAGCGCGTACGCGGCGCAGGTGCCCAAGCCGACGACCAGCAGCGTGGCGGCGGTGGCCACGATCAGCGAGTTGGTGAGATACGTGCCGAACGACGAGATCTCGAAGAGCGTGCGGAAGTTGTCGAGCGTGACCGTGTCCGGGAAGAACGTCGGGGGATAGGAGATGATCTCCTCATCCGGTTTGACCGCCGTGAACAGGATCCACAGCAGTGGCAGATCGGCGATGAGCACGACGGCGGCCAGCGCCACGTACTGCGACACACGCCCAAGACGCAGAGTCCTCATGCCGCGGGCCTCCACTCCGGGTTGGCCGACTTCCAGTCGCGGGCCGCGAAGGCGAACTGGTCCACGGCCCGGCGCCACGCCTCCTCGGGGTCGTCGCCGCGCAGCAGGATCGACTGCACCATCGAGGCGTCGGCCGGTGGCGGCGCCCACGCCTTGCCCGCCCAGGGGCAGGGGTTGGACAGCTTGCCGTCGTACCGCCCGTTGACGACCGAGCCCATGGCCATGTCGGGGCTCAGCGCGTTCGGCACGAGATCGAGGATGGTGCGCACCCACTCGCCGTGTTTCCGCAGGTACGGGTCGTCCGAGACGCCGATCTCCGCGCGCAGCCGCTCCCCTACGGACTTCAGCGGCGGCACCAGGTGGCCGGGGACGGTGAGGGAGAACTTCAGCGCGTTCTCGCCGGTGGTCAGCTCCTTGAGGAACGCCCTGGCCGCGCGTCTGTGCCGGGTGTGAGCGAAGACGCTGTACTGGTTCTTGCCGCCGTACGCCAGCCGCCCGGTGCGGAACGGGCCCGCGGGGACCGGCAGGACGCCGGTGACCTCGGCGATCCGCGGGTTCTGCTCGGCGAGGTTGACGCCGAGCCGGCCCGCCATCGTCGCGAAGGCGGCCTTCCCGGAGATGTAGGTGTTCATCAGGTCCGGGTAGTTGGTGTTGTACGCGCCCTTGCGCGCGTACCGCATGATCGCGACGTGCCGTTTCACGCCGTCGAGCACCTCGTCCTTGCCGAACAGCACCTCGCCGTCCGGGCCGTAGTAGTCCCAGCCCGACTGGTAGACGTACGGGGAGAGGAACTGGGTCGTCATCCCGGGTGTGTTTCCGGCGCCGGACGAGATGCCGTCGATGCCGTCCCTGCCGTGCAACTCCCGTACCGCGCCCAGGAATTGGCCGTAGGTGCGGGGCGGCTCGATGCCCGCCTTGTCGAGCAGGTCCTTGCGGTAGTACAGGACGGAGGCGTTGGCCTGGAAGGGCATCGCGTAGTCCTCGCCGCGGTGCACGATGCGGGTGCCGGGCAGGAAGTCGTCCTCGCCGATGTCCTCGATCATGCCGCTGAGGGGCAGCAGATAGCCCTTGACGGCCCAGTCGAGGATGTTCGCGGCGGGCGGCGCGAAGACACCGATGTCGGTGCCGGTCTGCATGGCCGTCTGGAGGTACTGGAGCTGGTTCTCGTCCGAGTACAGCGTCATCTTGACGGTGACACCGGGGTGGCTGCGCTCGAACCGCTTGATCACGGAGCGGTAGAAGGCGAGTGATTTGGGGTCCGACTCGGTCGTGTAGAAGGGCACGACCGTGCCACCGGAGTCGGTGTCGGCGCATGCGGACAGCAGCGCGGAACCGGAGGAGGCAGCGGCCAGCGACAGCAGGCCGCGCCGCGATACGCGGGCGGAGGGCATGGTGGTCCAGGGGAGGGAGCGCGGCGAAAGGTCGGGGGAGCGGGCAGGAACCGCTCAACATCCCGTCGTGGTGGACCTGCGGAGGTCGAGATACCGGCGCTTGGTGAGAAGCAGAGTCCGCACAGCAGCCCCCTCGAATCCGTGTGCGATACAGGTGACCTTGAAGCTATGCGGTGGGTCGTCCGCTGTCAAAGCTGTCTTGAGGTGCGGGCTGTCTTGAGGTGCGGGCGGAGAAGGCGCCGTGGTGCGGTCGGGTGTGCGAATGGAATGATGGCGGCGGGGGCGGATCTCCCCGACACCAGAGACCGGCGACCGGCGACCGGAGAGAGGGAGGGCCCGCCATGTCCACGAGGCTGCCTGGAGAGACGGCCGAGCCGACCGGCGACCCACTGGACGAAAGCCCACGCCGCGGCTCGGTGCAGTGCCGCCTCGTCGTGTGCCGGGACTGCTGCTGCGGCAGCGCCAAGCTGTCCCACGTCGACCACGCGGCCCAGACCGAGCGGCTGCGCGAGGTCGCCCCGGTACGGATCTCCGACTGCCTCGACGTCTGCGACCACGCCAACGTGGTCGTCGTACAGCCCTCCGCCGAGGGCCGCGCGGCCGGTGCCCGGCCGGTCTGGCTGGGGCTGGTCAATGACCCGGCCGCGAACGAGGACATCGCCGCGTGGGTCCGCGCCGGTGGCCCCGGTATCGCGCCACTGCCGGAGATCCTGGACCTGTACACGATCCTCCCGCCGGGGCGTCGTACGGCGTCCTGAGCACTGAAAGCCTTACCGCTTTTCTTCGTAGGCCATGTTTTCTTCGTAGGTCATGCGCCACCGCACCCATCGCCGTCATCCGGATCGACGATCGGAGTCCGAGCATGTCCCAACCTCCCTCCCGCCGCCGGGCGTTGAGGCTCGCGGCCGGAGCCGCGGCCGCCGCCCCGCTCGTACCCGCCCTGCCGCGGGCACACGCGGCGGCCACTCCCACATCGACCCAGGCCGAGTGGTCGGTGCACCCCTTCCCGCTGGGTCACGTCACCCTCGGCGACGGGGTGTTCCGCCGCAAGCGCGACCTCATGCTCGACTACGCCCGGTCCTACCCGGCCGACCGCATCCTGGCCGTCTTCCGGGCAACCGCCGGGCTCGACACCCGTGGGGCCAGGCCGCCCGGCGGCTGGGAGACCTCCGACGGCAATCTGCGCGGCCACTACGGCGGCCACTTCCTCACGCTCATCGCCCAGGCCTGTGCCGACACGGGGGAGCCCGCGCTCAAAGCCAAGCTCGACTATCTGGTCGACGCGCTCGGCGAGTGCCAGCGTGCCCTGGCGGAACACGGCACGCCCAGACCCAGCCACCCCGGCTATCTGGCGGCGTACCCGGAGACCCAGTTCATCCTGCTGGAGAGCTACACCACGTACCCGACCATCTGGGCCCCGTACTACACCTGCCACAAGATCATGCGCGGGCTGCTCGACGCCCACACCCTGGCCGGGAACGAACAGGCGCTGAAAATCGCCTCGGCGATGGGCGACTGGGTGCACAGCAGGCTCGGCCACCTGCCGAAGGCCCAGCTGGAGCGGATGTGGTCCATCTACATCGCCGGTGAGTACGGCGGGATGAACGAGGTGATGGCGGACCTGTACGCGCTCACCGACCGCCCCGAACACCTCGCCGCCGCCCGCTGCTTCGACAACACCACCCTGCTGAACGCCTGCGCCGAGGACCGCGACACGCTGGAGGGCAAGCACGCCAACCAGCACATCCCGCAGTTCACCGGCTATCTGCGGCTGTTCGACCACACCGGCCAGGACACGTACGCCGACGCGGCCCGCAACTTCTGGGGCATGGTCGCGGGACCCCGGATGTACAGCCTGGGCGGCACGGGGCAGGGGGAGATGTTCCGGGCCAGGAACGCCATCGCGGCCACCCTGGGCGACAAGAACGCCGAGACCTGCGCCACGTACAACATGCTCAAGCTGAGCAGGCAGCTGTTCTTCCGCGAGCCGGACCCCGCGTACATGGACTACTACGAGCGCGGCCTGACCAACCACATCCTCGCCTCCCGCCGGGACGCCCCCTCCACCACCAGCCCGGAGGTCACGTACTTCGTCGGGATGGGCCCGGGGGTGCGGCGCGGGTACGACAACACCGGCACCTGCTGCGGCGGCACCGGCATGGAGAACCACACCAAGTACCAGGACTCGGTGTACTTCCGCTCCGCCGACGGCACCGCGCTCTACGTCAACCTCTCCCTCGCCTCGACCCTGCGGTGGCCGGAGCGCGGCTTCGTCATCGAGCAGACCAGCGACTACCCGGCCGGGGCCGCCCGCACCCTGACGTTCCGCGACGGCACCGGGCGGCTCGACCTGAAACTCCGGGTCCCGGCCTGGGCCACGGCGGGCTTCACCGTCACCGTCAACGGGGTCCGGCAGCGGGCCGATGCGCGGCCCGGCAGCTACCTCACCCTCAGCAGGACCTGGCGGCGCGGCGACCGGGTCCGGATCTCCGCGCCCTACCGCCTGCGGATCGAGCGGGCCGTGGACGATCCCACCGTGCAGTCGGTGTTCTACGGTCCGGTCCTGCTGGTCGCCCGGAGCGCGGAGACGGCGTTCCGCCCGTTCTCCTTCTACAAGGACTTCACGCTGCGGGGCGACCTCGCCGACGCGATCACACCCGGCGAGCGGCCGATGCACTTCACCACCCACGGCCTGACCCTCGCGCCGTTCCACCTCGCCGACGACGCCCCGTACCACGCCTACTTCCGGCGCGTGGAACCCGTCGTCGCCTTTGGCGCCGCCGACTCCGGCGTGCCGAACCGCGCCCGAGGGGACGGGCTCACCTTCCTCGACGTGCTCTGGGAGCAGGCCCCCTTCGCGACCTCCGGCCGCTTCGTCCGGGCGGTGCGCACCCTCGCCGACACCTGGCTGGGCGAGGGGCTGTTCAGCCGGGCCGAGCGGGACGAGGTCATCGCGGCGGCGGTCGGGGCGGACCTCCGGAGAGGTGAATAAGGTGCGGAGACCCGGCTTATCCGTCCGCGCCCTCGGCATCCTGCTCGCGACCGCCGCCGCCCTCGGCGTGGTCGTAGCCACCGGAACCGAATCCTCCGCAGCCACCCGGACCGCAGCCCAGGCCACCCAGGCCACCACGCCCCCTGCCCCGCGCTCCTCCGTCGTCACCTGGGGCTCCAGCGCCTACCCGGCGGGCACCGCCGCCCAGGATCTGACCTACCGGTTCGTCATCCGCACCAGCGTCGGCGGCCGCGACCTGCGCATCCGGCTCTCCAACGCCTACGGCGACCAGCCGGTGACCTTCGGGCGCGGCTACGCGGGCGTCCGCGCGTCCGGGGCCGCGCTCGTGCCCGGCAGCAACGCGCGGCTGACCTTCCGGGGCGCGTCGTCGGTGACCGTACCGGCGGGCGGCGTCGTCTACAGCGACCCGCTGCCGGGCCGCCGGGTCGAGGCCCAGTCGGACCTCGCGATCAGCCTCTACGTACGCAGCGCGGGCACCCTCGCGACCGGCCACAAGGGGGCCCGCTCGACCCAGTACGTCGCACCGGCCGGTGACCACGCCGCGGAGGAGGGCGCCGCTCCGTACACCCAGCAGATCACCTCCTGGTACTACCTGGACGCGGCCGTGGTGCGGCCGCGCCCGGGCACCGGCGCCGTCGTCGCCTTCGGCGACTCGATCACCGACGGCTCCGCCTCCACCACGGACACCAACCGCCGCTGGCCGGACTTCCTCGCCCGCCGCCTGCTCGCTGACCCCCGCACCCGGATCAAGGGCGTCGCCAACGAGGGGATCAGCGGCAACAAGATCCTGGCCGACGGCTCCGCCGAGAGCGCGCTGAAGCGGCTCGACCGGGACGTGCTCTCCCAGGCCGGGGTGCGCACGACGATCCTGCTGGAGGGCATCAACGACATCAAGGCCACGCCGGGCCCCACCGCCGCCGACTTGATCGCCGGTTACCGGCAGATCATCGCCAGGTCCCACGCGCGCGGCGTCTGCGTGGTCGGGGCGACCGTCATGCCGTACGAGGGCTGGCGGGAGTACGAGGCCGTCGACGAGACGGTCCGCCAGCAGGTCAACTCCTACATCCGCACCAGCGGCGAGTTCGACGCGGTCGTGGACTTCGACCAGGTCGTACGGGACCCCGCCGCGCCCTCCAAGATGCTCCCCGCCTACGACAGCGGCGACCACCTCCACCCCAATGACGCCGGTATGCGGGTGATGGGCGACGCCATCTCCCTCCGCGACCTGCGCTGCGGCCGCTGACCCCTGCGCCCGCTCGGCCCCCGCCCCCGGCACCGCGCGTGCCGGGGGCTTCAACTCGCCCCACAGCACGGCATCTTGGCAACGCCCCGCCCGCCCTTTACCGTCACGAGCACCAGTGCAATGTCACACAGCGCCCCATCGGTGGCCCAGCTCAGTCAGGCCCAGCCCCGAAAGAAGGCACAGTGAATAGATCGCACTCGCTCCGGATCGCCACGCTGACCTCATCGCTGGCCCTGGCACTCGTCGCCTGCTCCGGCGGCGGTCCGCAAGGCCCGACCTCCGCGGCCGGACCCGGCGGCAAGGCGGCCAAGGGCGGCACCGTACGCGTCCTGACCAACGTGGCGTTCTCCCACCTCGACCCCGCCCGTGGCTTCGACGGCGGCGTCAACAACTTCTACCGCCTCATCTACCGCACCCTCACCACCCAGGGAGCGGCGCCCGGCAAGGCCGGTACGGCCATCCGCCCCGACCTCGCCACCGACACCGGCACGCCCTCCCAGGGCGGCAAGACCTGGACGTTCACCCTGAAGAAGGGGCTCCGCTTCCAGAACGGCGACCCCATCACCAGCGCGGAGGTGAAGTTCGGCGTCTCGCGGGCCTGGGACCCCGAGATCGGCATCGGCTCCCCGTACGCCAGGCAGCTCATCGACGCCCCGAGCGGCTACCAGGGCCCGTACGCCTCCGGCGACCTGCCAACGATCGAGACCCCGGACCCGCGGACGATCGTCTTCCAGCTGAAGAAGCCCTACGCGGACTTCGGCAGCGTCGTCGCCCAGCCCACGTTCACCCCCTTCCCCAAGGGCACCGGCGGCAAGGGGGAGTTCGACCGCGCGCCCATCGCCTCCGGCCCGTACCGGGTCGCCTCGTACAAGCGCGGCGCCTCGCTGACGCTGGACCGCAACGAGCACTGGGACCCCGGCACGGACACCGTCCGCAAGGCCCTGCCCGACCACTTCGCGTGGACCTTCGGACTGGACGGCGCCACGATCGACGAGCGCATGATCGCGAACCAGGGCGACGACGCCAGCGCCCTCGCGGGCGGGTCCGGCATCCAGCCCGCCACCGTCGCCCGGATCCAGACCCCCGCGGTGCGGGCGCGCACCCTCTCCGGGCTCACCGGCTGCACCACCTACCTGGGCCTGAACACCACCAGGAAACCCCTCGACCAGGTGAAGGTGCGCCAGGCCATCGCGTACGCCGTCAACAAGGCGACCCAGGTCGACGCGGTCGGCGGCACGGCCAAGGCGCAGCAGGCCACGTCCATCCAGCCGCCGACCGTCGTCGGCCGCAAGAGCTACGACCCGTACCCCAGCGAGGGCGGCAAGGGCGATCTCGCGGCCGCGCGGCGGCTGCTCGGCGAGGCGGGCGCCCGGGGCGGCTTCGCGCTCACCCTCGACATCCGCTCCCAGCCGTATATGCAGCAGCAGGGCGTGGCGATCCAGCAGGCGCTGGCCCCGCTGAAGATCAAGGTCAAGCTCAACACCATCGACACCGCCACCTACTACGAGGCCATCGGCACCCCGTCCCAGCAGCACGACGCGGCGATCACCGGCTGGTGCCCGGACTGGCCGTCCGGCGCCACCTTCCTGCCGCCGCTGTTCGACGGGCGGCACATCTCCGCCAAGGGCAATCAGAATCTGGCGCAGCTGGACGACAAAGCGGTCAACGACCGGATCGCCGCGATCGCCGCCATGAAGGACCTCGACCAGCAGAACGCGGCCTACGGCGAGCTGGACGAGCAGATCATGAAGCTCGCTCCGGTCGTGCCGCTGATGTACGAGAAGTACGTCGGCGTCGTCGGCGGCAACATCGCGGGGGCGTACCTCCACGCGGGCTTCTCCGGCGGCATCGACCTCGTGTCCGTCGGCCTCGCGGACCCGGACAAGTCCTGATGAGCCTCGTCGGCACACCGCTCCCGGATGCCGAGGCGCAGGGCCTGGCGTCCGTTTCGTCCCCGACGTCGGGCCGCCGCGTCGTCGGCGCCCTGCGGCGCGACCGCGCGGCGGTGGCCGCCGCCGCGTTCCTCGGGCTGCTCTGCCTGATGGCCCTGGGCGCCCCGCTGATCACCGCGCTGACCGGCTGGGGCCCGTACGCCTTCGACTCCGCCGCCGTCGACACCGGCCTCGGCGGGGTGCCCAGGGGCTCGTACGGCGGTATCGGCGCGGACCATCTGCTGGGCGTCGAACCGCAGAACGGCCGGGACATCCTGGCCCGCATCGTCCACGGCGCCCGGGTGTCCCTGCTGATCGCGCTCTCCTGCACCCTGCTCACCGGGGTGCTCGGCGTGGTCCTCGGGATGCTCGCCGGGTTCTACCGGGGGTGGGTGGACCAGGTGATCTCCCGGCTCATGGACTTCCTCATGGCGTTCCCCGCGCTGATCTTCATGATCGCGATCCTGTCCTCCCTGCCCGCGGGGAACCGGCCGGTGCTGCTGGTGGTGGTCATCAGCGGCTTCGGCTGGCCGTATCTCGCCCGCGTCATCCGGGGGCAGACGATGGCGCTGGCGAGCCGGGAGTTCGTGGAGGCGGCCAGGGCGTCGGGCGCCCGCGACCGTGACCTGGTGTTCCGCGAGATCCTGCCCAATCTGCGCGGCCCGATCACCGTCATGGCCACGCTCGCCGTGCCCGGCTACATCGGCACCGAGGCCGGGCTGTCCTTCCTCGGCGTCGGCCTCACCCCGCCCACCCCGTCCTGGGGCCAGATGATCGCGAACTCGGTGAGCTGGTACCAGGTCGACCCGATGTACTTCGTGATCCCGGGCACGTTCCTCTTCCTCACCGTGCTGTCGCTGACCGTGCTCGGGGACCGGCTGCGGCACGCCATCGACGAGGGGGAGGCCGCCGCCTGATGCTCCGCTACCTCCTCGGACGGCTCGCCGGTGTCGTCCTCATCCTCTTCGCCGTCTGCCTCTTCACCTACCTCATCTTCTTCCAGCTCTCGCCCGACCCGGCGGTGATGATCTGCGGCAAGACCTGCACCGAGGAGCGGATCGACGCCATCCGCACGGCCCTTGGCCTCGACCGGCCGTTCCTCAGCCAGTTCGGTGCGTTCCTCGGCGGGCTCTTCGCGGGCCGGGATTACGGCTCGGGCGCCACGCTCGTCCACTGCCCGGCGCCCTGCCTCGGCTACAGCTTCCAGACCGACGAGTCCGTCTGGTCCATGATCACCGCACGGCTGCCGGTCAGCGCCACCCTGGCCATCGGCGCCGCGGTGCTGTGGCTGCTCGTCGGGGTGGCCGCCGGGCTGCTCAGCGCCGTCCGGCAGGGGAGCTGGTGGGACCGCGGCGCGATGGCCCTGGCTCTCGGCGGGATCAGCGTCCCGAACTATGTGCTGGCCCTGGTGCTTCAGTACGTGCTGGTCGTCAAGCTCGCATGGCTGCCGTTCCCCTCGGCCGTCGCCTTCTCGGACGATCCGGCGCGGTGGTTCCAGTCGTACCTGATGCCGTGGATGGTGCTCGCGGCCGGATACGCCTGTCTGTACGCGCGGCTCACCCGGACCCAGGTGATCGAGACGCTGTCCGAGAACTTCCTGCGCACCGCCCGCGCCAAGGGGCTGAGCAGGCCGCTTGTGCTGCGCCGCCACGCGCTCCGGCCCGCGCTCACTCCCGTCACCACCCTTTTCGGGATGGACTTCGCCGGGCTGCTCGGCGGCGCCCTCATCACCGAGACGGTCTTCGGCCTCGGCGGCATCGGGAAGCTGGCCGCCGACTCCATCGCCAAGAACGACCAGCCGGTGATCATGGCGGTCACGCTGCTGGCGGCCTTCTTCGTGGTGGTCGGCAACGTGGTCGTGGACCTCGTCTACACCGCCCTCGACCCGAGAGTGAGGATCCGATGAGCGCGCCACCGGGGCTCCTCGTAGTGGAAGACCTCACCGTCACCTTGCCCACCACCCGTGGCCCCGTCGACGTCGTCAAGGGCGTCTCCTTCACCGTCGGCAGGAACGACACCCTCGGCATCGTCGGGGAATCGGGCTCCGGCAAGTCCATGACCAGCCTCGCCATCATGGGGCTGCTGCCGCGCGGCGCGAGAACCACCGGCAGCGTCCGCCTCGACGGCGAGGAACTGCTCGGCCGCCCCGACCGCGAGCTGCGCCGGATCCGGGGCGACGGGATCTCCATGGTGTTCCAGGACCCGCTGTCCTCGCTCAACCCCTATTACCCGGTGGGCCTCCAGATCGAGGAGGCCTACCGGGCCCACCGCGGCGGCTCCCGGAAGGCCGCCCGCGCCGTGGCCGCCGAGGCGCTGACGCGGGTGGGCATCGCCGAGCCCGAGCGGCGGGCGGGCCACTACCCGCACCAGTTCTCCGGCGGGCAGCGCCAGCGCGTCATGATCGCCATGGCGCTCGTCTGCTCCCCGTCCCTGCTGATCGCGGACGAGCCGACGACCGCGCTCGACGTCACCGTCCAGGCCCAGATCCTGCGGCTGCTCGCCGGGCTCCAGGAGCGGACCGGCACCGGGATGGTCTTCATCACCCACGACCTGGCCGTCGTCAGCTCCCTCGCGCGGCGGATCCTGGTGATGCGCGAGGGCGACCCGGTCGAGTACGGGGAGGCGGAACGGGTCTTCTCCGACCCCCACCATCCGTATACGCGGGCGCTGCTGGAGAGCGTGCCGCGCATGGACGACGACACGGAGGCCCCGCGATGAACGCGCGACCGGGGGAGCCGCTGCTGCGAGCCCATGAGCTGACCAAGACCTTCACCGGCCGCGGGCCCGGCGGACAGCTCGGCGGTCTCCTCGGCGGGCGGCACGCGTTCACCGCCGTCGACCGGGTCAGCTTCGACATCCGCGCGGGGGAGACCCTCGCCGTCGTCGGCGAGTCCGGCAGCGGGAAGTCCACCACGGCCCGGATGGCGGCGAAGCTGATGGAACCGACGGGCGGCAGCCTGGAGTTCGCGGGCGAGGACGTCACCCGCGCCAAGGGGCCCGCCCTCGCCGCGTTCCGTAAGGACGTACAGGTCGTCTTCCAGGACCCGTACTCCTCGCTCAACCCGCGCCACACCGTGGAACGCATCCTGATGGCGCCGCTGGACTACCAGGGAATCGCCCCCAGGGGCGGCAGGCGCGCGCTCACCAAGGAGCTGATGGAACGGGTCGGCCTCGACCCCGACCACTCCCAGCGCTACCCCGCGCAGTTTTCCGGTGGCCAGGCCCAGCGCATCGGCATCGCCCGCGCGCTCGCCGTGGACCCGAGGCTCGTCATCTGCGACGAGGCCGTCTCCGCCCTGGACGTCTCGGTCCGGGCCCAGGTGCTCGACCTGCTGCGGCGGCTCCAGCGCGAGAGCGGCTACGCGTACCTCTTCATCGCCCACGACCTCGCCGTGGTGCGCCGCATCGCGCACCGGGTGGCGGTGATGAGCGAGGGCCGCATCGTGGAATCGGGCCCCTGCGCACAGGTCTTCGCCGCCCCGAAGGCCCCGTACACCCGCACCCTGCTCTCCGCGATCCCCCGCATCAACCCAGAGTGGGACCGAACCCGCCGCGCCCGGACAGCCGTGCAGCGCGCCCCAACGACGGCCCGGCCGGGCGATGACCGTGAGGCGGGCGGGCCCGGCGACGACCGAGCGGCCGACCGGCCGGGCGATGACCGCGTGGCGGATGGGCCCGGTGACAGCTGTGAGGCGGACCGGCGCCCCAACCACCGCGAGGCGGACCGGACCGGCGACCGCCGCGTGAGCGACCAAGGAGGCACCACCCATGGCTGACCGCGACCGTGACCGTGACCGTGACCGTGACCCGCACCGGACGACCGCCACACCCGGCCGGTCCGGGCCCGTTCCCGCCGAACCAGACCCCCGCCTGCCCCGGCTGGCCGAACTTCCCGGCTTCGCCGCGTACATGGGGCAGGGCTGGGCAACCCCCGACCGTACGCCGCGCACCACCCCCGGCGTGGCCACGGCCGCCGCCGCGCATCGCGAGCGGCTCGGGGCGCTGTTCCCCGGGCGGGCCGTCGTCGTCGCCTCGGGCAGTGCCCCTGTACGCAGCAACGACACCCGCTACGACTTCCGCCCGGACAGCAACTTCGTCTGGCTCACCGGCTGCGCGGCCGAGGACGCCGTCCTCGTCCTGCGGCCATCGGGCGCGGGCCACGACGCGACGCTGTACCTGCCGCCCCCGGCCCAGCCCGGTGAGCCGGGGTTCTTCTCCGACGCCGCCCACGGCGAGCTGTGGGTCGGCGGCGCGCCCGGCTCCGGCGACTGGGCGGACGCGCTGCGGCTGGAGGTGCGTCCGTCCGGCGAGCTGGAGGCCGCGCTGACCGGGCTCGCCGACCCGCTGATCACCAGTGCGCTCGGCACCGGACCCCTCACCGCCGACCGCCACAAGCCCTCGGCCGAACTAAACCGCGCCCTCGCCGAGTTGCGCATGATCAAGGACGACTGGGAGATCGCCCGGCTCCGCGAGGCCGTGGACCACACCGTCTCCGGATTCGCCGCCGTCGTACGGGAGTTCCCCACCGCCCTGGAAGGCCCCGGCGAGCGCTGGCTGCAGGGCACCTTCGAACGCCACGCCCGCACCTACGGCAACGGCCCCGGCTACGCCACGATCGTCGGCAGCGGAGCCCACGCCCCCACCCTGCACTGGGTGCGGTGCGACGGCCCGGTGCGCCCGGACGACGTGGTCCTGCTCGACATGGGCGTCGAGACCCGCGACCTCTACACCGCCGACGTCACCCGCACCCTTCCCGCCTCCGGCCGCTTCTCCGCCGCGCAGACCCAGGTCCACGACCTCGTCGAGAAGGCCCACCGCGCGGCGCTCGCCCAGGTGCGCCCCGGGGCGCGTTTCACCGACTTCCACCACGCCGCGATGGAGGTCATCGCGCACGGCCTCCACGACTGGGGGCTGCTCCCGGTCTCCGTGGACGAGGCGCTTTCGGACCGTGGCCAGCACCACCGCCGCTGGCTGGTCTGCGGCATCGGCCACCACCTCGGCCTCGATGTGCACGACTGCGCCCAGTCCTCGTACGAGGCGTACCAGGGCGCCGAGATGGCCCCCGGCATGGTGCTCACCGTGGAGCCCGGACTCTACTTCCACGCCCACGACCTGATGGCCCCGCCGGAGCTGCGCGGCATCGGGATACGTATCGAGGACGACATCCTGGTGACCCCGGACGGCTCCGAGGTGCTCTCGGCGGACCTGCCGCTGGACGCGGCGGGCCTGGAGCGCTGGATGAGCGGCTAGGGGGTGGGGGTGTCGGTCAGCGCGGCCGCGGTCAGGGTGAGGTGCTGGACGAGCAGCGCGGCCGCGGCGTCGGCGTCGCGGGCCAGCGCCGCCTCCTCCAGCCGCCGGTGGTCGTCGGCGCCGTCCCGGCCGGGGTCGCGGTGGGCCGACCAGCGGCGGGCCAGCTCGCTCGCCGTCCACATCCGGTCGAAGGTCTCCAGCAGCACGGGGTTGCCGCAGCCCTCCAGCAGCGTCCGGTGGAAGACCCGATGGGCCTCGGACCAGGCTTCGCAGTAGTACGTGCCCTGGTCCGGCCGGTACGCCGGGGTGCGGGCCAGCCGGTGGTGGGCGGCCCGTACCCGCGCCTCCCAGTCGACGTCGCCGCGCTCGACGGACAGGCGCAGGACGACCGGCTCGATCGTGCGCCGTGCCTCGGTGATCTCCTGCCAGCACTGATGGGTGAGGGCGGGCACGGCGAAGCCGCGGTTGTGCAGCCGGTCGGCGAGGCCGTCGCCGACCACCCGCACCAGCGCCTCACGCACAACGGCCAGGCTCACGCCTTGCTCCCTGGCCAGGTCCTGCGGCTTGAGGGCCTCGCCGGGGGCGTATTCCCCCCGCATGATCGCGTCCCGCAGGCAGGTGTAGACCTGCTCGGAAAGCATCTTCTCTGGCATGTCTTCCAGCATAGACGGTTCGCCGCGATAATCGATTATTATTGCTAGAGTCGATGACGGCTCGTCAGTATCCACTGACGACACCTCCTCAACTCTCCGGGAGAACAACCGCATGAGCGCCGTTCGCGAGGTCAGCCTCGCCATCAACCGGACCCACGGATTCATCTACTTCGTCCCCGAGGCCGCGGAGGAGGCCGCCACGTTCGGCGTCACCGAGCGCGGACCGGCGTACTTCGCGTTCCGCTCGGCGCCGATGGGCGCGGTTCCGTGGCAGGTCGCCCTCGCGACCTTCTACAACTTCAGCCCGCGGGCGGTCCGTTCCATGATCGGTGTGTGGGACGCGGCATCGCCCGAGCAGTGGCAGGCCGCCCGCTTCGCCAGCGCCGAACGTGCGCTGCGGCGCGTCGGGGCGAAGCTCACGGACGATGAGATCGCGGAGGCGCGGTCGCTGATCGACCCGGTCGTCGCCGGGGCCGACTACGCGGGCAAGACCCTGGCCGCCGCGAACGCGTCGGTCGCGCTCCCGTCCGATCCGCTCACCGCGCTGTGGCAGCAGCTCACGGTGGTGCGCGAATGGCGTGGCGACGCGCATCTCGTCGTGCTCGGCGCCCACCACCTCGGACCGGCCGACTGTACCGTCCTGCAGGCCGCGACGGGCCGCATGCCGACGGCGCTCGGGCGGGCGACCCGCCAGTGGGACGACGAGGAGTGGGACGCGGCGACGGCGCGTCTCGTCGCGCGCGGCTGGATCGGGACCGACGGTGCCGTGACCGACGAGGGCACCGCGGCGCGCGAGCGGATCGAGGTCGAGACCGACGAGCTGTGCGCCGCGCTCTGGGCGCCGATCGTCGACGAGGGCGCCCGCCGCCTCGCCTCGCTCATCACGCCGATCAACGACGCGTTCACCGCGGCCGGGACGTTCGACCAACTCCGCTGAATCCGCGGCACCCTGGGCGGCGGCGGGCGTTCTCCCGCCGCCGCGCCCCGGTCACTCCGGTCAGCCCTCGGAGCCCGGTTCCGGCCGCTCGGCGGCGGAGGGCAGGTGCGTGAGCACCAGGACCAGGCCGGAGAGCAGGAAGACGCGCGTGGCGGCGTCCAGCCCGTTCCACGACTTCGACTGCCACATGGAGAACCACTCACCGCCGATCGCGATGAACCCGGCACCGAACAGCAGCATCAGCATCAACAGCCCCACCGTGCCCGCGCGGCGGGCGCGGCGGACGACCTCTCCGCCCGCCCGCAGGCTCATGCACCACAGGGCCGTCGCGGCGATGAGGACGGCGGCGGCCAGGGTCTCCCACACGATGATGGCGATGTAGGCGGCGTCCTGAAGCGCGGTGGACTCGATCGCCCGCCACATCAGGTCCTCGTCCTTGAACGTCGTGTCCATCGCCAGGACATGCCGCACGAACTGCTGGTTGGTGCCGAAGTCGGTGATGTTGCCGAACGCCACGAGCGCGATGTACAGCGCCATCGTCCCCGTGAGCACCGCCGAGGCGACGGCGAGGGTGCGGGGCGAACGCACCCCGCCCGTTCGTTCGCTCACCACTCGTTCTCTGACCACGGCCATGTCCTCCCCCTGGATCCCCCTGGACCCTGCTTGATCCCGCTGATCGAGGTGGATCATCCACCATGTACGGGAAAAAGGTCCAGCGCCGGTACGTTTTTCCGGCTGCCGCTTCCGGCTACCACCCACCGGAACCCGCGCGAAGCCGCCCGCGGGCCAGCGCCTGGCCGACATCCGGGCCGGGCTGGGCTTCTCGGCGGCCGCGCTGCCGTGGGTGGTCAACGCGTACACCCTCGCGTTCGCAGGATTCCTGCTGCTCGGTGGCCGGTTGTCCGACGTCTTCGGGCAGCGGAGGGTCTTCGTGGCGGGCATGGGACTGTTCACGGCGGCGCGGCTGGCGGGCGGGTTCGCCGGGTCGGCCGAACTGCTGCTGGTGGCACGCGCGGTGCAGGGTTTCGGTGGTGCGCTGCTGCTGCCGGTGACGCTGTCGCTGCTGACCACGACGTTCACCCATCCGCAGCACCGCGCCCGCGCGCTGGGCACGTGGAGTGCCGTCGGCGCGGTGGGCGCGGCGGTCGGGCCGGTGATCGGCGGGGTGCTGACGCAGGGAGCGGGCTGGCGCTGGGTGTTCTTCGTCAGCGTGCCGATCGGAGTGGCGGCCATCGCCGGAGCCGTGGTCGTCCTGCCGCCGCGCACCCGCCCGGCCGTACGCGCCCGGCTGGACGTGGCGGGCGCCGGGATGTCCACTGCCGGGCTGGTCGGCGTCGTGTACGCGGTGATGCGCTCGTCCGCCGTCGGCTGGACCGGGCCGGAGGTGCTCGGGTCGCTGGGCGGCGGGCTCGCGCTGCTCGTGGTGTTCGTGCTGCACCAGGCGCGGTGGGCGGACGCGCCCCTGGTGGCGCTCGGCGTGCTGCGGCTGCGTACGGTCAGCAGCGGCAACGTCGTGATGCTGCTGCTCGGCCTGGGCTTCTACACCAGCTCGGTACTGCTGTCGCTGTACCTCCAGGACGTGCACGGCTATCCGCCGCTGCGTGCCGGGTTGGGGTATCTGCCGGTGGGGCTCGCGATGTTCGCCGGGGCGCAGGTGGCGGGGCCGCTGACGATACGGCTGGGCGCCCGCCGGGCGACGGTGCTGTGCTGTCCGGTGGGCGCGGCGGGCTGCGTCGCGATGGCGGCGCTGATCGGTGCGGACAGCCCGTATCTGGTGTCGGTGGTGCTGCCGGGGGCGGTGTTCGGGTTCGGTACGGCGGCCTCGTTCACCCCGATCACGGTCGTCGCGACGGGTGAAGTTTCCCGGGAGCAGGGCGGGTTGGCCGCCGGACTGCTCAACACGGCGCGCCAGACGAGCGGCGCGATCGGGCTCGCCCTCCTCACGACGGTGGCGGCCGCGGCGGCGACGATGCCACGGTCGCTGTCGGTCAGGACGCGGACGAGGCCTCCGGGGTGCGGCGGCCCGGGATGTCCGCTTGCGCACGGAAATACGGGCACCGCTCCAGGGCGGCGGGTTGTCGACAGTCCGTGTCCCTGGGGGACCAGGCGGTTACGGAAGCATTAACAAGGCTCCACAGGTATCGACGTCGTACCGTATGTTGATCGAGTGAGCTCACAAGACCCGGAACCCCGACATCCGTTCACCGCGGTCCGCAAGACGGACAGAGTACTGGCGATACTGATCATCATCGGTATCGCCTTCGGAGTGTTCTGGTTGGTCTCAAGCCTCGCCTCGTCCTACATAGGGTTCTTCACCTGAGCCCTCCGGCCCGGCCGCCGCCACCCTGGAGCCGCCACGATCGGTGCGGCCCGGCAGGGCGAAGAAGGCCACGGCCGCGGCCGTCAGAGCGGTCGCCATCCCGATGGTCATGGTGAGGGACAGGGCATCGGCGAAGGCCGAACGGGCCGACGCGGCCAGATCGCTTCCACCTGCGCGGCCACCGGCGTACGACAGCGTGGCCCCGAGCGAGGACATCGCGTGGTCGGGCAGGCCGCCGGGAAGCCCGGCCCGGTAGGCGGTGGCGAGCAGACTGCCCAGCCCGGCCACCCCCAGCGCGATGCCGAGTTGCTGGTGGGTGTCGTTGAGCGCGGAACCCATGCCGGCCCGCTCCGGGGGGACCGCGCCGAGCACGGTGCTGGTGGCCGAGGGGCCCGCGACACCGGATCCCATCCCGGTCAGTGCCAGCCCGCCGGACACCGCCACGTAGCCGCCGCCCTCGGACAGCGAGGCCAGCGCCGCGAAACCGGCCGCGGTGACGGCGAATCCCGCCACGACGCAGGCCCGCGCCCCGAACCTGGCCGGTGCCCGGCCGCCCACGGCCGAGCCCGCGACGACCCCCACCGCGAGCGGTACGGCCGCCAGCCCGGTCTCGAACGCGCTGTAGCCCAGCACCAGTTGCAGATGCTGGCTCAGGATGAACAGCGTGCTGCCCGTCGCGACCGTCATCATCGCCACCGCGAAGCTCGCCCCGGAAAACCTCCGGTCCCGGTACAGCCGCAGATCGACCATCGGCGCCGGGGAACGGGCCTGCCGTACGCCGAAGCCGGCGAGCGCCGCCACCGCCACCAGTGCCCCGGTCAGTGCGGCGGCGGAGGCGTACCCGTGCGCCGGGGCTTCGATCAGGGTCCACACCAGGCCGGTCATCCCCGCGGTGACCAGCACGGTGCCGGGCAGGTCCAGCCGCCGCCCGTCCCCGGCCCGCGTCTCGGGCACCAGCCGTACGATCCCCGCCAGGGCCACCGCCACGACGGGAACGTTGATCAGGAAAACCCCCGCCCAGCTCCACGCGTCGACCAGCGCCCCACCGAGCAGGGGCCCGGCGGCCATGCCCACGGACGCGACCGCGCTCCACACCGCGAAGGCCCGCGGGCGCTCCGCCGCGGGGAACACCGCGACGAGCACCGCGAGCGTCGCGGGCATCACCAGCGCCGCGCCGACGCCCATGAGGGCCCGCATCGCGATGAGCCACCCCACCGTGGGGGCCGCCGCCGCGAGCGCCGACGCCAGGCCGAAGACCAGCAGCCCCACGACGACGGTGCGCCCCCTGCCGTAGCGGTCGGAGAGCACCCCCGCGGTGATGAGGAGCCCGGCGAAGACCACGACATAGGCGTCGATCACCGCTTGTAACTGCCCCGTTGAGGCCCCGAAGGCGTCGCCGATGGCGGGCACCGCGACATGCAGAACCGTGTTGTCGACGACGATCACGAGAAGGGCGGCGCACAGCGCCACCAGGATCGCCCACCGGCGCGGATGGCCTTCTTCGTTGCTCATGTTCCTCCCTCGTCCCTGTTGTTCTCCTACAGTGTTGGATTGCGTCCATCACTGTAGGGGAGCGAGGAGGTGTGATGGCGGCGAGATAGGCTGCGGCCTCGTGAGCGCGAAGCCGAAGAACGGGAACAAGGGAAAGAAGACGCCGGAGAACGCACCGGGATCGGTCTGGTTCCGGGCGGAAAAGGCCTCCCGCACACGGCCTCAGCTGTCGCACGAGCGGATCATCGCCACCGCCGTGGAGCTACTGGACCGTGACGGCGTGCACAAACTGAGCATGCGTCGGCTCGCGGAGCGGCTCGGTGCCCATGCGACCAGCCTCTACTGGCACGTGGCCACCAAGGACGACGTCCTCGACCTGGCTCTCGACGCGGTCTTCGCCGAACTCGACCTCCCCGAGGAGCACGGCGCCTCCTGGCTGGCGGACGTCGAGGCGTTCATGACCGGGCTGCGTTCCGTCCTGCTGCGGCACCCCTGGGCCGCCGCCCTGGCCAGCTCCCGGCCTCTCATGGGCCCCCACGCCCTGCGCTGCTCGGAGTTCGCCTACACCGCGCTCGCCACCGGCGGCTTCGAGGGGGTGCACCTCTCGTCCGCCGCGGCCACGATCACCCACTATGTGATCGGCTCCGCCTCCTCCGAGGCGGTGTGGCGCGAGCGCACCGACGAGGCGGCCACCCGCTCGGCCGTGGACGCCCACCTCCGCGCCCGTATCGGCGCGTACCCCACCCTCGCAGGCCACTTCCCGCTCCTCGACAAGGACGACTGGGACGCCCACTTCCACCGCGGCAAGCGGCTGTTGCTGGCCGGTCTCACCTCGCCCGAGGCCCGCGGCTAGTCGGCCCCGGCCGCCGGGTCATCGGCCCGGGGAGACGAAGCCCGATTCGTACGCGGCGATGACCGCCTGGGTGCGGTCCCGCGCGCCGAGTTTCGCCAGGACGGAACTCATATGCGACTTGACCGTCTCGGTGCCCACCACCAGGCGCGCCGCGATCTCCGCGTTCGACAGGCCGCGGGCCACGAGGCGCAGCACGTCCCCCTCCCGGTCGGTCAGCGCGGCGCGCTCCAGGGTGGCCCGGGCCTCGGCGGTGCCGTGGGTTTCGCCGTACGCGGCGGCCAGCTGGCGCACCGCCGCCGGGAACAGCAGGGAGTCGCCCTCGGCCACCAGCCGTATGGCGTGCACGATCTCCGCCGGGCGGGCCCGCTTGAGCAGGAACCCGTCGGCGCCCGCGCGCAGCGCCCCGTACACGTACTCGTCGTTCTCGAAGGTCGTCACCACGACGATCTTCGGCGGGTCCGGGACCGTGCGCAGGACGGTGCGGGTGGCCTCGATGCCGTCCATCAGCGGCATGCGTACGTCCATGGCGATGACATCGGGGCGCAGTTGGCGTACCAAGGGGATCACGGCGGCTCCGTCGGCCGCCTCGCCCACCACCTCGATGTCCGGCTGCGCCTCCAGTACGGCGCGCAGGCCCGCCCTCACCAGAGGTTCGTCGTCGACCAGGAGAACGGTGAGCATCCGGTCAGCATAGGGGGTGCCCGGAGGGCGTCTTGATCACCGCACCGGCAGATCGACGTGGACCAGCCACTGGCCGCCGTCCCGCTCCGTGCGCGCCTCGCCGCCGAGCAGCGCCGCGCGCTCGCGGATGCCGCGCAGCCCGCTGCCACGGCCCGTGACGGCCGCCGCTGCCTCCGCGCTCAGCGGATTGCGCACCTCCAGCCGCAGCCGCGCCTCGTCCACGGCGATGCGGACGCGGACGGGTACGGGGCCCGCGTGCCGCAGGACGTTGGTCAGCGCCTCCTGCAGGATCCGGTAGCCCTCGCGGGACACCGGGCCCGGTACCCGCTCCAGCGGACCGGTCACCTCGGCGTCGATCCGCGCCCCCGAGGACCGGGCCGACTCCAGCAGACGGTCCGCATCGCCGAGTGCGGGCCGGGCGCCGGGCGGGGGCGCGGTTTCGCGCAGGACCATCAGGACGCGTTCCAGATCCTCCAGCGCGGCCCGGCCCGACTCCTCGATGGTCTCCAGCGCCCGGTCGGTGAACTCCGGGTCGCGGGCCGCCCGGGCGGCGCCCGCCTGGACCACGGCCAAGGTGAGGGCGTGGCCGAGGGAGTCGTGCAACTCCCGGGCGATGCGGTTGCGTTCGAGCAGCCGCTCGGTACGTTCCTCCAGCTCGGCCAGGCGCTCCCTGGCCGACGGGCCGAGCAGCCGTGGGGCGGCCGCCGCCATGAGGGCGCCCGCCCCGGCGGCCAGCGCGACCAGCACCAGCGGGGGCACCGGCACCAGCAGGGCGTACGCCCAGCCCGTACCCGACCCCAGCAACGCCGAGTCGCTCACCTCGGGATCCCCGGCCGCCGCCCCCACGAGCGACAGGGTCAGGGCCATCAACTGACCCGTCACCAGCGCCACGGCGAGGCCCGCCTCCAGCCGCAGCACCAGCCACACACCGGTTCTGGCCCGGTCGCTCCACGAGGCGGACGGAGCGGCGGAGACCCCCGGGTCCCCGTCGCCGCGCACCCGTGCGTGCGGCCCGGGAAACAGCATCATCCGCGCCTGCAGCCCCTCCGCGCGGCGCGTCACGGGCACCATCGCCGCCGCCAGGACCAGGGGGACCGGCAGGACCGCGATCAGCGCCCAGTCGGACGGCGACGGACGGACCAGCCCCGGATAGATCATGGCGCAGACGAACGGCACGATCGACCCCACCAGCAGGTGAAGCCAGCGGGTGTACGTGACCGCACACGTCAGCGGCAGCAGGAGGCCTGGCATGCCGTCATCGTGGCAGAGCGGGCGGCGCGGCGGCTCCCCCGCGCGGGGGAGCCGGTCTCCTCCGGCGGGGGATGCCCGCGCCCGGGCCGTACGGCCAGGCTGAAGCCATGACCAGCATCGACGTACATGACCTGACGAAGGAGTACGGCAGCACCCGGGCCGTCGACCGGCTCACGCTGAGCGTCGAACCGGGCCGGGTCACCGGGTTCCTCGGCCCCAACGGCGCGGGCAAGTCCAGCACCATGCGCCTCATCCTCGGCCTCGACCACCCCACCTCCGGCACCGCCGTCATCGGCGGCCGCCCGTACGCGACCCTGCGCGAACCGCTGCGCACGGCCGGGGCCCTGCTCGACGCACAGGCGGCCCACGGCTCCCGGACCGCCCGCGATCATCTGCGCTGCCTCGCCGTCAGCAACCGCCTCCCGGTCCGCCGCGTGGACGAGGTGCTGGAGGAGACCGGTCTCGCCACCGTGGCGGGCCGCCGTATCAAGACCTTCTCGCTGGGCATGCGCCAGCGCCTCGGCATCGCCACCGCGCTCCTCGGCGACCCGCCCGTACTCCTGCTGGACGAGCCCGCCAACGGCCTCGACCCGGAAGGGATCGTCTGGATCCGCCAGTTGCTGCGCCGACTCGCCGAGGAGGGCCGCACGGTCCTGGTCTCCAGCCATCTGATGAACGAGACCGCGACGTATGCCGATCACCTCGTCGTCCTCGCCCGGGGGCGGCTCCTGGCCGATGTGTCCATGCGCGACTTCATCGAGCAGCACAGCCATCCCCGCGTACGGGTGCGCACCAGCGACCCGATCCGGCTGAGAGCCACGCTGGTGGCGCGCGGACACACCATGCTGGAAGGCGAGGACGGCGGCTGGGTGGTCGACGGCGCCAAGGCCGAGGAGATCGGGGCCGTCGCCGCCCGCGAGGGCATCCCGGTGTTCCAACTCGCCGATGAGCGCGCCTCGTTGGAACAGGCCTATCTCGCCCTCACCGCCGACGAGGCGGAGTTCACCGCCGCCGTTCCCGCTTCCCCGACCACCTGACAGGAGACCCGACCATGTCCGTCACAGCGGTGCTGCACTCCGAGTGGATCAAGATCAGATCCATCCGGGCGAGCTTCGGCTCACTCATCGCGGTCTTCGCCGCCACACTGGCCATCACCGTCCTGGCCTTCGCCACCGTCGGCCGGGCAGAGCTGGACGACTCCGAGGACCGTGTCTTCGACGCGTTCTACGCGATCAACTTCGCGCAGATCGCCGCCATCGCCTTCGGCGCCACCGCCGTCTCCTCCGAATACGCGAACGGCGCCCTGCGGATCTCCCTGTGGGCCGTACCGCGCCGGGGCCTCTTCTACGCGGCCAGGACGGCGGCCGTGGCGGGCGCCGGGCTCGCCGTGGGGCTCGTCACCGCCTTCGCCAGCTTCTTCGCGGGCCAGGTGTTCCTGGGCGAGGACGCCATCGGCCTCGGTGAACCGGGAGCGCTGCGGGCCTGCGTCGGCGCGGGCGTGTATCTCGCCCTGATCGCCCTGTTCGCCGCGGGGCTGACCTTCCTGCTGCGCAGCGCCACCGCGGTGCTGAGCCTGCTCATCCCGTTCATCCTGATCGTGGGCTTCGTGGTCGGGGACATCGCCGGGGGAGTCGCCGACTATCTGCCGGACCGCGCCGGACAGCAGGTGCTGTACCAGGACCCGATGGGAGACCTCGGCCCCTGGGCGGGTCTCGCGGTGATGGCGCTGTGGGTGGCCGCCGCGCTCCTCGCGGGCTGGTGGGCGGTGCGCCGCCGCGACGCCTGACGCCACGTCGCGTTACGTCACGCCTGAGGCGCGCTTTTCACTCGAAAGAGAATACACAACGGTCTCATCCTCCTGGCCGTTCTCGGTAATCTTTCCTGCGCTTCGGAAAATATTCGAGGCACGGCGAAGTGTCGGCACTGGAGGGTGGGGACCTTATGGGCGCGCTACTGGACCAGAAGTACGAAAAGCTGTTCGCCTTGCTGGATGTCAATGGGGATGGCGTGATCGCCGAAGACGACTTCGAGCTGATGGGCGCCCGCGTGCTGGCCGCTGTCGGCGAGAAGCGCACGGCGCCCAAGGGCAAGGAATACGCCGACGCGCTGATGACGTACTGGCGGGCACTGCGCGAGACCGCCGACGCCGATGGTGACGGCCGTATCGACAAGGGCGAGTTCAGCCAGGCCCTGAGCCAGGTGAGCGACCACTTCGACATGTTGATCGCCCCGCTCTACCGGGCCGGTTTCCGCCTCGGCGACCGGGATGACGACGGTCTGGTCGGCAAGGGCGACTTCGTCGCGGTCATCGCCGCCATCGGCGTCCCCGAGGAGGAGGCCGGGGCGGCCTTCGACCGGCTGGCCGAGGGCGGTGGGCAGCTGACGCAGGACCAGCTGATGACCGCTGCCGCGCAGTTCTACCGTGACGAGGACCCGGTCAACTCGGCGAGCCATCTGCTCTTCGGCGCACTCTGAGCCGAGTTCACGGCGCGGCGGGGGGATACGGGGGAGAGGGCGGAGATGGGCACTGCCGTTCTGGCGGGCCGGGCACAGGTGTCGCAGCTGACCGAGGTGCTTTTCGACGGGCGATTCGACGATCTGCACAGACCCTGGACGGAGCATTTCCGGCGGGACATTTTCCGTTACCGCGACGGATTGTCGGTGTCGGAGCGTTCGGAACTGGCTTATGAGCGTTTGCGGATCGTCAATGAAGGAATCGAATCCGTCGAGGGCTTGGTCACGGCGACGGACCGGCTGGTGTCGCTGCACGAGTGGCTGGGAGCGGTCGACGGATCGCTGACCACGCTGGCGACCATCCACTACAACCTGTTTCTCGGCAGCCTCCTCCGCCTCGACCCCCGTCGCACCGTGGACCTTTCACCGTTCACCCGGCTCCACCGGTACGGCACCGTTCTGATCACCGAGCTGGGCTACGGGAACAACGCCGCCGAGCTGGAGACCACGGCGGTTCACCAGCCGGAGGCCGACACCTTCGTCCTGCACACTCCATCGGCCGGTGCCCAGAAGTTCATGCCCAACACCGGCCCCGCCGGGGGCCGCAAGAGCGGTCTGGTCGCGGCCAGGCTGATCGTCCGCGACCAGGACTGCGGCGTGTTCCTGTTCCTCGTGCCGCTGCGCGATGAGCACGGCCCGCTGCCCGGCATCCGGATACGGCCCCTATCGGAGACGCCCGGTTCGGCCGTCGACCACGCCATCACCTCGTTCGACCAGGTCGTCCTGGAGCGTACGGCGCTGCTGGCCGGGGACCACGCGGACCTGACCGCCGAAGGCGCCTTCCGCAGCGCGCTCGGCAGTCGGCGCCGCCGGTTCCTGCGGTCCATCCAGCGCGTCACCACCGGCAAGCTCTGCCTGGCCGCGGCGGCGCTGGGCGGGGCCAGGGCGGGCCTCACCGTCGCCATGCGGTACGCCCATCGGCGGCACACCTTCGCCCCGGCCAGCCGCACCGGTGTCCCGCTCTTCGCCTACCGCTGCCACCAGACCCGACTGCTCGGGGCGGCGGCCCGCGCCTACGCGGCGACGTTCCTGCTGCGCGAAGCCACCCGCGGCTGTACGGGCCCGGGCGACCCCGAGTCGGCCGAGGCGGAGGTGCTCGTCGCGGCGGCGAAGGGCTGGATCACTTGGCAGGCCAGGGAGATCGCGATCGAGTGCCGGGAGCGCTGCGGCGCCCAGGGGCTGTTGTCGGCCAACCGCATCGTCGACCTCATCACGCCGATCGAGTCCACCATCACGGCCGAAGGCGACAACCTGGTCATCTGGACGAAGGCCGCCGCCGACATGCTGACCGGGCGCGGCTACAGCCCGCCCCCGGCCCCCGCCGCCCCGTCCAGCCAGTTGACCAGCCCACTGACCGACCGCGCCGTGCTGCTGGACCTGCTCGTACGGCACGAGCTGCGCTGCCTCCAGCACGCCCGCAACCGGCTCACCCGGTCCAGCGACGGCCCGTTGGACCGCTGGAACCAGGCGGTGAACCCGGCCCTGGACCTCGTCGACGCCTACGCCGCCCGGCGCGCCGCCCAGGCGTTCCTGGCCGCCGTCGACCGCGTCGCCGACGACGCCACGCGGAGCCTGCTGGAGCGGCTCTTCCAGCTCTTCGCCCTGCAGCGCCTCGCCCCGCACACGGGGCTGCTGCTGGCGGACGGGCACCTCACCGCCGACGCGGTCCGCGACCTCGCCGACGACGCCGTCGACCGCGTCGCCGCCGGGCTGGCACCCCACGCGCCCGCCCTCGTGGAGGCGTTCGCCGTCCCGGACCACATCCTCCAGGCGCCCATCGCCACCGAGGGATACACCGCCGCCTACGACGACCCCACCGGGCCCTGGCAGCCATGAGCGACGCGTTCACCCGCGAGCCGCCGTGGGACCCCCGCCTCTTCCCACCGGCCGCCCGCGCGCCACGGCCCGTACAGACGGCGCGGATGCTCCGGGATCCGCAGGGCTACACCCGCACCCTGCGCCGGAAGTTCGGGCCGGTCTTCTCGCTCCGCGTCTTCCCGTACCGGGGTGCCCTGGTCTGCGCGGCCGACGCCGCGGCCAACCGGGCCGTGCTGACCGACCACCAGCGGTTCACCGGCGGAGACGCCGCCGCCCTGCTGGCGCCCGCGATCGGAGCCGGATCGCTGATCTGCACACCGCCACCCCTGCACCTCACCCACCGCAAGCTGCTGCTGCCCCCCTTCCACGGGGAGCGGATCACCGGCTGGGCGCAGCGGGTGCGGGAGTTGGTGCACACCGGGCTGCCCGAACTGCTGGGCGGCGACGGCGTGCCCGTGCGGCCATGGGCACAGCGGCTCACGCTCGATGTCATCCTGCGCGTCGTCTTCGGCCTGACGGACCCGGCCCGGATCGCCGCCTTCCGCCACGCGCTGAACGCGTTCGTCGACATGGGCAACCTCGCCGTCCTGTTCCTGCCGGGGCCGCTGCGGCGCGATCTCGGGCCGCTCTCGCCGGGCGGGCGCTTCCACCGGCTCCGCGCCGCCGTCCGGGACCTGACCCGCGAGGAGATCGCCGCGCGCCGGGCCGCGCCCGACCGCGCCGACCGCGACGACGTGCTGTCCATGCTGCTGGACGCCCGCGACGACCACGGGGCCGGGCTGGACGACGCCCAGCTCCTGGACGAGCTGACCGGCCTCGTCCTGGCCGGTTACGAGACCACGGCCACCACGATCGCCTGGACGCTGCATCTGCTCGCCCACCACCCCGCCGCCCGCGACGACCTGATCGCCGACCTCGACGCGGGCTCGGACCGACTGCTCAAGGCCACCGTCAAGGAGTCCGGCCGACTGCGCCCCGCCGTCTACAACGCCATGCGCACCGCGGCCCACGACACACAGCTCGGCGGCCACCCGGTGCCCCGGCACGCGTTCGTCGCGGCGCTGTTCCCGCTCACCCACCTCGACCCCGGGCTCTGGCCGCGACCGGACGCCTTCCGGCCGGAGCGCCACCTCGGCGCGGACCCGGCGCCGTACGCGCTGACGCCGTTCGGCGGCGGTCTGCGGCGCTGCATCGGGGTGTCGCTGGCCCAGCTGGAGATCGAGACCGTCCTGCGGGAGATCCTCGCGGCCGCCGTCCCCGAGCCCGCCGGGCCGCTGGAACCGGCGCGGCTCGTGGCGGTGACCATCGTCCCCGCCCGGGGCGGCCGGGTCCGTCTGCGCGCACGCCGGTCGCCCCGGGCCGCCGCACGCATCTGGAACTTCTAGACTTCTTACAGAGGCCGCACCCCATACCGTTCCGAACCCCATCGGGGTGAGCACGGATGACGAGCAGCAACGGACCCGCCGTCTCCCGCGAGGAGTTCGACGCGCTCTTCGAGGCGGTCCAGGCGTGGGGGCGCTGGACCCCAGCCGACCGGGGCGCCTGGAACCGGGTGACCCCGGAGCACATGCGGCGCGCCGCCGCCCGCGTACGGTCCGGGGCGGCCGTCCCGCTGGCCCGCCCCTGGGACACGGAGCCCGCGCCGGACAACCCCAGGCCCGCGCTGCACCACATGACGGACCTGGGCGACGTGGAGCCACCGGAGCCCGCCGTGCACAAGGACTTCCTCGCCGCCGACTACCACGGCAAGGGCCTCAGCCATCTCGACGCGCTGAGCCACGCCGCCTACCGGGGGCGGCTCTACGGCGGCCGGGCCGCGCACGAGGTGATCGACGCCGCGGGCGCCCACTACGGCGCGGTCGGCGCGCTCGGACCGCTCGTCACGACGGGTGTCCTGCTCGACCTCCCCGCCGTCCTGGGGACCGCCTGGCTGGAGCCGGGACAGGCGGTGCACGCCGAGGACATCGCTGCCGCCGAAGAGGCCCTGCGGGTGACGATCGGCGAGGGGGACGCGGTGCTGCTGCGCTCCGGGAGCCTTCGCCGCCGGGCGGAACGCGGCGCCTGGGACACCGGCGCGGCGAGCGCGGGGCTCCATGTGGACGCCGTCCCCTGGCTGGCCGAGCGCGGTATCGCGCTGCTCGGCGGGGACGGTGACAACGACGTACGGCCCTCGCCGGTCGACGGGGTGCACTCTCCGGTCCATGTGCTCGCCCTGACCGCGATGGGGGTGCCGCTGCTGGACAACCTCGATCTCGAAGCGCTCTCCGCCGCCACGGCCGAGGCGGGGCGTCACACGTTCCTGCTGGTCGTGGCGCCGTTGAACGTTCCAAGGGGGACGGGCTCACCCGTCACTCCGGTCGCGGTGCTGTGACGGCCGCTCGCGGCCGGTCACCGCATGTGACGCGTCGAACACATGCTCCCTTCCGCTCGCCGCGGTGGCGTATGTACCCGTTATGGTCGAAGAGTGGCCTTTGGGGCCAATGGCGGCGCATGGCTAGGAGAGGCGTGAATCGGGCCGGTGAGGCAGCGATCCTGGCGGGGCTCGTGACAGGCGGTATCGGGCCCGCGCGTTCGCGTGAGCAGTTCCTCCAGGGGGAGGCCGTGCAGGAGGACGTACGGACCCTGATCCTGAACTCGTGGCTGCGCTGCCGCTCCCTGGGCCTGCCGCTGGGCGGCTTCGACCTTCCGTACCGGCAGTTCGATCCCGAGGACCGGCTGGTCCGCGCCGCCGGTCCGGTGCTCGACCGGCTGCGGTCCCGGTTCCTGGGCAGCCCGATGAACATCGCGCTCGCCGACGGAAGCGGGACCGTGCTCCAGCGCCGCTTCGGCGACGATTCGTGGGCCAGGACCCTCCCGCCGATCCAGCAGGTGCCGGGGTTCGTCTTCGCCGAGCAGTTCGCCGGTACGAACGGCATCGGACTCGCCCTGGCGGAGCGGCGGCTGATCCAGGTCTACGGCGCCGAGCACTTCGCCGAGCGCGGCCTGTCGAACGGCTGCAGCGCGATCCCCGTCCGCGATCCGCTCAGCGGGCGCATCGACGGCATCCTGTGCCTGGCCTTTCCCCGTGGCTCCGGGCATCCGATGCTGGACGCCGTGCTGCGCAGGGCGACCCAGGCCATCGAACGGGGGCTGCTGGCGCAGAGTTCGACGCGGGAGCGCGGGCTGCTGCGCGCGTACCTGGACGCGGGCGGCGCGTCGCGGACCGGCGAGGGCGGCGAGCACGCCATGGGGGTGGACGCCTTCGTACAGGGGCTGCACCGCGGCGACCAGATGATGATCAAGGAGAGGGCGGCCGAGCTGCTCTCGCACGGGCAGCGGGCCGCCGTCGAGGTGTGCCTGTCCGACGGGCGCCGGGTCACCCTCGTGAGCCGTCCGATGACGAGTGCGGCCGGGGTGGAGGGCATGGTCGTCGAGGCCCTGTTCCCCGACCGCCCCTTCGCCGACCACGCGCCGCGGCCGCCCCTCTCCCTGCCGTCGCACCTCGCCCCGCGCCGCTCCGGCGGCGTGCCCGAACAGGGAACCCCGGCGCGCGAGACCCCGGCAGACAGGACCCCGGCCGACAAGACGCCAGCGGCCAAGACGCCAGCGGCCAAGACCCCGGAAAGCGAGACGCCGGACGCCACCACCGACGGACTGGCCGGGCTGGTGCTGGTCGGCGAGCCGGAGGTGGGGAAGTACGCCCTGGCGGCGCGGCGCCGCATGGAGCTGCTGTCCGAGGCCAGCGCGCGCATCGGCACCACCCTGGACGTGCGCCGCACCGCCGAGGAACTCGCCGAGACGGCCGTCCCGGGGCTGGCCGACTTCGTCACCATCGACCTGCCCGACGCCGTACTGCGCGGCGACGAACCCCTCGACCCCCGCTACGACCTGCGCCGCGCGGTGGTCCACGGCATCCACGACGACTGCCCCTTCTACCCGATCGGCAAGCGCGTCGACTTCCACCCGGCCACGCCCCAGGTGCGCTGTGTGAACACCGGGCAGGCGGTGCTGGAACCGGACCTGAAGACCGCCGCGGGCTGGCTCATCCAGGACCCCGAGCACACCGCTCGGGTGCTGTCCCACGTCCGCTCGCTCATCGCCGTCCCCCTGGTCGCACGCGGCACCGTGCTGGGCATCGTCAGCTTCTACCGCGCGCTCGACCCCGCGCCGTTCGGCGACGACGACCGTTCACTGGCCCAGGAACTGGCCACCCGCGCCGCCCTGTCCATGGACAACGCCCGGCGCTACACCCGCGAACACACCATGGTCCTGGCCCTGCAGCACAGCCTGCTCCCGCACGGCGTGCCCGGTCAGGACGCCGTCGAGGTCGCCCACCGCTATCTGCCCGCCGAGTCGCGGGTGGGCGGGGACTGGTACGACATCATCCCGCTGCCCGGTTCCCGCGTCGGTCTCGTCGTCGGCGACGTCGTCGGCCACGGCATGCACTCCGCCGCCACCATGGGACGGCTGCGCACCGCCGCGCGCAGCTACGCCGAACTCGACTTCCCCCCGGACGAGGTGCTGACCCACCTCGACAACCTGGTGCTGCGCCTGGACCGGGAGGAGAGCAGCGAGGGCTCCTCCGGCGGGGTCGGCATCATCGGCGCGACCTGTCTGTACGTCATCTACGACCCGACCTCGCAGCGCTGCGCCATGGCCCGCGCCGGTCACCCCCCGCCCGCGCTGGTCCGCCCCGACGGCGCCGTGTCGTTTCCCGAACTGCCCGCCGGGCCCCCGCTGGGCCTGGGCGGCCTGCCGTTCGAGACCGCCGACATCGACGTACCCGAGGGCAGTCGGCTGGTGCTCTACACCGATGGGCTCATCGAGGACCGGTACCGGGGCATCGACGTGGCCCTCAACCGGCTGCGCGAGGTGCTGGCCCACTCGGACCGCACCCCCGAGGACACCTGTCAGGCGGTCCTGGACGAGGTGGCCCCCGTCCACCCGTGCGACGACATCGCCGTGCTCGTCGCCCGCACCCACTCCCTCACCCCCGACCGCATCGCCACCTGGGAACTGCCCGCCGACCCGGCCGTCGTGCGCGAGATCCGGGCCGACGCCGTCCGGCAGCTGGCCGACTGGGGGCGGGAGGAGCTGTCGTTCGTGACGGAGCTGCTGCTCAGCGAGCTGGTCACCAACGCGCTGCGGCACGGCAGCGGGCCCATCCGGGTCCGGCTGCTGCACGGCCGCACCCTGATCTGCGAGGTCTCCGACACCAGCAGCACCTCCCCGCATCTGCGCCGGGCGGCCATCACCGACGAGGACGGCCGCGGGCTGTTCCTCGTCGCCCAGCTGGCCCTGGCCTGGGGCACCCGCCACACCCCGGACGGCAAGGTCATCTGGGCCGAATGCCCGCTCGACGCCCCGTGAGACTGGCCCGTTGGAGTAACGGAGCCCGTGAGAGCCGCCGCAATCGGTAAATGCCATGATCGGTCCCGCTAAGGTCTCGGATGTGAGGTGGGAAGGCGAACCGCTCGAACCGCTCGTCCGTATTCGGGGTCTCAGCAAGCGATTCGGCGGGACGCTCGCGCTGGACCGCGTCGACCTCGACATCCACCGGGGCAGTGTGCTCGCCCTGCTCGGCCCCAACGGCGCCGGGAAGTCCACCCTCATCAAGGTGCTCGCGGGATATCACCCCGCCGACGGCGGGACGGTGACGGTGGCCGGGCATCCGCTCGGGACCGAGGCCGCCGCCCGGAACATGGCCTTCACTCATCAGGACCTCGGCCTCGTGGAGTGGATGACGGCCGCCGAGAACATCGCCCTGACCACCGGGTATCCGCGCCGTGGCGGGCTGATCTCCTGGCGGCGGACCCGGGAGCGCGGTACGGAGGTCCTGCGGACCGTCGCCGGACACCTCCCGGCCCACGCCCGGATCGCCGACCTCGCCCCCGCCGAACGCTCCCTGGTCGCCATCGCCCGCGCCCTCGCCGTACGGGCGCGGCTCATCGTCCTCGACGAGCCGACCGCCAGCCTCCCCGCCGCCGACTGCGCCCGGCTCTTCGACGTCCTGCACACCCTGCGCGACCAGGGCCACGCCATCCTCTACGTCAGCCATCGCCTGGACGAGGTGTACGAGGTCGCCGACGCCTTCGCGGTGCTGCGCGACGGCCGCCTCGTCAGCCAGGGTTCGCTGGCGGAACACGGCGCCAGCCGCCTGGTGCGGGACATCGTGGGCGACGAACCGACCGGCTACCGGCCCGGTACGGCCCCCACCGGAGGCCCGGCCGTCCTGACCCTCGACGGCGTCCGGACCGCCGGGGCCGGGCCCGTCTCCCTCGAACTGCGGGCCGGGGAAGTCCTCGGCCTGGTGGGGCTCACCGGCGCCGGGCATAGGGAGCTGGGCCGGGCCCTCGCGGGCGCCCGGCCGGTCACCGCCGGGCGGGCGCTCCTGGACGGGCGGCCGTACCGCCCCCGTACGGTCGCCGCCGCCGTCGCCTCCGGGGTCGGCCTGGTGACCGGCAATCGGGTGGAGGAGGGCTGCGCCGCCGAACTGACCGTACGGGAGAACCTGCTGGCCAACCCGCGCGCGGGCGACCGGCCGACGCGGCGCTGGATCAGCCCGCGCCGGGAGCGGGCCGAAGCCCTCGCCCTGCTCGAACGGTTCTCGGTGCGCCCCCGCGACAGCGAGGTCCCCATCGCCACCCTGTCCGGCGGCAACCAGCAGAAGGTCATGCTCGGCCGGTGGCTCCGGGGCGGCCTACGCGTACTGATCCTGGAGGAGCCGACCGCGAGCGTGGACATCGGCGCCAAGGCCGCGCTCCACCGCCTGCTCGACGACGCGCTGGCGGACGGTCTCGCGGCCGTGCTCATCTCCAGCGACTTCGAGGAGGTCGCGGGGGTGTGCCGACGTGCCCTGGTGTTCGTCCGGGGCGCGGTGACGGCCGAGCTGAGCGGCGCGTCGCTCACCGTCGCGGGGCTCACCCGGGCGGCGTCGGCACTGCCCGACCCGGGAACGCCGCCCGGAACGACGCCGGGAACATCACCGGGAAGCCCGCCCGGAACGCCCCCCGGACCATGACGAACCGCGCCCGCCCGGGCGGGCACCTCATCGGCACGTACGGCCTGCTGGCCCTCACCGCCCTGCTGTTCCTGGTCTTCTCCGTGACCCTGCCGCGCACCTTTCCGACCCTGGACAACATCTCCTCGATCCTGGCCAACCAGTCGATCCCGGCCCTCCTCGCGCTCGGCGCGACGGTCCCCATCGTGACCGGCAACTTCGACCTCTCCATCGGATACGGCCTGGGCCTGGCGCATGTGCTGGTGATGCAGCTCATCGTCCACGCCGGGTGGCCCTGGCCGCTGGCCTGCCTGACCGTGATCGTCGGCGGGGCTGCGGTCGGCGTGCTCAACGGCGTCATCACCGAGTTCGGCCAGATCGACTCGTTCATCGCCACCCTCGGCACCGGCAGCATGCTCTACGCCATCACCGGCTGGATCACCGGCGGAGGCAGGATCGTCCCCGGCCCGGACGGACTGCCCGCCGCCTTCACCGACCTCTACGACTCCACCTTCCTCGGCCTCCCGGTCCCCGCCTTCTACGTACTCGCCCTGGCGGTCGCCCTCTGGGTGCTGCTGGAGCGGCTGCCGCTCGGCCGGTATCTGTACGTCGTCGGCTCCAACCGCCGCGCCGCCGACCTCGTCGGCATCCCCACCCGCCGGTACTCCGTCTGTGCCTTCGCCGTATCGGGCCTGGTCGTCGGCTGCGCCGGGGTGCTCCTCGCGGCGCAGCAGCAGCTCGGCAACCCGAGCGTCGGCCTCGACTATCTGCTGCCCGCCTTCGCCGGTGCCCTGCTCGGCTCCACCGCCATCAAGCCCGGCCGCGCCAACGCCATGGGCACCCTCGTCGCGGTGGCGGTCCTCGCCATCGGGCTCTCCGGCATCGGCCAGCTCGGCGCCCAGTTCTGGGTGACCCCGCTGTTCAACGGCGGCACCCTGCTCATCGTCGTCGGCCTGGCCGGCTACTCCGCGCGACGGCGGCTGCGGACCGGCATCACCGCGAGGAGTTCGCGTGTCCGCCGGTCGTAAGGCCGCCACCGCCGCGCTGCTGGTGGCGGCCGTCCTCGCCGGGTGCGAGCGCGGTTCGTCGGCCGGGGGAGGGGACGCCACCTCGGGGCCGCGCGGCTGCCCCGCCGTCCTCGCCCGGGCCAAAGCCGCCGTCGAGCGGGCCGAGCGGACGAACGTCCCCTGGAACGGTCCGACCCGCGGCCCCTCGGCGGTGTCCGGCAAGACCATCGTCTACGTCGCGCAGACCATGACCAACCCCGGTGTCGCGGGCACCGCGCAGGGCGTCCGGGACGCGGCGAAGGCCATCGGCTGGCGCGTGCGGGTGATCGACGGCGGCGGCACCCCCGCGGGCATCCAGGCCGCGCTGAGCGAGGCCGTCGCCCTGCGGCCCTCGGGCATCGTCATCGGCGGCTTCGACCCCCACTCGACCGCGCGGCAGGTCGCGCAGGCCCAGGCGGCGGGCATCCCGCTCGTCGGCTGGCACGCGGTCGCGTCGCCCGGCCCCAGCAGGAAGCCGAGGCTGTTCACCAACGTCACCACCAGGGTCGAGGAGACGGCCAGGATCAGCGCGGACTGGGTGATCGCGCGATCCAACGGGCGGGCGGGCGTCGTCGTCTTCACCGACGCCTCGATCCCGTTCGCCAGGAACAAGTCCGAGCTGATCCGGAAGGAGCTGACGGCCTGCCGGGACGTCAGGCTGCTGGCGTACCAGAACATCCCGATCCCGGACGCGGGCAGCCGCACCCCCCAGGAGGTCTCCTCCCTCGTCTCCCGCTTCCGCGACGAGTGGACCTACTCCGTCGCCATCAACGACCTGTACTTCGCGGACGCGGCCCCCGCCCTCCGGGCGGCCGGGAAGCGGGGCTCAGGACCGCCCTTCAACATCGGCGCGGGCGACGGCGACCCCTCCGCCTTCCAGCGCGTCAACCACCGGCAGTACCAGGCCGCCACCGTCCCCGAGCCGCTGACCCAGCAGGGCTGGCAGATCATCGACGAGTTCAACCGGGCGTTCTCCGGCCGGGGCCCCAGCCGCTACAGCGCCCCGGTCCACATCGCCACCGCCGCCAACAGCGCGGGGGCCACGAGCTGGAACCCCCGGGGCTACCGGCAGGCGTACCGGAAGATCTGGGGCGCATCCGGCCACGCCGCGCTCACCCCGTGAGCCGCCCCTGCCAGGTCGCCAGCCACTGGACGGCCTTGTCGTAGTGCGCCCTGTCGATGTGCAGGCCCCGGTAGCGCACCGCGCCGCTGCCGTCGGCGGCCGCCCGCTCGTAGGCGCGGACGAGTCCGGAGTAGAAGGCGGTCTCCTCCGGGGTGGCCGAGAACACCTCGTTGAGGACCGGCACATGGGACGGGTGGATCGCGACCATGCCCCGGAAGCCGAGCGCCCGGCCGCGCCGGGCGAAGGTACGGAGGCCGTCGAGGTCGTCGACGCGCTCCCACAGGCCGGTGAGGGCGTGCAGCCCCGCCTCGCGGCACGCGAGGAGCACCCGGCTGCGCAGGTACAGCGTCTCCTCGCCGCCCGGCGACCACTCGAAGCCGACCTCGCGTGCGATGTCGGCGTGCTCGGCGGTCGGGCCGATCATCGCGGCGACGCGCGGCGACGCGGCCGCCACGTCGCGGCAGTTGTGGATGGCCCGGACCGTCTCGACGGGGACGATGTACTCAAGTCCCGTCACACCGCCCCGCAGTTCGAAGTGGTCGAGCAGGGCGTCGTAGCGCAGCACGTCGGTGGCCTGCTCGATCTTCGGCGCGAAGATGCCGGAAAGACCCGGGACGACGACCGCTTCGAGGTCGGCGCCGGTGAGCCGGGTGGCGAGGCCGTTGACCCGCACCAGCAGGCCCACCGCCGGATCGAGGGCGCGCAGCCGGGTGACGGAGTCGGCGGCCTGGGCCCGGGCCGCCGCCTTCAGCTCGTCGGGCACCGAGTCCTCCAGATCGAGGACGATGGCGTCCGGCCCCGCCGCCAGCGCCTTCTCGGCCCAGGCCGGTTTGTGGGCGGGCACGAACAGGATCGACCGGTACGGGTTCACGGGTGGCTCCGAGGCAGGTCCAGGAGGTGGTCGAGCCGGTCGGCCACATAGCCGAGGGCATCGGCACTGGCGACCGGCAGCAGGTCCAGCAGGGTGACAAAGCCGTGGATCAGGCCCTCGAAGCGCCGGTGTTCCACCGGCACCCCCGCCGCGCGCAGCCGGTCCGCGTACGCCTCGCCCTCGTCGCGCAGCACATCGTGCCCGGCGGTGACGACGACGGCCGGTGGGAGCCCAGTGAGGTCGGCGGCGCGCAGCGGGGAGGCGCTGGGGCGGCGCCTGACGGAGACGTCGGGGGCGTAGTGGTCCCAGTACCAGAGCATGGTGGCGCGGGTGAGGAGGAGCTGGTTCGCCGGGTCGGTGTACGAGGCGGTGTCCGGGTCGCAGTCGGTCACCGGGCAGAGGAGCACCTGCGCCGCGACGGCCGGACCGCCCTCGGCCCGGGCCCGTTGGGCGACCACCGCCGCGAGGTTGCCGCCCGCGCTGTCCCCCGCGACGATCAGCGGCGCCGCCGGGCCAGCGACGCGGGCCCGGCACTCGTCCGCCCAGCGCAGCGCGGTCCAGGCGTCGGCCGCCGCGGCGGGGTAGCGGTGTTCCGGGGCGAGCCGGTAGCCGGGCAGGACCACGGCGCAGCCGGTCCGCAGCGCGAGCCTGCGGCCCAGAGTGTCGAACTCGTCCGGCGTCCCGACGACCCATCCGCCGCCATGCAAGTAGAGGATCACCCCACGCGGTGCGCCGTCCGGGACGAGCAGTCTGACCGGTACGGCGGCGCCGCCGTCGGCGGCGGGGGCGGTGGTCTCCTCCACGCTCGCCATGGCGGGCCCCGCGCCGAACTGGCGGCTCATCGCGGCGAAGCGGTCCCTGGCCTGTCGCGGCGTCAGTTCGTGCAGGGGCGGGGCCCCGCTGGCGGCCGCGCGGGCGAGGAATTCCGACGTCGCTCGGTCGAGTGTCATCGCCGTCCCCCTCACCCGCCCGCGCGCGCGGCGCGCCGCTCTTCGGCGAGCGCCAGCGCCTGGTGCCAGCCGCCCCCGGCCTCCAGCAGTTTCCGGAAGGGGGCGAGTTCACGCGCCATGCCGAACCCGACGACCGCCCGCAGTGTGCCCGCGCTGCCCGCGATCGCCGCGAAGTCGCCCTCGTCCGGATCCCCCGCGACGATCCGGACCTCGTCTCCCGCGCCGACCCGGCCGTGGATCCGCAACCGGCCGCCGAGCTGGTCGGACCACACGTACGGCACCGCGTCGCAGACCAGGGGCGCCCCGGTGAGGTTGGCGGCTACGACGGAGGCCTGGTCGACGGCGTTCGTCCAGTGCTCCACGCGCAGGTCCGCGCCGTAGCGGGGGTGGTGCCAGCGGGCGATGTCCCCGGCCGCGTACACGTCCGCCGCCCCCAGCGCGCCCAGGTGCCGATCGCATACGACGCCGTCCCGCAGGGCCAGCCCGGACCCTTCGAGCCACCGGGTGGCGGGCCGGGAACCGACGCCCAGCACCACCAGATCGGCCGGGACGAGCCCGCCGTCCCCGAGCGTGACGCCCCGGAGCCCGCCCCGGCCGTCGTCCTCGACGCCCGCCACCGTGGCCCCGAGCCGCACTTCGGTGCCGTGCCGGACGTGGCGTCCGGTGAGGGCCTTGCCGAGCACCGGCCCGAGACCGCGCGTCATCAGCGCGGGCTGCGGTTCGACGATGGTGACCGCGCAGCCCAGCGACCGGGCGGTGGATGCCACTTCGGCGCCGACGAAGCCTCCGCCGACGACCACCAGCCGGGCCCCCGCCCGGCATCCCGCCCGGATGGCCGCCGCGTCCTCCGCCGTACGCAGCACCCGCACACCGGGGCGCGGCCCAAGCCCCGGGAGGGTACGGGGTACGGAGCCGGTGGCGATCACCAGGGCGTCGTACGGCAGGGGCGGCGCGCCGCGCAGCGCGACGGTGCGGCCCGTGGGGTCCAGGCCGGTCGCCGTCGTGCCGAGGAGCGGTTCGACGCCGAGCGCGGCGAGTTCCGCCGCCGACAGCAGCGGCGGGGCCTCGGCGCCGGGGTCGGCGAGATAGCTCTTGGACAGCGGCGGCCGGTCGCACGCGACCGTGGGCTCGGCCCCGACGAGGGTGATCCGGGCGTCGCTGCCCCTGCGGCGCAGCAGCTGTACGGTGCGGACGCCCGCGAGGGAGGCGCCGACCACGACGATGTGCATGGCGTGCCTCCGTCAGGCGTCGGGTCCGGGGAAGCGGGGGCGGCGCTTGTCGAGGAACGCCTGCGCGCCCTCGGCCATGTCGGGGCTGCCGATCGACTGCACGAGCATGCCGAGGCCGCTGCTGAAGGAGTCGCGGGCCGCGTTCCACCACACATTGGAGCTGATCTTGGTGATTTCCAGGTAGCGCGGGCTGAGTCGGGCGAGTTCGGCGATCCACGACTCGACGGTCGGCTCCAGCTCGGCGTCGGGCACCACGGCGTTGACCAGCCCCAGTTCCAGCGCCTGCGCGGCGGAGTAGCGGCGGCAGAGCATGGCCATCTCCTTGGCGCGCTTCTCGCCGATCTGCACCCCCATCACATTGGTGGCGCCGGTGACGGGGGAGCTGCCGACCCGGGGGCCGGTCTGTCCGAAGGTCGCCGACTCGGCGGCGATGGCGAGGTCGCAGGCGACGACGAGTTCGTTGCCGCCCCCGGCCGCCGCGCCGCCCACGGCGGCGATGACCGGGCGCGGACAGTTCCGTACGGCGTCGAAGAGCCGCAGGGAGGCCCGGTAGAGGCCGCGCATCGCGGTCACATCGGGCTGGCTGAGGCCGGTGAGGGCGCCCCCGGCGCAGAAGCTGCCCGGCACGCCGGTGATGACGACCGCGCGGGAGCGGTTGGCCGCGTCGAGGGCGGCCGCCACCGCTTCGGCCATGGCCGGGTCGTAGGCGTTGCGGCGGTCGGGGCGGTTGAGGGTGATCCACGTGGCGTCGCCGCGCCGCTCCACGAGGACGTCGTCGCCGCCGCTCCCGGCCGACCCGTTTCCGGGCCGCCCGGTCACGGCTGACCTGCCCGGTCGTGGCGGCCCGGAGGCGCGCCCGCCGGGGGGCCGAGCCCCAGGAGGCGGGCGGCGTTGCCGCCGAGAATGCCCGCCGTGGCCTCCTCGGACAGGCCGAGGGCCCGGATGGCCGAGATCTCCGCGCCGGGGTCGGCCATCGGCCAGTCGGAGCCGAAGACCACCCGGTTCGCGCCGTGTCTGCCGATGATCGCGCGCACCCGCTCGGGCGCGAGCCGGGCCATGGTCGGCGGCCACGAGGTCTCCAGCAGGACGTCCTCGCCGAGCAGCTGCTCCTCCGCCTCCTCCAGCCGGTGGTAGCCGCCGAAATGACAGGCGATCAGCCGCAGGTCGGGGAAGCGCCGCACGATGGCGCGGATCATCGCGGGCGTGGCCCGCTCGTTGCTCTGCCGGTCGCCGCCCGCGCCGACGTGCGCGATGACGGCGATCCGCGAGCCGAACGCCTCCAGCAGGTCCCACACTCTCGGGTCGTCGTACGCGAATCCCTGGAAGAGGGAGTGGAGTTTGACCCCCGCGATGCCGTGCCGGCGCAGGCTCGCGAGGTTGTCCTCCAGCGGCAGGTCCGGGTGGACGGTGCCGAAGGGCACCAGGTCCGGCCCGCGTTGGGCGGCGACGAAGCGGTTGACCGCGTCGACGTGCCGGGCGGTGTCGGCGATGCCGAGGAGTACGCCCTTGTCGACGCCGGAGCGGGCCAGCACCCGGTGCAGGGTGGAGATCTTGCCGTCGCCGTGCCGTTCCAGCTGGGGCACCCGGCCGCCGAGGGCGCGCTCCGCGAGGGCGTCGGGCCAGGCGTGGCAGTGCACATCGATGATCACTTCGGACCCGCTCCCTTCACGGCTGACCGCCGTCTACGGCGATGACCGAGCCGGTGGTGTACGAGGACAGTTCGCCGGAGGCCAGATACAGCGCCGTGCCGACGATTTCGGCGGGCCGCCCGCCCCGGCGCAGCGCGAAGCCCGCCGCGCGGGCGGCGAAGGCGTCCATGTCCCAGGCGGCGGTCACGTCGGTGTGGAAGGTCCCGGGCATGATGGCGTTGACCCGTACGGTGGGGCCGAAGGCATGGGCGAGGCCCGCGGTGAGGGCGTTGAGCCCGGCCTTGGCGGCGGCGTAGGGGAGGACGTCGGCGCGGGGGCGTACGGCAGCGGTGCTGCTGATGTTGATGATGCTTCCGCCCCGATCGGCGGCCATCCGGGTGCCCGCGAGCGCCGCCAGCCGGAAGGGGCCCTTCAGGTTGACCCCGATCACCTTGTCGAAGAGGACCTCGCCGATGTCCGCGACCGTGTCGTAACGCGGCGACATGCCCGCGTTGTTGACGAGGACATCGAGCCGCCCGAACTCGGCGTACGCGGCGTCGACCAGGGCGTCGAGCCCGTCCCACCGCCCGACGTGGCAGGCGTACGGCAGGGCGCGCCGCCCGGTGGCCCGGCGCACCTCGGCGGCGACCTCGGCGCAGCGCTCCAGGGTGCGGCTGGCGATCACGACGTCGGCCCCGGCGGCGGCCAGGCCGAGCACGATCTCCCGGCCGAGGCCACGGCTGCCGCCGGTCACCAGCGCCACCCGGCCCGACAGATCGACGGCCGTCATGGCACGCGGGTCCGGTCCGGGGCCACGGCCGAGGACCCGGCCAGTTCGGCCAGTTCCCCGGGGGTGAGGCCGAGCAGTTCGGTGAGCGCGGGCACGGTGTGCTCGCCGATGCCGGGCACCCCCTCGTACAGCGGGCCCGGGTAGCTGTCCAGGTGGACGACCGGGCCCGGCACCAGCACCGGACCCAGGGCGGTACCGGCCAGTTCGACCAGGGTGCGCATCCGGAAGTGCGGGTCCTCGACGATGTCCCTGGCGTCGTTGACGGGCGCGGCGACCACCTCGTGCGCCTCCAGGTCGGCGAGCACCTCGGCGCGCGGCCGCTGGCCCACCCAGGCGCCGACCAGGCGCTGCAGTTCCTCGTTGTGCTCCATCCGCGCCGGGTTGGTGGCGAACCGGGGATCGTCGCCGAACTCGGGGCGGCCCATGGCGGTGAACAGGCGCAGCGCGATGGACTGCGAGGACGCGGCGATGGACAGCCAGTTGCCGTCCGCCGCCTGGTAGATGCCGCGCGGTGACGCGGAGCCGGAGCCGTTCCCGACCCGCTGCTGTATCTCACCGCTGCTGGTGTAACGCAGGATGCTGTCGCCGAGGATGAACATCAGCGGTTCGTAGAGGGCCACGTCAACGGCGTCGCCCCGGCCGGTGCGGGACCGGGCCAGCAGCGCCGTGACCGTGCCGAAGGCGGCCGAGAGCCCGGCGATGGAGTCGGCGAAGCCGAACGGCGGGGAGGTGGGCGGACTGTCGGGCCAGCCGTTGGTGAACGCGTAACCGCTCGCGGTCTCCGCCACCGTGCCGAATCCCGGGCGGCCCCGGTACGGCCCGGTCTGACCGAAGCCGGAGACGCGGGTGAGCACCAGGCCGGGGTTGTCGGCGGTCAGCACGTCGTAACCGAGCCCCCACTCCTCCAGCCTGCCGGGCCGGAAGGACTCCAGCACCACGTCCACCCGCGCGGCGAGCCTGCGCACCAGGTCGCGGCCCTCGGGTCGGCGCAGGTCGATGCCGATGGACTCCTTGCCCGCGTTGAGCCGGGCGAAGCCGAGTGCGAGGCCGTTGTGGCGCGGCAGCCATTGCCGGGCGAAGTCCCCGGTCGCCGGGTCCTCGACCTTGATGACGCGGGCGCCGAAGTCGCGCAGCATCCGTCCCGCGGTGGGGGCCGCGTACATGGTGCCGAGTTCGAGCACGGTGATCCCGGCGAGCGGCCCGGGGCAGCTGCCCCGCTCCCCGCTCACGCGGTGCGCTCCGGAACCGGGGCGGCGGTGCCGCGCGGGGTTCGCGCATCGCGCGGGGCGAGGCGGTCGTGGGTGCCGGGGGTGACGCCGTCGGCGCGCAGCTGGGTTTTGCGCACCCGCTCCGAGGGGGTCTTCGGGAGCCGGTCGACGAAGCGGACGAAGCGGGGCACGGCGAACGCGGGGACGCGTCCCTCGCACCACTCCCACAGCTCGGCGGGGTCGGTGTCCCGCGCGGCGACGACACAGGCCAGCACCTCGTCCTCGCCCGCCTCGACCCCGGCGGGGACGCCGATCACGGCGCACTCCAGGACGGCTTCGCAGGAGAGCAGGGCCTGCTCGATCTCGTACGAGCTGATGTTCTCGCCCCGGCGGCGCAGCGCGTCCTTGTAGCGGTCCACGAAGTAGTACCAGCCGTCCGCGTCCTGGCGCAGAGCGTCGCCGGTGTGGAACCAGAGGTTCCGCCAGGCTTCGGTGGTGCGCTCGGGCATGCCGTAGTAGCCCATGCTGCACGTCCAGGGGTGTTTCGGACGGACGACCAGCTCGCCGATCTCGCCGGTCGCCACCTCCACGTCGGTGTCGGGGTCGACCAGCCGGATGTCGAACCAGTCGGCGGCCTGCAGCCCGGCGGCACCCGCCGGGCGCTCCTCGCCGTAGGGGCTGAGGATCGGCGCGCTGGTCTCGGTGAGCCCGAAGACCTCGACGAACGAGCCGATGCCGTAGCGCTCGCGGAATCCCGCCAGGATGGATCCGGCGGTGGGCGCCGCGAAGACCGAGCGCAGCCGGTTGTCGGCGTCGTCGGGCCGGGGCTCCTGCTTCCAGATGAAGTCCATCATCACGCCGATGAGGTTGGTGACCGTGACGCCGGAGGCGCGCAGCTGGCCGACCCACCGGCTGGCGCTGAAGCGCGGCCGCACCACCAGCCGCGCCCCGGCGATGAGCGCCGGATACGCGGCCATGAACTGGGCGTTGCCGTGGAAGAGCGGAGTGCAGGTGAAGTACACGTCGTCGGCGGTCAGCCGCTGGAGGCTGACCACCTCCTCGCCGAAGAAATGCATCTGGGCGTGTGGCATCGCCACGCCCTTGGAGGGGCCCGTGGTGCCCGAGGTGAAGAAGATGGACGCGAGTGATGAGGGGGCGGGGGCGGGGGCCGGTGGGCGCGCCCCCGGCCGCGCGCCGCGCGCCAGCTCCTCCCAGGACTCCGCCCGCCACCCGGCGTCGCGCAGCGCGCGCAGGGCGCTGTCGCGGGAACCGGTGTCGATGACCCAGAAGCATTCGATGGCGCGGGCGTCGTCGGCGATGGCGAGGAACCGGGCAGCGAGTACGTCGTCCACCACCGCCCAGCGCGGCCCCGCGGTCACCAGCTGGTGGCTGAGGAACACGCCCTCGTACGCGGTGTTGACGGGCACCTCGACGTAGCCGCCGAGCGCCACCCCGAGCCAGGTGCGCACGAACTGCGAGGAGTTGGCCGCCATCACGAGCACCCGGTCGCCGGGGTCGGCACCGGCCAGGGCCAGCGCGTCGGCGACGGATTCGGCCTGCTCCAGGCTCTGCGCGTAGCTGAAGGTGCGGTGCTCCTCCGGTACGTCGAGGAAGACCGCCTCGGGGCGGACGTCCGCCTGGTGGCGCAGCACGGTCGCCAGGGTCCAGTCGCGCTGGTCCGGAAAGACCGGCACCAGGTCCGTGTAGGTCCTCATCTCACCCCTTGTCCGTGCGGCGGCGATGACTCGAACAGAACTGATATAACCATAGTCATGGTTTTGGAGCCAGGGTTCAGCCCCGGCCTCGCGTGAGCGTCTTGGCGAGCTGGCCGGTCAGCACCTCGTTGCCGCCCTCGTAGATGCGCATCGGCCGGGCGTTGCGGTAGAGCCGTTCGATGGTGGAACCCGTGACGAGGCCGAAGCGGCCCATCATCTGCACACAGCGGTCCACCACCCGGCCCGCGGTCTCGGTCGCCGCGACCTTCGCCATCGACGACCAGGGGAGCGCCGCCGCCGGGTCCTCGGCCGCCCTGGACGCCGCCGTGTAGGTCAGGGCGCGCGCGGACTCGATCTCCATCCACGAGGTGCCCAGCAGATGGGGGAGGGGGCCGAGCCGGGCGAGCGGCTCGCCGAACTGTTCGCGCGAGGTGGTGTGCCGTACGGCCTCGTCCAGCGCGGCCTGGGCGAGGCCGACGGCCGAACCCGCCACCGAGACGCGGAAGGTGGACAGGGTCCGCAGCACCAGCGGGAACGCGCCGCCCGGTTCGCCGATCCGATGGTCCGGGGGGACCCTCACGTCGTCCAGGAACACCGTGCCGAGGATGTGCGGGGCGATGATCTCCGGGCCGCTCTCCACCCGCACGCCGGGGGCGTCGGCGGGGACGAGCACCAGGCTGTGGCCGTCGCCCTCCCGGCACAGCACGGTGTAGAAGTCGGCCGCACCGGCGTTGGTGATCCAGGACTTGCGGCCGCTGACGACGAGCCCGCCGTCGCCCTCGGTCACGCGGGTGGCGACCGACCGCAAATCGGAGCCGATCTCGGGCTCGGTGAGCGCCAGCGCGGCGATCGCGTCCAGCGCGGCGACCCGGGGCAGCCAGGCGTCCCGTATCCGAGGGGCGGCCGCGGACAGCGCGAAGCCGCCGATGCCCTGCATGGCGAACAGCGAGTCCAGATGCGCGGAGACGGCCATCAGCGCCTCGCGCACCACCGTGACGGCGAGGGGGTCCACCCGCTCGTCCTCCCCGCCGTGCGCGGCGGGGACGGTGAGCCGGACCAGACCGCTTTCGCGCAGCGCGTCCCGCGTCGCCGGGTCGATGCCGGTGGCGGCGTCGGCGCGGTCGGCGCCGGGGCGCAGCCGCTCGGCGAGTTCGGTGGCGCGCTCGCGCAGATCCAGGTGGCGCGGGGGCAGTTCGAACGGCATGGGCGGTCTCCTTCGCGTTCGTGTCCCCACGGGTCCAGGGGGTCAGCGACGCTGGTCGAAGCTCCGGCCGAGCAGCTCGGAGACGATGCGCGTGCGCTGCATGGTGGGGGTGCCGCCCGCCAGCGCCCAGCCGTGGGCGTCGCGGTGCAGCCGCTCGATGCCGTATTCCTCGGTGTAGCCATTGCCGCCGTGCAGCTGGATGGCCAGATCGGTGACGCGCTTGGCGGTCTCGTTGGCCGCGCACTTGGCCAGCGAGACCTCCAGCGGTGAGGGCAGCCCCCGCCCGGCGCCCCGCGCCGCGCGGTAGACCAGCAGCCGCGCCGCCTCGACCTGCAGCACCATGTCGGCGAGGGTCAGCTGGGTGGCCTGGAACTCGATCAGGGGCTTGCCGAAGGCCGTACGGGCCCGCACATAGTCCACGGTGCGGTCCACGGCGGCCTGGGCGAGGGCCAGGCTCATGGTCGCGTTGCCGAGCCGCTCCAGGGAGAAGCCGGTGAACAGCTCGCGGAAGCGGCCGGCGTCCACCAGCAGGTTGGCGGCAGGGACCCGTACGTCGTCGAAGTGGATGTCGCAGGACGGGATGCCGCGGAAGCCCATCAGCTTCTCCTGCGCGCCGTACGAGATGCCCGGGGTGTCGGCGTCGACCACCAGCGCGCCGATTCCGCGTGCGCCGGGCACATCGGCGAGCCGCGCGTAGAGCAGGTACTGATCGGCGTGACCGCCGCCCGATATCCATCGCTTCGATCCGCTGACCCGGTAGAAGGCGCCGTCCCGGACCGCGCGGGTGGTCATGTCGGTGGCGGCGGAGCCCGCGTCGGGCTCGGAGATCGCCACCGCCATCGTCGCCTCGCCACGGATGATCGGGGGAAGGCAGCGGGCGCGCAGATCGTCGCTGCCGAGCAGATTGACGACGGTGGCCGGGCCGGTGTTGCACTCGAACACCTGGAACGCCGCGGGGCGGCACTCCTTCGCCAGCTCCTCGATCACTACGAGCGCGTCGAGCACCGGGGCACCGGAACCGCCGAACTCCTCGGGCAGCGTGATGCCGAGCAGCCCCAGGTCGCCGAGCCTGCGGCGCTCCTCGTGCGGAAGCGGTACGCGCTCCGCGTCCCATCGCGCGGCCAGCGGCGCGTAGTGCTCCCGGGCCAGTGCCCGCGCCATGCGGCGCACTTCGAGCTGCTGCTCGGAGAGGCCGTCCGCGGGTTCGTTCACCATGGTTCCGGACACGAATCCATGGTAAAGGTATGCATAGTTTTTGTGTCAAGGGAACGCCGAGGATCTGGGGGAACGCCATGCCCGCAGCCGTCATCGTCGATGCCGTGCGCTCTCCCATGGGCCGGGGAAAGCCCGGTGGCGCGCTCTCCGGCGTCCACCCGGTCGATCTGCTGGCGGCGGTCCTCCTCGCGCTCCTGGACCGCACCGGCATCGATCCCGGCACCGTCGACGACGTCCTGGTCGGCTGCGCCGGCCAGGCCGGTGAGCAGTCCGCGACCCCCGGGCGGCAGGCCTGGCTGGCCGCCGGACTCCCCGAGCACGTGCCCTCGGTGACCATCGAGCGCAAGTGCGGCTCCGGTCAGCAGGCGCTGGACTTCGCCGTGCAGGGAGTGGTCGCCGGGGCGTACGAGACCGTGATCGCGGCCGGAGTGGAGTCGATGAGCCGCGTGCCGATGGGGTCGGCCCGCATGGGCGCCGACCCCTTCGGCGCGGGAGTGGCCCGCCGGTACGCCCCCGGACTGCTGCCGCAGGGCATCGCGGCGGAACTCGTCGCCCAGAAGTGGCGGCTGAGCCGCGAAGCACTCGACGCCTACGCCGCGCGCAGCCACGAGCGCGCCGCCAAGGCCGTGGCCGACGGCGCGTTCGCCCGCGAGACCGCGCCCGTCGCCACCCCGGACGGCGTCGTCTCCGCCGACGAGACGATCCGCCCCGGTGCGACCCCCGAGAGGCTGGCCGAACTCCCGGCGGCCTTCGCCGCATCCGGCTACCACCGCCGCTTCCCGGACCTCGACTTCAAGATCACCGCGGGCAACGCCTCCCAGCTCACCGACGGCGCGGCGGCGCTCCTGGTGATGTCCGAGGAGCGCGCGGCCGCCCTCGGACTCACCCCACGGGGCCGGATCGTGGCCTCCGCCGTATGCGGCGACGATCCGCTGCTGATGCTCACCGGCCCCCTCCCCGCCACCCGGCGCGTGCTGCACCGCTCAGGGCTGGCCCTGGACGACATCGCCGCCGCCGAGGTCAACGAGGCGTTCGCGAGCGTGCCGCTCGCCTGGCAGGCCGAGTTCGGGTTCCCCGACGACCGGCTCAACCCCCGGGGCGGTGCCATCGCGCTGGGCCACCCGCTCGGCGCCTCCGGCGCCCGGCTGACCACCACGCTGCTCGGCCACCTGGAGGACACCGGTGGCCGCTATGGACTCCAGACCATGTGCGAGGCGGGCGGCATGGCCAACGCCCTCATCCTGGAGAACCTCGGCGCGCCCTGAACCCGCACCCGCACCACCTCACTCACCAAGCCAAGGAGGCGACCAGCCATGGACGTCACATCAGGGTCCGCCGTGGTGACCGGCGGGGCCTCCGGTCTGGGACTGGCCACCGCCCGGCGGCTGGTCGCCGCCGGAGTGCCGACCGTCCTGCTCGACCTGCCCGCCTCCGACGGCAAGGCCGTGGCCGCCGACCTCGGCGCAGGCGCCCACTTCGCGCCCGCCGACGTCACCGACCCCGACGCCGTCGCCGAAGCCGTCGCGGCCGCCGAAGCCCTCGGCCCGCTGCGCACGCTCGTGCACTGTGCGGGCCGGGGCGGGGCGATGCGCGTCGTGGAACGCGACGGCGAACCCGGCTCCCTCGACCTCTACGAGTCCGTCGTACGCGTCAACCTGATCGGCACCTTCAACGTGCTGCGCCTCGCCGCCGCCCGGATGGCCCGGAACGAACCGGTCGACGGCGAGCGCGGGGTCTGCGTGCTCACCGCCTCCGTCGCCGCCTGGGAAGGACAGATCGGCCAACTCCCGTACGCCTCGGCCAAGGCGGGCATCGTCGGACTCACCCTCGTGGCCGCCCGCGACCTGGCGGGCAAGCTGATACGGGTGTGCACCATCGCCCCCGGCCTCTTCGACACCCCCATCCTGGCCCGGCTGCCCCAGCGGGTGCGCGACTCGCTCTCCACCATGGCGCCCCACCCACGCCGCTTCGGCGTCCCCGACGAGTACGCCCGGCTGGCGCTGCACATCATCGACAACCCCATGCTCAACGGCGAGACGATCCGCCTCGACGGCGCGATCCGGATGCAGGCGCGATGAGCCCCGAGGCCACCGTCGAGACGCGGGGCGCCGTCCTCGTCGTCACCATCGACCGGCCGGAGGTCCGCAACGCGGTGAACACCGCCACCGCGCGGGCGATCGGCGCCGCGATGGAACGGCTCGACACCGACGACACGGTGCGCGTGGGCGTGCTGACCGGCGCCGGAGGCACGTTCAGCGCCGGAATGGACCTCAAGGCGTTCCTCGCGGGCGAACGCCCCTCGGTGCCGGGCCGTGGTTTCGCCGGTCTGGTGGAGGCGCCCCCGGCGAAGCCGCTCATAGCGGCCGTCGAAGGCTTCGCACTGGCCGGAGGCTTCGAGATCGCGCTCGCCTGCGATCTGATCGTGGCCGCCGAGAACGCCTGGTTCGGGCTCCCCGAGGTGCGCCGCGGACTGATGGCCGGGGGCGGCGGCCTGCTGCGGCTGCCGCGCCGGGTGCCGCTGGGCACGGCAGCCGAGTGGGCGCTGACGGGGGACCGTATCGACGCCGCGCGGGCGCACGCGGCGGGCCTGGTCAACCGGCTCACGCCGCCCGGCGGCGCCCTCGCCGTGGCCCTGTCACTGGCGAGCCGGATCGCGGAGAACGGCCCCCTGGCCGTACGGGCCACCAAGCGGGTCCTGGGCGAGGGCGGGCAGTGGCCCGCGGAGGAGGCCTTCGCCCGGCAGAACGCGATCTACGAGCCGGTCCGCTCCTCCGAGGACGCCCGCGAGGGAGCCTCGGCGTTCACCGAGAAACGCGACCCCGTCTGGCGCGGCCGCTGACCGTCTGGACAACGGCCCTGAGATCAGCGCCAGTTGACGACCTGGTCGACGAGGGAGGGGTGGCGCCTGCGCACATAGTCCGCGTACTCCTGCATGTGCTGCCGCATCAGCCGCTCCGCCGTCGCGGCCTGCCCCTTGGCGATGGCCCGCGCGATGGCCTTGTGCGTCGCCTGCACGTCCTCGCGCCGGTCGGGCGGGAAGAGGAAGCCGCTGACCTGGTCGTGGAAGATGTCCTCCAGCGACATGCTCACCAGGTTGAGAATCGGATTCCCCGACATGGACGACACCTTGCGGTGGAAGTCGTGGGTGGCGGCGAAGTACAGATCGTCGTCCTCCACCACGGACTTCTCGCACGACTCGGCCAGTTGCTCACCCAGCTCCGGCGCGTTGCGCTCGGCGGCGAGCCGGGCCATCGTCGCCTCCATCACCAGCCGCGCCTCCAGCAGTTCGCTGAACGTGACGCCGCCGAGGTGGTAGAAGAGCGTCGACATCCGGCCGTAGTCACGGGTGCGCACCTCGATGACCATCGGGCCGCCGTTGCGCCCCGGCTTCATCGTGATGAGCCCGTGGACTTCGAGGATCCGCAGCGCTTCGCGGAGCGAACCGCGCCCCACGCCGTAGTCCTCGATCATCTGCGCCTCGGACGGCAGCAGCGTGCCCGGCGGCAGCTTGCGCTTCACGATGTCGTGGACGATTTCCTGCGCCAGCGCCTCGGCGACCTTGGCTCCGCGTTTCAGTGTCTTCGTCGGCGCCATTTCCTCACCTGATAGCCAAGGTCCCTCCATGGGACGGAGTATACCGGAACCCTTATCAGGGTTGGCGCCCATGTCCGTTTTCCGTCAGGGAGAGGCCGGGAAGCGGCGCGCCCGCGTCGGGGTGGCCCGAGTCCGGATCGTACCGGTGGCAGCTCAACTCCACCTGGCCCACCGTGGTGCGGGCGGGCCTCGCCGACCAGCACACCTGAGCCGTGTGCGGGCAGCGGGGCGCGAAGGGGCACCCCGTCCCGTCCACGGCCCCGGCCGCCGCCGTCGAGGTCGACACCGAGGCCCGCCGCACCTGGCGGCGCTTGCGCTGCAGCGCCGGATCCGGCACCGGGGCCGCCGCCACCAGCGCGCGGGTGTACGGATGGCTCGGCCGCAGACACACCTCGCCGGTCGGCCCCGACTCCATGACCCGGCCCCGGTAGAGGACGACGACGCGGTGCGAGATGTGCCGTACGACCGCGATGTCATGGGCGATGAACAGATACGCCACCCCCAGCTCCGCCTGGAGCGCGGCCAGCAGATTGATCACCTGGGCCTGGGTGGACACGTCCAGCGCGCTGACCGGCTCGTCGCAGACGACGAGACGGGGCGAGACCGCCAGCGCCCGGGCGATGGCGACGCGCTGCCGCTGACCGCCCGAGAACCGCGCCGGATGCCGGTCCGCCGCGTCGTCGGGCAGCCCGACGGCCGACAGCAGCCGCCGGATCTCCGCACCCGCCTGCTCCCGGCCCGTCCCCTTCCGCCGCAGCAGCGGCTCGGCGAGCGTCTTGCCCACCGGATGGCTCGGGTTGAGGGAACTGTACGGATCCTGGAAGACGACCTGCAGATCGGACGCGAGCGCGCGGCGGGCGCGCGCGGACGCGTGCGTGATGTCCGCGCCGTCGAACGAGATCCGCCCCTCGGCGGCCCGGGTGAGGCCGAGGACGGCCCGGCCGATGGTCGACTTGCCCGAGCCGGACTCACCGACCAGGCCGACGGTTTCGCCCGGTTCGACGCGCAGGCTCACCCCGTCCACCGCGCGCAGCGGCGCGGAACGCCGTCCGGGCGCCGGGTAGGTGACCGCGAGATCAGACAGCTCCAGCAGCGCGCTCATGGTCCACCGCCTTCCAGGAGTCGGCACGGATACAACGGGCCGCGCGCGGGCCGCCGGACGCGGGGTCGCGCACCAGCATCGGCACGGGCGCCGCCGAACAGGCCTCGGTCGCGAACGCGCAGCGCGCGGCGAACCGGCACCCGGCCGGCCAGTCGCGCGGCTGCGGCACCGTCCCCTCGATGGCGGGCAGCGGGCCCGCCGTCTCCTCGCGCTCCGGCGTGGAGCGCAGCAGGGCACGGGTGTAGGGGTGCAGGGCGGCCGTGAAGATCTGATCGACGGTGCCCTCCTCGACCACCTGCCCGGCGTACATCACCACCGCCCGGTCGCAGATGTCGGCGACCACCCCGAGGTCGTGGGTCACCAGGATCATCGCCATGCCCAGCTCCGCCTGGAGCGAGCGCAGCAGATCGAGGATCTCGGCCTGCACGGTGACGTCGAGGGCGGTGGTCGGCTCGTCCGCGATCAGCAGATCGGGCTCGCCGGTCAGGGCGAGCGCGATCGCCGCGCGCTGCGCCATGCCGCCGGAGAGCTGGTGCGGATACGAACGGCAGATCTGCTCCGGGCGCGGGATGCCGACCAGGCTCAGCAGTTCGACGGCGCGTGCCCGGGCCTGGGCCTTGTCCAGCCCGCGGTGTCGCCGCAGCGGTTCGACGAGCTGGGATCCGATGGTGAAGCACGGGTCGAGCGCGGTCATCGGCTCCTGCGCGATGTAGCCGATCCGCTGTCCCCGGTACGCCGCGAGCCGCTTCTCCGGCATCCGGGCGAGGTCCGCCCCGTCGAACAGGATCTGCCCCTCCCCGAGGTGTCCCGCGCCCGGGACGAGGCCGAGGACGGACAGCGCGGTGACGGTCTTTCCGCAGCCCGACTCGCCCACCAGGCCGACGGTTTCGCCCGGCCGGACGTCGAAGCCGACACCGTCGACCACGGGTTGGTCGCCCCCGTCCGCTTCGGGGAAGGACACCACAAGATCCCGGACCCGGAGCAGCACGCCGTCGTCGGCGCGCTCCGTCGTACCGGAATCCCCGGGGAGGGGGCGGCGGCCGAAGAAGCGTCCGGTGGCCGCCGGTCCCCGGCCCGAGGGGGCCGCGTCACGCAGCGCGTCGCCGAGGAAGTTGAAGGCCAGGACGGTGAGGACCAGCACGCCCCCGGTCGGGACCATCAGCCAGGCGTCCTGGTTGATGGCGGTGGCGGCCTCGGCGATGCCCGCTCCCCAGTTGGGCGCGGGCGGCTGCGGGCCGAGGCCGAGGAAGCCCAGGCCGGACTGGATCAGCAGGGCGGTGCCCAGGGTCAGCGAACTCTGGATGAGCACCGGCGCGATGACGTTGGGCAGCACGTGCCGTACGACGATCCGGGGCGCCCGCAGCCCCGAGACGCGGGCGGCGTCGACGTACAGCTCGCCGCGCACGGCCGTCGTCGTCGCCCGCACCAGCCGGATGATGGCGGCGGAGAAGATGACCCCGAGGGCCCCCATGGACACCGCGAATCCGCGCCCGTACACCGCGACCACCGCGAGCAGGATGATGATCACGGGCAGGGCCATCAGCGCCTCGGCGATCCGGCTGATGACGGCGTCGGCCCAGCCACCCCGGTAGCCGGCCAGCAGCCCGAACGGGATGCCGATGAGGAGCGCGACCAGGACGGCTTCGCCGGAGCCCAGCAGGCTGAGGGCCCCGCCGTGCATCAGCCTGCTGAGCACGTCGCGGCCGAGGGAGTCGGTGCCGAGCCAGTACGTGCCGGACGGGCCCTGGTAGACGCGGCTCAGATCCTGGTCGAGCGGGTCGTGCGGGGCCAGCGCGGAGGCGAAGAGGCTGCCGAGGACGACCACGGTGATCCACCCCAGGCTCAGCCAGGTCCCGGGGCGGCGCAGCACGCCGCGCGCGCGGCCCGCGCCCTTCTCGCCCGCACGCCGGTGGCGCCCCGGCCCGGCCGCCACGGCCTCGGTGTTCACGCCGACGCTCATGCCCGCCTCGCCTTCGGGTTGAGCCAGGCGTTGGCGACGTCCACGAGGAGGTTCGCGGCCAGCACGATGCTGGTCGTGAACAGGACGACGGTGAGCACCACGGGGAAGTCCTTTCCGTTCACCGCCGAAAGGGTCAGTGCCCCGAGGCCGTTCAGCGCGAAGACCTGCTCGACGATGACGGTGCTGCCGAGCAGACCGATGAACTGGAAGCCGACGCTGGTCACGATGGGAATGGAGGCGTTGCGCAGCGCGTGCCGGAAGATCAGCGAACGGTTGGAGACGCCGGTGGCGCGCAGCGTCCGGATGTAGTCCTTGCTGAGAACGTCCAGCATCGCGCCCCGGGTCTGCCGGGCGACGGTGGCGATGCCCACCGCCGCCACGGACAGACACGGCAGGGTGATCGAGGCGAGCCAGCGGCCGGGGGACTGGGCGAAGGGCACATAGCCGGTGGCGGGCAGCCAGCCCAGCCGGATGGACAGCAGGAAGACCAGCAGCACGCCCAGCCAGAAGCTGGGGACGGCCATGAAGAAGCTGAGCACGCTCTGCCCCGCGCGGTCCAGCCGCCGCCCGCCGATCGCGCTCACCACGCCGACGGCCACCCCGACGACGACCGTCAGCAGCACGGCACCGGTGACGACGGAGAGTGTGATGGGCAGCCGGGCGCCCACATCGGCCGTCGTCGGCCTGCTGGTGAGCAGCGAAGTGCCGAAGTCGCCGCGCAGCACATGCGAGAGCCATGACCAGTACTGGGCGGCGAGCGGCCGGTCGTAGCCCATCTTCCGGTCCAGCGCGGCGACCTGCTCGGCGGTGGCGCCGTCGCCCAGGATGGTGCGCGCCGGGGATCCGGGGATCAGGTTGACCAGGCAGAACGCCACCGTGGCGATGCCCCATAGCATCGGGACGACGACCAGGAGCCGTCGGAGGACTGTCCTGAGCACAGCACTTGCTCCTCAAGGCTCAGGAGGCGGGCTCCAGGCCCCTGACGAACGGCAGCGACTCCAGCGGCACGTAGCTCATCTCCTTGACCTTCTTCGGGTTGTAGAAGTAGTAGGTCTTGCCGATGTTGGTGACGACGAAGAGCGCCTGGTCGACGACCTCTTTGGAGATCTCCTCGTACGTCGCCCGCTGCCGCGCCCCGGTCTCGGCCGCGGCCTTGTCGATCAGCTTGTCCAGCTTCGGGTTGTCGACTCGGTACGGGTTGTACTGGCCGTTCCGGCGCAGCAGCCGGTTGGCGTCGATGGGCGTGCCGATCCAGTTGTAGAACCAGGCGTAGAGCGGGTTCTTGTCGGAGAGGCGCAGCGCCTGGTACTCCGGCAGTGACACGTTGTGGATCTTGATGCGGATGCCCGACTTCTTCAACTGCTGGGCGAGCGCCTGCCCGTAGCGGTCGAAGAAGAGCACGGCGGTGTTGGTGACCGTGAGGTCGATGCCGTTCGGGTAGCCCGCCTCGGCGAGCAGCTTCTTCGCCTTCGCCGGGCTGTACGGATACGCCTTGTCCAGCGCCTTGACGTACCCGGGCTGGCCCGGCGGGAAGATCTGGGTGGTGGGCTGGCCCTCGCCCGCGGTCGCCTGGAGCGCCTTGCGGTCGACGGCGTAGTTCAGCGCCCTGCGGACCCGTACATCGCCGAGCGCCTTGACCTGGCGGCCGCTGCGGTCGTTGACGTTGAGCGCGGTGAAGTAGCTCAGTGAGGAGGAGACGGAGAGGCCCGCGGCCTTGGCGGCCGGGACGTCGTCGAGGGTGCCGATGGCGCCGTCGATCTGCCCCGAGCGCAGGGCGTTCAGGGACGCGGTGGAGTCCTGGATGATCGGGAACACCAGCTTGTCGAACTTCACCGACTTCGCGTCCCAGTACTTCGGGTTCTTGACGAAGGTGTACTTGTCGCCGGGTGTGGTGGCGGCCGTGTCCAGGGTGTACGGCCCGGCGCCGACCGGCTTCTTCTTCAGCAGCGCCGGGTCCTTGAGCGCCTTCGGGCTCGCCATCTGGCCGAGCACGGCGGAGAAGACGAGCGGCAGCGAGGGGTCCGGCCGGGACAGCTTGATCCGCACCTGGTCCGGCGCGGTGACCGTCACCTTGCTGATGGCGGCGATCTCGTCGGTCCGGGGGCCCTGGACGGTCTTGCCGTGGTCGAGGTTGGCCTTCACCGCGGCGGCGTCCAGCTTGGCGCCGTCGGAGAAGGTCACGCCGTGGCGGATCGTCATGTCGAAGGTCGAGGGGTCGGCGTAACTCCACTTCGTCGCGAGCCCCGGCGCGAACGACCCGTCCGGGTTGCGGTGGACCAGGCTGTCGTACGCGGCCTGCTGAGGCTGGAGGAAGGGGCCCCAGTCGTTCTTGAAGGGGTCCCACTGCGAGACGACGGTGGTCGTGCCGAGGGTGAGGGTGCGGTTTCCGCCCCCCGATGAGTCGCCGGAGGAGGAAGAGCCGCACGCGGTGAGGCCGCCCGCGGCCATCACCGTCACCAGCCCGACCGCCGTGAGTTGTACCCGCATAACGCCTCCTTGGGCCCGCTGGGCTGTCCACACGATTGCCCCAGGTGTTCTGACCCGTCAAGGCTTTCTATGCGATTCCTGCGCATAGATTCGGGGACATGGCTCACGGTAAGCCCGTCGCTGCCCGGATGGCCAGATCCGTGCACCGCCTGTTCAGAAGGGTGTGCGCGAGGGCTCCTCCCAAGGTGGGTGATCTCGACTACAGTGCAATCCATAGTCATGGTTTATGGAGACGCCCGGCTGAAGGAGACGCCCATGGTCGCCACCGCCCCCGTGGACCGGCAGCGGATGTATCTGGGCGGGGCCTGGACCGCGTCCCGGGGCGGCACCCCGCTCGACATCCGCAACCCCGCCAACCAGGATCTCGTCGGCCGTACCGTCCTCGCCGCCCCGGAGGACGTGGAGCGGGCCGTCGCCGCCGCGCGCGCCTCGTTCGACTCCGGTGTCTGGCGACAGACGCCGCGAGGGGACCGCGCCCAGGTGCTGGAGCGGGCGGCCGACCTCCTCCAGGAGCGGTCCGGGTACCTGGTCGACCTGCTCACCAGCGAACTGGGCTGCCCCCGCTGGTTCAGCGCCGCGGCCCATGTGCCCAACCCCATCCGGCACCTGCGCTACTACGCCGGTCTGGTGCGCTCCACCGACCCGGACGAGCAGCGCACCGACGACGCGGGCAACATCAGCCTCGTCACCCAGGAGCCGGTCGGCGTCGTCGCCGCGATCACCCCGTGGAACGGGCCGCTCAGCTCGCCCATGCTCAAGATCGCCCCGGCGCTCGCGGCGGGCTGCTCGGTGATCGCCAAGCCCGCCCCGGAGGCCCCGCTCACCCTCTTCGAGCTGGCCGAGGCGCTGGCCGAGGCCGGGCTTCCGCCGGGCGTCTTCAACCTCGTCCCCGGCGACCGGGACGCCGGGGCCCACCTCGTGGCCCACGAGGGCGTCGACAAGGTGGCGTTCACCGGATCGAGCGCCGCCGGGAAGCGGATCATGGCCGTCTGCGCCGAGCGCGTCGCCCGCGTCACGCTGGAGCTGGGCGGCAAGTCGGCGGCGATCGTGCTCCCCGACGCCGACCTGGAAGCGTTCGCCCGGAAGATCCTGCCCATGGCGCTGATGGTCAACGGCCAGGCGTGCATCGCCCAGACCCGGATCCTGGCCCCCGCCACCCGGCACGACGCCCTCGTCGAGGCGCTGGCCGCCGCCTTCCGCGAGGTCCCCGTGGGCGACCCGCTCGCGGCCGGGACCGTCGTCGGCCCGCTGATCAGCGAGCGCCAACGGGACCGCGTGGAGGGCTATCTGGCCACCGGCCGCACCGAGGGAGCCCGGGTCGTGGCCGGGGGAGGGCGCCCCGAGGGCCTCGACGCGGGCTGGTACGTCGAGCCGACGCTCTTCGACGGTGTGCACAACGGCATGCGGATCGCCCGCGAGGAGATCTTCGGCCCGGTCGTCGCGGTCATCCCGTACCGGGACACCGACGAGGCCGTGGCGATCGCCGACGACTCCCCGTACGGCCTCTCCGGCTCGGTGTGGACCGCCGACCCGGAGGCGGGACTCGCGGTGGCGCGGCGGCTGCGCACCGGCATGGTCAGCGTGAACGGCCACCCGCAGGCGTACGGGAGCCCGTTCGGCGGATTCAAGGAGTCCGGCATCGGGCGCGAGATGGGCCCCGAGGGCCTGCGGGCCTACCAGGAGACCAAGTCGATCGCGGTTCAGCCGGGCTGAACGGCGACCGGGACGGCATCGCCGCCCTCGGGGGTCTCGAAGCCGATGCGCACCGGGTGGCCCGCCCGCAGCGTGGCCGGGTCGATGCCCCGTACCCGCACGGTGATCCACGGCCCCTCCGCCAGCTCGACGTACGCCACCACCGTGGGCGGCACCGCCGCCGCGTCCGGGCCGCGCGCGGGGATGACCGTCCAGGTGACGACCTCGCCGAGGCCCGACGACTCCCGCCACTCCAGCGGCGCGAGCGGAGCACAAGGGCAGACCGTCGCGGCTGGCGGGAGGTAGCCGCCGCACTCCTTCGACCAGCGCAGCAGCAGGACGCCCCGGGCGGCGGCGTCGAAGAACTCCGCGGAGTGTTCGTCACGGGTGAGTGGGAAAACGCTCACTGGCCCAGTCCTTCCGGATTCCTCGCGGGTGATCAGGGGTGCGGATGCGGGCCGAGGATCAGCGTCGCGTGGTGGTCGAGCACCCCGCCGTTGCCGCTGACCAGGACCGCGTCGGCGCCCGCGACCTGCCGTGGGCCGCCGTCGCCCCGCGCCTGGATGACGCCTTCCGACAGCGGCGTCATGCCCCACATGTAGTACGAGGACAGCTGGCCGCCCCCGGTGTTCGTGGGATGGCTGCCGCCCGGCGCGAGGGCCCCCGAGGCCACGAACGCGCCGCCCTCGCCCTTGGCGCAGAATCCGTAGTCCTCCAGGGACACCAGCGTCGTGAAGGTGAAACAGTCGTAGATCTCGCGGACGCCGATGTCGGACAGCGAAAGACCGGCCATGGCGAGCGCGGCCGGACCGGACGTGGCGGCCCCCGTGACCAGCCCGAAGCCGCTGCCGCGCGCCATCGGGTGCCCGGGGTGGCCCTGGCCCCAGCCGAGCACGTACACCGGCGGCCGGGCCAGGCTCCGGGCCCGCTCGGCGCTCGTGACGACGACGGCGATCCCGCCGTTGCTCACCAGACAGCAGTCGAACAGCCGCAGCGGGTCGGCCACCACACGGGACGCCTGGTGGTCCTCCAGCGTCAGCTTCCGGTCCCTCATCTGCGCCCGCTCGTTGAGCGCCGCCCACTGCCGGGCCGCGACGGCCACCGCGCCCAGCTGCTCGCTCGTCGTCCCGTAGCGCTCCATGTGACGGCGGGCGGCGAGCGCGTACTTCGCGGCGGCGCTGTCAAGACCCGCGGCACGCACCAGCCCGTCCAGGGCGGACGCCTGCCGGGCGGCGCCGGTGTACGCCGCGCCGCTGCCCGCGCCCTGGCGCAGCGGCGCGTCCGCGTACACGCAGGCGACCGCCTCCGCCTGCCCCGCACTGATCGCGAGGGAGGCGTACTGCACCATGGCGCACGCGGAGGAGCCGAACCCCTGCACCGTGGAGAGCAGCCGCAGCTCCCCGATGCCCAGCGCCGCCTGGAGCGGCAGCCCGATGTCGCCGCCGACGCCCGGGTTGATGAGCAGCCCGTCGAGTTCGGCGAGCCCGATTCCGGCGTCCTCGGCGGCCAGGGCGACGGCGCGCACCGCGAAATCCGTCGCCGTACGCCCGTACACCTTGCCCATCTCGGTGATGCCGAGACCGGCGATGGCGGTCCTCCCGGACAGCTCGTGGGACATCCGGCCTCCTCAGCCCGTGCCGTACGCGCTGTCCGCGCGCAGCGGCAGCGTCGCCCGGACCGTGCCGGGGCCGACGGTGACGCCCGAGGCGTTCTCGCAGCGGACCTCGATGTCGACGGTCCCCGGCCCGTCCTCGGTGGTCACCGACACCACCCGGGCGTGCACCCAGGTGGTGTCGCCGACGACGTTGAACGCCCGCATCCGGAAGCCCCTGATGCCGCGGATGGTCCCGGCCGGACCGATCCAGTCGCGGACGATCCGCTCCCACATCCCCAGCAGCAGGGAGGTGTTGGCGTACATCTCGGCCGCGCCGGTGGCCCGCGCGTAGTCGGTGTTGTGGTGGATGGAGTTGAAGTCGCGGTTGGCACCGGCGGCCATGACGAGGCGGTAGACGGGCAGCGGATACGCGACGCTCGGCAGCTCCTCTCCCTCGCGCACGTCCTCGAATCGGCGCTGTCCCGCCGCGTGGCTCGCGGTCATCGTCCGGCTCCCTTCATCGTCCGGATCCCTTCGGGGTCGGCTCGTAGGCGTAGGTGCTGGTGCGGATCCGGGCGACGACCTCTCCGGCCTCTTCGGTGACGATGTCGCTCTCCCAGGTCAGGAACGCGCCACGGCCCACCGAGGTCTCCTTCGGCACGCAGTCGACCAGCCGTCTGCCGCTGCGCCCCACCCGTTCACCGGCCACCACCGGGCGCAGGAAGTCGAGTTCGATGCCGGTGGCGAAGAAGCCCGTGGTGGGCGGGCCGAGCGGCATGTCCTGGTTGTTGATCGGGCTGTTCACGGGCTGCGCGTCCCGCTCGGCGGAGTCGAACAGCGTCTGCCCCGGCTCCCACATCGGCGGAATCGTCCAGGTGATGACGCCCGTGTACGGCATGGTCACATCGGTGAAGCCGTGCGCGCGGGCCACCGCCGGGTCGGTGTGCAGGGCGCAGTCCAGCTCCAGCGGCTCCAGGAAGCGCCGGATCGCGCCGCGCTCGACGGGATCCGCGCCGAAGACGGTGGCGCCGTCGGAGAAGTCCCGCCCGACCGCGTCCACGACCGGCTTCCAGGCCGCCTGCCAGTCCGCGTTCTCACCAGCACCGTTCACACCAGCACCTTTTCTTCTTCGAGGGTGCGCAGCCGCTCCTCGGAGTAGCCGAGGAGTTCGCGCAGGACGTAGGCGGTGTGCTGGCCGAGGGTCGGCGCGGCGCGGCGGACCGAGCCCGGGGTCAGGGAGAGCGCCGCGCGGGGGCCTTCGACGACGGTCTCGCCGTGCACCGGGTGGGGCAGCCGGACGAGATGGCCTCGGTGGAGCAGCGCCGGGTCGGTGCACAGGTCGGCGCTGGACGCGGAGAGATGGGCCGGGACGCCCGCCGCCTGCAGCTGGGTCTCGGCCTCGCGCGCGGTGCGGGCGGCGGTCCACGCGGACAGGTGCGCGTCGAGTTCGGCCTCCCGGGCACGGCGCCCGGCCGCGGTCGCGAGGGCGGGGTCGGCGGCGAGGTCGGGGCGCCCGGTGACGTGCGCGAGCCGCCGCCACTCCGCGTTGTCGCGGGCGGTCAGGGCGACGTAGCGGAGTGTGCCGCGCTCCGGGCGGCAGGGGTAGACACCGTGCGGTACGAGCGCTTCGTCGGCGTTGCCGCGCCGCTGGACCACGGTGCCGTCGGCGGCGTAGTGCGCACAGTAGGGCGACAGGAAGAAGACGCCCGACTCGACCTGGGAGACGTCGATGTAGCACCCGCGTCCGGTCCGCTCGCGCTGTTCGAGCGCGGCGAGCAGGGCGACGAGGGCCAGCCGGGGCCCGACGTAGTCGGTGTACGGGCCGAAGGTGCCGATCGGCAGGTCGTCCGGCCAGCCGACGAGGTTCTGGAAGCCGCTGAGCGAAGCGCCGGTGCTGCCGTACCCGGCGAGCGCCGCGTGGGGACCTGTCTGCCCCATCAGGGACGAACTCACCACGATCAGACGGGGGTTGTGCGCCCGCAAGGTCTCCTGGCCCAGCCCCCAGCGGGCCATCCTGCCGGGGGAGAAGGACTCCACCACCACATCGGCCCAGGCGGCGAGGTCGGCGGCGACCGCGCGCCCGGCCCCCCTGCCGAGATCCAGGGCGAGGCCGTACTTGCCCGCGTTGGCGTTGCCGAAGAGGGCCGAGTTCTCCACCCCCGGCACACCCCCGTGGAACGGTGGCATCAGCCGCGAGGTCTCGATCCGCCTGCTGGACTCGACGCGTACCACCTCGGCGCCGTGGTCGGCGAGTGTCCGTCCGACGAGGGGACCGGCGACGACCCACGACAGGTCCAGCACCCGCAGGCCGTCCAGCGCGGGGGCCGGTGCCCGGTCGGACACCTCGGCGCGCACCTCGGCCCGTCGCGGGGTCGCGGTCCACTCGGCGCGCACCTCGTCGCTGTGCTCGCCCAAGCGCGGCGCGGGACGCCGTACGCACGGATACGGCGAGTCGCTGACCTGCGCGAACCGTCCCGGCAGCGTGACCTTGCGCGGCCCGTCGCCGACCGCCGTGAAGTAGCCCCGGTGGGCCAGTTGGGGGCTCGCGGCGACATCGGCCATGTCGGCGATGCCGATGCACAGCAGCCGGTGCTCGACGGCGGCGTCCATGATCTCCGCCTTGGTCTTCCCGGCGAACCAGGCGCGGATGTCGCGGCGCGCCGCCTGAAGGTCGTCCTGGGTGACCTCGCCGCTCTCCACCCCCTCCGGCAGCAGCCGCCAGTCCCATGCGGCGAAGCGCGGCTCGCAGGCGCCCTCGCCGTGCAGCAGCCGGAAGAAGGTGTTGGTGAAGCTCCCCGAGGCGGGGCCCATCGCGAGGTGGAACTCGACGACGCCGTCCCGGCACGCCCACTTCTTCATCGCGCTCGACGTGGCGGCGCCGCTTCCGCTCTGGTCCGTACGGGCGGCGGCCCGGGCGACCGGAGCGCGCTGCCACTCGGGGTTGTCGTCGCCGACGGCGTCGGCGAGCGCCCGGCCGAGGGTGGCGAGCGGCAGACACGCCTGGACGGAGACGTCGACGAGCTGACCGCGCCCGGTGGCGCGGCGGGCGAGGCAGGCGAGCAGCGCGCCGGACGCGGCGTCGGCCGACGCGTGCAGATACGCCTGCGGGACGCTGATGCGCACCGGCGGCCGGTCGCCCTCCCGGTGCGGGTCGAGCGGCCCTCCAGCCGCCCAGAGCACGAGGTCGCTGTCGGCGTAGTGGGCCTTGGGGCCGGTGAGCCCGAACGGCGTGATGGACGTGTAGATCAGGTGCGGGTGGGCGCGCAGCAGCCGCCGGTGGCCGAGGCCGCGTTCGGCGAGCCAGGCGGGGGAGAGCGAGGTCACCAGGATGTCGGCGGCGGCGATCAGGGCTTCCAGCGCGGCGATGCCCTTCGGCGCGTCCAGGTCGAGTGCGACGCCGCGCTTGTTCGCGGCGTACGTGTGCCAGTAGAGCGAGCCGCGCGGTGTGCCGCCGGTGAGTGGGGGGTGGCGGCGGGCGGGGGAGCCCCGGGTGGGCTCGACCTGGACGGTGTCGGCCCCGAGGTCGGCGAGGAGGCGGCCGCACAGCAGTCCGCGCGCGTCGGTGAGATCGAGGACCCGTACGTGTTCCAGCATCATCGGCGCGGGCTCCTGCGTCCGGCTTCGAAGATCGCCGAGGTGTCCGCGAAGCGCTCGGCGAGAAAGGGTGAGGACCCGGGCGCGCTGGTCATGCCCCCGTCCACGCACAGGGTCTCCCCGGTGATGAAGCGCGCGGCGTCCGAGGCCAGGAAGGTGACGGCTTCGGCGATGTCGTCGGCGTGGATGGGCCGTCCCATCCACGCGGTCTCCGCCATCTTCCGCTCCGCGCCCGCCAGGTCGGCCGCGTCCCCGGTGGTGACGTCGGCCATCATCGCGGTGACGGTCGCGCCGGGGACGACGGCGTTGACGCGGATCAGGTCGGCGCGCAGCTCGGCGGCCACGGACCGGGTGAGGCCGATCACCGCCGCCTTGGCCGCGCTGTAGGCGTGCGGCCCCTGGCCACCGGAGAGCCCGGCGGGGCTGGAGGTCGAGATGACGCACCCGGACCGCCGGGGGCGCATGACCCGGGCGGCGTGCTTCATGCCGAGGAACACCCCGCGCAGATTGACCGCGAAGGTACGGTCGACCTCGGCCATGTCGGCGGTGCCGATCGGCCCGATGGCCCCGAGGACCGCGGCGTTGTTGAACATGATGTCGAGCTGCCCGTAGCGCCGTACCGCCTCGTCGACCAGCGCCGCGACGTCGTCCTCGGCGGCGACGTCCGCGGTGAGCACCGTGAGGCGGCCGCCGTGGCCGGACGGAGCATCCGGGTCGGGGCCGCGCAGATCGCCCGCGACGACGACGGCGCCCTCGGACAGGAAGCGGCGCACGGTCGCGGCGCCGATCCCGGACAGGCCTCCGGTGACGACGGCGACGCGGCCTTCGAGGCGGCCGGTCACGGCTCGCCGCCGGTCGTGGCGGGCGCCGGTGCCCCGCCGAGCAGGGTGATCGCCATCTCGGGGCAGGCGCTCTCGGCGTCGGCCGCCTGGCCCAGCAGCGGGGCGGGTACGGGGAGTTCGGTGCCGCGCTGCTCGACGAACCCCTCTTCGTCGTCGCTCAGCAGATCGGGTGCCACGGTGTAGCAGCGCCCGTGGCCGGTGCAGCGGGCCGCGTCGAGGCGGAGCCGGGCGGTCATGCGTCCCACTCCAGCGGCAGGCTCATCAGCGTCAGCTGGCTGCCCCGCTCCACGAGCGGCGCGTCGGACGCGATGCGGTAGTGGGGGATGCGTTGGTGCCATTCGCGCAGCACGATGGCCAGCTCGACCCGGGCCAGGTGCATACCGAGGCAGCGGTGCGGCCCCGCGCCGAATCCGAGGTGCTGGTTGACGCCCTTGCGGCCCAGCCGGAACGTTTCCGGCTCGGGAAACTTGCGCGGGTCGCGGTTGGCCGACCCGATGCCGAGCCACACCACCTCGCCCGCGTCCAGCCGCAGCCCGTCGAGTTCGACGGGGCGGGACACCTCGCGCCCGGCCTGGATGACGAGTGGATACAGCCGTATGAACTCCTCGACGGCGGCGGGCACGGTGTCCGGGTCCTCGATGAGGGTCGCGCGGTCGTCGTCGTGCCGCGCGAGGTGCCAGAACATGTAGCCGAGCGCGCTGCGGGTGGTGTCGAGCCCCGCCATCGTGAGCGTCAGGCACACGGTGAGGATCTCGTCGTGGGTGAGCGGCTCCTCGTCGGCCCCGCGACGGGCCTGGACCAGGCGGGACACCAGGTCCACGGCCGGGTCGAGCGGGTTACGGCGGCGCTCCCGCACCCGCGCGTCGAAGTAGTCGGTGATCTCGGCCGAGGCGGAACGGGCGCGCTCCGCGTCGCCGGTGAAGATGCCGCCGAAGACGTCCTCGACCCAGGGCACGAAGAACGCGCCGTCCGAGGTGGGCAGGCCCAGCAGGTCGAGGAAGACGTCGGTGGGGTAGCGGATGGCGAACTCGGCGACGAAGTCGCACCTCCCGTGGGGGCGCAGCTCCTCGATCAGCTCGACGCAGCGGGCGGTGGCGAAGGGCTCCATCCGGCGGACCGCGGCCGGGGAGAAATACGGATTGACCACGCGCCTCAGCCGGGCGTGCTCCTCCCCGCCGAGCTGCTGGGGAAGCAGGTCGATGCCGCGCTCGGGGTTGAGCGCGCTGGTGACCTCGTTGGTGAAGGTGTCGGGGTTCTGGAAGCCCTTGAGCACGTCGTCGTACCGGGTCAGCATCCAGAAGCCGCGCTCCGTGGTGTCGCTGAAGTGGTAGCGGCTCGCCTCACGCTCGTGGTCGAGAAGGTCGTAATGTCCGGCGGGCGCGGTGGTGGTCCGGTAGTCGGTGTGACTCACGGGGCACTGCTGGATCTGCTCAGACATCGCCACGGCTCCTCGTTCGCTCGTGCGGCCCGTTTGTCGCCCCAACATGACCTGAGGGTTCAGCCCAAGTCAATAACCATGCGCATAGTTCCGGGGTGTGCTCGGCGGCAGGTCAGTCGCGCATGCCGCGCCACGCCGTCGTGCCGCCGTCCACGGTGTAGACGGCGCCGGTGATGAACGACGCGTCGTCGGAGGCCAGGAAGCAGACCAGCTTGGCCACTTCCCCCGGCCGCCCCATGCGCGGGATCAGATGGGTGCCCGACATCCGGCGCTCCTGCGCCGCGCGGTCCTCGGCGACGCCCAGCCGGGCGCGGCTCATGGGGGTGTCCACGGAGCCGGGGCAGTAGCAGTTGCACCGCACCTCGGGCGCCAGATCGATGGCGCAGGCGCGGGTCAGCTGGATCACCCCGCCCTTGCTGGCGGCGTACGCGGCCGCCGGGTATCCGGTCAGCCCCGCCACCGACGAGGCGTTCACCACGGAGGGGCCCCGGTCCGAGGCGCGCAGATGTGGCGCGGCGTACTTCGTGGCCAGCCACATCGCCTTGAGGTTGATCCCGAGCACCGCGTCCCAGGCGTCCTCGGGCAGTGTCTCGAACGTCGCGCCGGGAGCGAAGGCCGAGTCGAGGACGCCCGCGTTGTTCACCAGGACGTCGATGCCACCCATGGTGGCCGCGGCGGTGGCGACCATCTCCTCGACCTGTGGCGGGCGGCGCAGGTCGACGGTGATCGCGACCGCCTTCGCGCCCAGCGCGCGCACCTCGGCGGCGGCCGACTCGGCGGCCTCCGGGGCGATGTCGGCCAGCGCCACGTGCTCGGCGCCACGGGCCGCGGCTTCGAGGGCGATGGCGCGGCCCATGCCCTGGGCGGCCCCCGTCACGAGATAGCGCTTGCCCGGCACTCGTACACCCCCCAGCGGAAGTAGTGTGCATATCATGCGCCTGGTTTTGAGGTAGGGTCAAGACGCGGCACACCCGGGAGAGGACGTGGCCATGGACCTTGAGCGACGACTGCGGGACGTGGAGGCCCGGCTCGCCATCCAGGAGTTGGCCGCCCGCTACTGTCTCGCGATCGACGACCGCGACTGGGAGGCGCTCGCCGCGCTCTTCGACGCCGACGCCACCATGCCCATACGCGGCGCGGAGGTGCGCGGCCGGACCGAGGTGGTCGCGGCCCTGCGCGAACGGCTCGCCTCGGTCGCCCGGTCCGTCCACTCGCCGCACTCCTGCGTGCTCGACGAGCTGGACGAGGAGTACGCGTCGGGCACGGTGCTGGGCCACGTCGAGCTGGGCCTGACCGATACCACCCACGTCGGCGCCCTCCGCTACGCCGACCGCTACGTGCGGCGCGGGGACCGCTGGGTCTTCGCCCGGCGCGAGATGACCTATGTCCACATGGGCCCCTGGTCCGAGGTCGGGCGCTCGCTGCTCTGAGGCCCGGCCGCTTCGGGGTCCGGCCCCTTAAACCAGTCGCATGTTTTGTGCTTCACTCGTTTTCGTCGCGTCACCTCACCCGCTCACGGTCGGGAGGAACTTCCGATGGCCGACTCCCCGGCGTCCCCGTCCCCTGCCCACCCCGACGCGGTCGTGGTGGGCGCCGGCTTCGCCGGGCTGTACGCGCTGCACCGGCTGCGCGGTCTCGGCCTGTCGGTCCGCTGCCTCGACGCGGCGAGCGGCGTGGGCGGTACGTGGTTCTGGAACCGCTACCCGGGCGCGCGGTGCGACGTGGAGAGCATGGACTACTCCTACTCGTTCTCCCCCGAGCTGGAACAGGAGTGGGTCTGGACCGAGCGCTACCCCGCCCAGCCCGAGATCCTCCGCTATCTGGAGCATGTCGCCGACCGCTTCGACCTGCGGCGCGACATCCGGCTGGAGACCCGGCTGACCCGCGCCGTCTTCGACGAGCGGGGCCCCGGGTGGGACCTCACCACCGACCGTGGCGAGTCGCTCCGTACCCGGTTCCTCATCATGGCCACCGGCTGTCTCTCCACGGCCCGTGTCCCCGGCCTCCCCGGCCTCGACTCCTTCCAGGGCGCGACGTACCACACCGGGAACTGGCCGCACGAGGGCGTGGACTTCGGCGGCAGGCGGGTCGGCGTCATCGGTACGGGCTCCTCCGGCACCCAGGCCATCCCGCTGATCGCCGCGCAGGCCGCCCACACCACGGTCTTCCAGCGCACCGCCAATTTCAGTCTCCCGGCGCGCAACAGGCCGCTCGACCCCGCCGAGGAGCGGGCGATGAAGGCCCGCTACCGCGAGCACCGCGTCATGGTCCGCTACTCGCCCAACGGCACGGGCCGCCGCAACAACGACCAGTCGGCGCTGGAGGTCTCACCGGAGGCGCGCCGGGCCGAGTACGAGGCGCGGTGGCGGGAGGGCGGGGGCGGCTTCATCGGCGCCTTCAACGACCTCCTCGCCGACGAGCGGGCCAACGACACCGCCGCCGACTTCATCCGGTCGAAGATCCGGGAGATCGTCCACGACCCGGCGGTGGCCGAACGGCTGATCCCGCGCGGCTTTCCGGTCGGTTCGAAGCGGGTCACCGTCGACACCGGCTACTACGCCACCTACAACCGCGACAACGTCACCCTGGTCGATGTCGGTTCGTCCCCCATTGAGAAGATTGTCCCCACGGGTATACGGACCGCCGACGCCACCTATGAGCTGGACAGCATCGTCTTCGCGACCGGGTTCGACGCCATCACCGGAGCCGTCCTCGCGGTCGACATCCGGGGCCGGGGCGGGCGGAGTCTGCGCGAGAAGTGGGCGGCGGGCCCCCGCACCTACCTGGGGCTCGCCACGGCGGGCTTTCCCAACCTCTTCCTGATCACCGGCCCCGGAAGCCCCTCGGTGATCAGCAACATGGTGGTGTCCATCGAGCAGCACGTGGACTGGATCGCGGACCTCCTCCACCACGCGGAGCGCGGCGGCGTGGTGTGCGCCGAGGCGGACGAGGACGCCGAGGACACCTGGGTCGCGCACGTCAACGAGGTCGCCGACCGCACGCTCTTCCCGCGTGGCGCGTCCTGGTACACGGGCGCGAACATCCCGGGCAAGCCGCGGATCTTCATGCCGTACGTCGGCGGTGTCGGCACCTACCGCCGCCACTGCGAGTCCATCGCCGAACGCGGCTACCCCGGCTTCCGCTTCGCTTGATCCGCTGTCACGCCCGGAACCGTGGCAGCACCTCGTCCCGGAACAGCCGCATCGTGGCCAGCACCTGTTCCTGCGCCAGGTCGTACCACTGCATCCGGAGGATCACGTAGTCCACCCCGAGCGCCGCCAGCTCGCCGAGCTTGGCGGCCGCCACATCCGGGGTGCAGAAGAGATACGACTCGTCCGCCACCTGCGCGGCCGCCGCGTCGCTCGTCAAGTGCCGGTACGAGGCCGTGGTGTCCGGCGCGTCGAAGGCCCCGTACGCACGGGTCAGCGCACCCCGCGCCCGCAGCCCGGTCTCCCGCGCCCGGTCGCCGTCGTGGTCGAGGACCAACTCCCTGCGCACGACGTGCGAGAACGGCCGCTCCGCGCGGCCGAGCCGCGCCGCCTCCTCGCGCCGCCACTCGATCACGGTCTTCAGCCGGTCCGGCGAGACGTGCGGCGGGATGATCCACCCGTCGCCGAGCCGCGCCGCCCGCCGCGCCCCCGCCCGGTGTGCCCCGGCGCCGATCCACACCTCCGGCCCGCCCGGCCGCACCGGAGGCAGGCTGATCCGCTCGCCGTGCACGGTGAAGTGGGTGCCCGTGTGCCGGACCGTCTCGCCGGACCACAGGGCGCGGATGACCTCGATGGCCTCCTCGTAGCGGGACGTGCGTTCGTCCATCGGTATCCCGAACGACCGGAACTCGTTCTCCCGGTACCCCATGCCGAAGCCCGCGATGACATGGCCGCCGGACAGATGGTCGAGGGTGGCGTACAGCTCGGCCACCTCCACCGGGTGGTGCAGCGGCAGGATCAGCATGTTCGTGCCGATGTCCATGCCACCCGCCTCGGCCGTCAGCGCCGCCAGTGTCGGGACCGGCTGGAGGGTGGGCATGTTGCCGAGGTAGTGCTGAAGCATCCACACCGAGGAGAACCCGGCCTCCCGGGCCGCCGCGACCTGCTCGCGCAGCGCGTCGATCCGCTGGGCGGGGACCACGCCCGGCGGGAAGTCGTTCATGATCGCGAGACCGAACCTCATCTGGGACTCCGCTCACCGGCCGCGAGGGTGCTGGGCACACGGGACACAGAAACTATGCTCACGTTTTTCCGGCGGCGCAATACGCGGGCCCCGCACCGACGCGGTACGGGGCCCCGCTCACAGCTCGGTCAGCTGTCCGCGCATCCGTACCGTCTCCGCCGGGTCCCAGCCCTCGCGCGGCACCGAGGACAGCAGCAGCCGGGTGTACGGATCCGTGGGGGCGTCCAGCACCCGGGCCGTCGGGCCCGTCTCGACGGCCCGGCCGCGCCGCATCACCAGGGTGTCGTCGGTGACGTGCCCGACGACGGCCAGGTCATGGCTGACGAAGACCAGGGCCACCCCCGTCTCCCGGCGGATCTCGGCGAGGAGCAGCAGGATCTGCGCCTGGATGGACACGTCCAGCGCCGCCACCGCCTCGTCCAGCACCAGCACCTCGGGTTCCAGGGCGAGCGCCCGGGCGATGGCGAGGCGCTGGCACTGCCCGCCGGACAGCGCTCGCGGCCGGGCGTCGGCCTCCCGCTCGCCCAGGCCCACCTGGTCGAGCAGTTCGCCGACCCGCGACTCGGCGGCCTGCCCCTGGTGGCGGCCGTGCAGCCGCAGCGCGGCGTGCAGACACTGACGTGCCGTCAGGCGCCGGTCGAGGGAGACGTACGGGTCCTGGAAGACGATCTGGATCTCGCGGGCCCGCCGCAGCCGTTCCGCCTTGCGCGCGCCCGGCCCACGGAGCATTCCGCCGCCGCGTCCGCCGGGGGTGCGCTCACGCCCGTTCACGGTGATCGTGCCCGCGTCGGGGCGTACGAGGTCCACCAGCATGCGGGCGACCGTGGTCTTGCCGGAGCCGGACTCCCCGACGATGCCCAGCGAGCCGCCCGCCGGGACGGTGAACGAGACCGTGTCCACGGCCGTGGTCCGGCCGCCGTCGGGGAGCGTGTACGTCTTGCACAGGCCCTGGACGACGAGTGCGGGGTCGGTCATGTGCTGCTCCTCGATACGAGTTCCAGTCGGCGGCAGGCCGCGAACTCCTGCTCGGCCGAGTCACCGCCGCCGAACGGGATCGCCACCGGGGCCCAGGTGTCGCACTCCGGCTCGGCCTTCGGGCAGCGCGCGGAGAAGGGACAGCCGGTGAGGGCGTCGGACAGGGACGACGGGCGGCCGGGGATGGGGCGCGGCGCGTGGTCCCTGCCGAGGGTCGGCGAGCATTCCAGCAGGCCACGGGTGTAGGGGTGGCGCGGTTCCGCGAACAGCCCCCGGGCGGGCTGGTGTTCCACCACATGGCCCGCGTACATCACGTACACCCGGTCGCAGTAGGCGGCCGCGAGCGGCAGGTCGTGGGTGATGAACAGCGTCCCGAGGCCGCTGCCGGACTCCCGCCGCTCGGCCTGGATGCCGCGCAGCAGGGCCAGCACCTCCGCCTGGGTGGTGGCGTCCAGCGCGCTCGTCGCCTCGTCGGCGAGGAGCAGGTCGGGTTCGGTGCACAGCGCGGCCGCGATCACGACCCGCTGCAGCATGCCGCCGGACAGCTCGTGCGGGCGCTGCCGCAACCGGCGCTCGGGGTCGGGCAGGCCCACGGCGGCCAGCAGCTCCGTCGCCTTCGCCACGGCCGCGCGCTTCGGCAGGCCCAGGACCCGGGTCAGCGGCTCGGTGAGGAAGTCGCCGATCCGGCGCACCGGGTTCATCGCGGAACGCGGGTCCTGGAAGATCATGGACACGGTGCGGGAGCGGTGGTCGCGCAGCCGGGCCGGGTCCATGGTGAGGACGTCCTCTCCGTCCACCCGCACGGATCCTGAGGTGTGCGCGTGCTCGGGCAGCATGCGCAGCACGGCCCGCGCGGTGGTGGACTTCCCGGAGCCCGACTCGCCGACCAGGCCGACCACTTCACCCCGGTCGATCCTCAGCGACACACCGGTGAGCAGCGGCCGGGCGGCGGCACCTTCAGGCAGCCCGAGGGTGAGATCTTCGATGTCCAGCAGCATGGCCGGTTACCTCCCGTTGCCGAGGCGGTCCGAGACCCAGACCCCGACGATGTTGAAGGCCACCACGACGGCGGCGATGGCCGTGCCCGGTACGAGCGCGGGCAGCAGCGCTCCCTGCACCACGGCGTCCTGCCCTTCCTGCACCATGAGCCCCCAGTCGATGGAGGGCGATCCGGCGCCGAAGCCCAGATAGCTGAGCGTGGCCAGGCTCATCAGCCCCTCGCCGAACAGCACGACGAGATAACCGATGAGCGCCCCGGACAGGTTGGGGACGAGATGCCGCACACAGATCCGCAGCCCGCTCATGCCCTGGACCCGGTAGGCGTCGATATACGGCTGGGAGCGTTCGGCGAGGGCGATGCTGCGGGTGTAGCGGGCGATGGTGGGCGCGTACGCGAGCCCCAGGGCGAGGATCGACGTGGTGAGCCCGTCGCCGAACACCGCGATCACCAGGACGACGAACAGCAGGCCCGGGAAGGCGTACATCACGTCGGTCACCCGCGAGAGCAGGGTGTCCACCCAGCCGCCGCGCCAGGCCGCCACCGTGCCCATGGTGATGCCGAGCAGCGCGGCCAGCGCGAGCAGCGCCAGCGGCGCCAGCAGGCTCGACCGGGCGCCGTACAGGACCCGGGAGAGCAGGTCCTGTCCGGAGGCGTCGGTGCCCAGCGGGTGCGCGGAGTTCGTGCCCGCGAGCGAGGCGGACAGGTCGACCGCGTCGGGCGCGTGCGGTGCGAGCAGGGGCGCGCACACCGCCGCCACCACGACCAGGGCGAGGAAGCCGCCCGCGATGACCACCTGGACCGGGCGGCGGGCCCGTATCTTCACCGGGACCAGCGCCCCGGCCGTCAACGTCGTCATGCGGTCTTCACCTGCTTCGCCGTCTTTGTCGTGCTTCGCTTGCCGCGTCGCTTGGTGTCCCGTGAGACCCGGGGGTCGATCAGCGGATGGATCAGGTCGACCAGCGTCGTCACCACGACATAGCCGATGACCATCAGCAGCAGCACCGCCTGGGTGACCGGGAAGTCATGCGTACTGATCGCGCTCACCAGCAGCGACCCGATCCCGCTGAGGCCGAAGGCGGTCTCGACCACGACCGTTCCGGCGAGCATGCCCGCCATGACGAGCCCGCACATGGTGACGATCGGGCCGAGCGCGTTGCGCAGCACATGCCGGATGACGATCTGCCGCTCCGGCATCCCGGAGGCGCGGGCGGCTTCGACGTGGTCGGAGGCGTACGCCTCGGCCATCGCCTGCCGGGTGACCCGGCTGATCACCGCCAGCGCCCCGAGGGCGAGGGCGAACGCGGGGAGCGTGAGGTGGTGCAGCCGTCCGGTGAATCCCTCGCCCTGGCCGGTCACCGGGAACCAGCCCAGCCGCACCCCGAACAGCGACACCAGCGCGATGGCCGCGACGAAGGAGGGGACGGACGCGGCGAGCGTGGTGCCCCCGACGACCGCCGAGTCCACCCAGCCGCGCCGCAGCGCCGCCAGGACGCCGGAGCCGACGCCGAGGATCACGAAGAACACGGTGGCGTAGGCGACGAGTTCCAGGGTGGTGGGCAGCCGGGCGCCGATCAGGTCCGCGACATGGTCGCGGTACTGGAACGAGCGGCCCAGGTCACCCTGGGCGCTGTCCCACAGCCACCTGCCGTACTGGACGACGAGCGGCTCGTCGAGGTGGTACTGCGCGCGGACCGCCGCGAGCTTCTCCGGGGTGAGTTCCTGCCTGCTGCCGGACAGGAGGACGGCGGGGTCCCCGGGTGCGGCGTAGGCGGCGGCGAAGATGACGAACGACGCGGCGAGCAGCGTGGCGAACAGGCCGGCGAGCCGGCGCGGCAGTCCGCGGAGCATGGATCAGCCCTTCTTCTTGCCGAGGTCGGCGGCCCACGGGTAGTACAGCGACACCATGGACGCGGGGGGACCGGTGTACGTGTCGCCGAGCACCATCACCGACGGCACCTGCACCAGCGGAATCCACACCGCGCTGTCCGCGAACTTCTTCTGCGCGTCGATGACGAGCTTCGCCCGCTTGCCGTCGTCGATGGTCTGCTGGGCCTTGGCCACGAGCGCGTCGTAGCCTCGGTCCGAGTAGCCGAGCCAGTTGTTGGCGTTGCCGGTCATGCCGTTGTCGTAGAAGCCCGCCGGGTCGGCCTTGGAGATGTACCAGTCGACCGGGATCAGGTCGAAGCCCTTACGCGCCTTCGGGTCGGAGAAGAACTCCCCGTACTGGCTCGGCGGAATGGTCTTGACGGTCACCTTCAGCCCGATCTTCTGGGCCGCGCCGCGCACCGCGTTGGTGATGACCGTCTGGATGTCGGTGCCGTCGTTGGACACCACGACCGGCTTCCCGGGCGCCCCGGCCTGCTCGACCAGCTTCTTCGCCCGCGCGAGGTCGTCCGAGGACGGCGACGCGGCGTACGCGGTGGACTTCTCCAGCTCCTTCTGCGCCTTCTCGAACGCGGCCTTCTGGTAGCCCCACGCCCCCGGGCCCACCGGGGTCGCCCAGGGCTCGGCGAGACCGCTGAAGCCGGACTTCGCGATGCCCTCGCGGTCCATGGCCAGCGACAGCGCCTCGCGCAGCTTGGCGTCCTTGAGCGCGCCGCTGTCGGTGGGGACCAGCGACCAGGCGGTGGTGGACTGCCCGTAGTAGGCGCGGACGCCCTTCTTCTTGGCCAGGACAGCGGCCGGGCCGGTGGCCGTCAGATAGGCGCCGTCCGCGGCTCCGGTCGACAGGGCGTTGACCAGCGCGCTGCCGGAGGCCCAGCGGAAGACGACCTGCTGGGTCAGCGGACGGACCGTCTTGTTCCAGTAGTTCGCGGAGCGCTCGATGGCCAGCGAGGAACCGGAGTCCCACTTCTTCACCTTGTACGGCCCGGTACACGCGTCCGGGTGGCCGGGGGTGCCGAAGTCGTCGCCCTGCTGCTCCACGACCTTGCGTTCCATGATGATCCCGGCGTCACCGGCCAGGGCCTTCATGAACAGCGCGCTGGGCTTCTTGAACGTGATGGTGACCTGGGACGGACCGGTCTTGCTGATCTTGTCGACGTCCTCGTACTCGTCCGACTCGGACATCTCCGGCCGAGCGTGCCGCTTGAGGCTCCACACCACGTCGTTGGCGGTCATCTTGGCGCCGTCGTGGAAGGTGACATCGTCGCGGAGGGTGAGGACGAGCTTCTTGTCGCCCGCGTACGCGACGTCCTTCGCGAGGTGCGGCTCCACGGTGAGGTTCGGCTGCAGCTGGAGCAGCCGCTCGCAGACGTTGGCCAGTACGGTGCGGGTGCTGCTGCCGCCCTGGCTGTCCATGTCCAGGGTGCCGGGCTCGTTCTCCACGAGCCAGTTCACCGTGCCGGCCGCGCCGGACGCCTTGGCGGTGGTGTCGGTGAGCTTGATCTTGGCGACGTCGGCGGTCGCCCCGCCGCCCCCGGAGGGCGCCCCGGAGCACCCGGCGGTGAACAGCAGCGCCCCCGCGACGCCGACTGCGATGGTGTAGTGCGTGGTTCTCATGGCAGGCCCTCCGGTGGTTCGGAAGATGAGGGGAGTCAGCGCGGCGCGAGCGGGCCGTCGTAGAGGTTCCAGGGCAGGTGCTGGTACTCGCGGTCGCAGGGCGTGCCGGGAGTCACGTAGTAGTCACCGGTGGTCAGGTCCACGCAGGAGGACAGCAGCGTCGTCCACTGTTTGACCTCGGGCTGCCGGGGGTCGGGGTGGGTGCACAGCCCCTCGGGGTGGCCGAGATGGTCGGACATGGCCTGGCGGATGAGCTTACGGGACTCGTTCGCCTCGGTGGCCCCGCGCAGCTGGCGCAGTCCGGCCTCGGCCCGGGGCACCCGGATCAGCGAGTCGGACGACCCGGGACGGTAGCCCGCGGCGAGCTGGACGGGCACGGTGGCCTGGTAGTGGTTGCCGTGGACGAGCAGCCCGTCGTCCGGATACAGCCAGCCGTGTGCGCCCGGTGTGGTCTCCAGGTCGACGGCGAAGCCTTCGCGGCAGGTCAGCAGGGCGTTGCTGGCGATGTGGCCACGGGTGCGGCACAGCACGTCGACCGCCGCGCTGATCGACTCGCTGTCCAGGACGCGGCGGCGGATCACGGTCTGGGGGAGGCCGATGGCGTCGTCGAAGCGGCCGCCGAGGCCGTTGGCGTTGAGGGCGACACCCGCGGAGTTGGCGCCCTGGCGGCCGATCTGACCGGCCTCGACCTGCATGATCACGGTCGGCAGCGGGTCCTGGACGATCCGCAGCATCAGGAGGGTGTCCGCGGTGCCCGCGCGCCAGTCCCAGTTCTGGCCGCAGTACACATGGCCGTCGCCGCTCGCCTCGCCCATGATGGCGAAGGAGGTGCAGCCGTCGGCCGCCGCTTCCTTCGCCTCCGCCACGTCGCCCGGGGTGCCCTCGTGGCCGCGCATCCGGGAGAAGGTCTGGTCGTAGATGATCTCGCCACGGGCGTTCAGCGCCAGGATGTCCAGGAGTCCGACCCCCGCGCCCTCGGCGATCCCGCCCATCTCCTCGACCAGGTCCGGCGCGTAGGTGCGCACCGGCTCCAGCCAGCGTTCGGCGCGGGCGGTGACCTGGTCCCAGGTGAGCCCCGACGATTCGCCGAAGGCCTCCTCGTAGTAGGTGAGCGCCGCGCCGAGCCGTGTCCGCGCCGCCTCACCGTACTGGCGGCCGCGCTCGGCGGGCGGGCCTGAGATCTCGATGATCGGGATGGTGCCGGCTGTCATGGCGCTCCTGTTGTGCTGAGACGGGAACCGGGCGGGAGGCCGCAAGGGCTGTAATGTTCGTTTCAGGATCCAGGAATTTCTGGAATGATGAGACCAGATGGTAATGACCACTACAGGGAAGTCAATAGCTGTAATGAGCGAATCGGCAGACGTTACGGGAGTGACACGCCTGCACACCGCGGTGCGTGACATGTGGGGGGAACTGTCCGCCTCCGAGCGCGAGGTGGCCCAGTACCTGGTGAGCACCCCGCCGGAGAACCTTCTCTTCGCGAGCGCGCAGGAGCTGGGCGCGGCGAGCGGCACCAGCAACGCCACCGTCGTCCGCGCGCTCCAGCGCCTCGGCTACGCGGGCCTGCCCGCCCTCAAGCGGGAGCTGGCCTCCGGCTTCACCTCCGCCACCGCCCCCGAGGAGCGGCTCAAACAGCGCATCGCCCATGTCGGCCACGACCTGGAGCAGATCAAGGACCGGGTCTTCGACGAGGCCGTGGAACGGCTCGACCAGTGCCGCCGCCTGCTGGAGACGGAGGTCTTCGAGCAGGCCGTCCGGATGCTGGCCGACGCCCGCGAAGTGGTCGCGTACGGGGTCGGGGCCTCCGAACTCGCCGCCCGGCACGTGGTGCTGAAGTTGCGCCGGGCCGGGCGCCGGGCGCGTTTCATCGGCTCCACCGGCTTCACCATGGCCGACGAACTGCTCGACCTCGGCCGTGGGGACGCGGTGGTGATCCTCCATCCCGGCCGCCGGCTGCGGGAGTTCACCGTGCTCATCGAGCGGGCGCGGGCGGTCGGCGCGAGTGTCCTGCTGGTGACCGACGTCCCCAAGGGGCCCCTGGCCCGCCACGCCGATGTGGTGATCAACGCCCCGCACACCCCCACCGGCATCACCGCCGAGTCCCTGCCGGGCATCGTCGTGATGGACACCCTCCTGCTGGCCCTCGCCTCCCTGGACGAGCCCCGGGCCGTCGAGGCCTCCCACCAGCTCACCGTCCTGCGCGGCCAGCTGCTCGACCGTCCGGAGCCCCGGCAGCGCAAGAGCTGACCTCGCCGTCTCACGGGAAGGACCCGCGCATGCTCGATGAACCGCCGCCGCTTCCTGAGCCGCCGCCCGTCTGGCCGGGCGGGGCGCGCTGCGCCGTCATGCTCAGCTTCGATGTGGACGGCCCCACCCTGTGGCTGGACGACCGCGCCACCGGGCGGTGCGATGACACGCGGGGCTTCTCCATCGGCGCATACGGGCCCTGGCGGGCCACGCCCCGCCTTCTGGACCTGCTGGAAGACCGCTCCCTGCCCGCCACCTTCTTCATCCCGGGCAAGATCGTCGAACAGTGGCCCGCGGTGGCGAAGGACATCGCCGCGTCCGGCCATGAGATCGGCCACCACGGCTGGATGCACGAGACGTTCTACGACCATTCGCGACCGGCCCAGCGCGACATCATCGCGCGCAGCCAGGACCTGCTGGAACGCACCACCGGCGGGCGCGCCGTGGGGTTCCGCAGCCCGAGCGGCGACATCGCCGCCGACACCCCGTCGCTCCTGGCCGAGCTGGGGTTCTCGTACTCCAGCTCCATGCGCGGCGACGACCGCCCCTACCGCTGGGAGATCGACGGCCACCTCACCGACCTGATCGAGATACCCGCGCACTGGGAGCTGGACGACTACCAGCAGTTCGTCTACCACGACTCCCCGCCCGAGCCGCAGAGCCTGGACCGCGTCGCGAGCACCCGCGCCACCTTCGACAACTGGCGCCGTGAGTTCGACGGCTACCACCGATGGGGCCTGTGCTACGTGCTGATGCTGCACCCCCAGGTCATCGGCAAACCCCAGCGGGTGCGCGCCCTGGAACGCCTGCTGGACCACATCGGACAACACGACGACGTCTGGTTCGCCACCGGTGCCCAGATCGCCGACTGGTGGCGCTCGCGGGATGTGATCTGACATGACGACGGACAAGCCCGCACCCGGCGCCGGGCGTCCCCGGTGGCGGCAACCGCGCCCCTCGTGGCCTAAGGGCGCACGCTGCGCGGTGGTGCTGACCTTCACCCTCGACGCCGAGCTGTTCTGGCTCCGGCTCCACCCGTCCGCCCGGCAGCGGCCCAAGACGCTGTCGCTCGGGACGTACGGCATACGCCGTGGCGTGCCACGGCTGCTGGATCTGCTGGACACCCACGCCCTGCCTGCCACCTGGTTCGTCCCCGAACACACCGCCACCCACCACCCCCAGGCGGTGCGGCGGATCGCCGCCGCCGGGCATGAGATCGCGGCCGCCGCGCCCCCGGTTCCCGGCCGGACACCGGACGGGGACGTACGGGACACCTGGGCGCGCACGGCCGCCGCGCTGGAGGCGGTGACCGGCGTCCGGCCGACCGGGCTGCGCGCCGCGCCCGGGGTCCTGGGCGACGGGCATGGCGCGCTCCTCGACGAGCTGGGCTTCCGCTGGTCCTCGTCCACCCACGGCGACGACCGCCCCCACCTCCTGTGGTCCGGCGGGCGGCCCACGGCGGTGATGGAGGTGCCGTGGCAGTGGGAGTACGCCGACGCCCCCTACTTCCTCTACAACGGCGCGCCCGTGGCGTTCCCGCCCGGCGAATCCCGCATCGCGGCCTACCGGGATGTCCTGGCGGACTGGAAGGACTCCTTCGACGCCTACCGGGACCACGGCCTGTGCTGGGTCCTGACGCTGGACCCGCAGTCCATCGGCAAGCCGGGGCGGGCGCTGATGCTCGCGGAGCTGCTGGACCACATACGCGGACACGAGGACGTCTGGTTCGCCACGGTGGGGCAGGTGGCCGAGCACTGGCGGCGGACGGTGGGTCCGGAGCCGGAACCGGAGGGCCATCCGGAGCGGGTGCGGGCGGGCTGGCCGTCGCCGCCGAGGGATGACACCTTGACACTCTGAATGGTCTAGGCCAACATCCTGGTGATCTGTATCGCGCCGTCGAACTTGTCGAGCTGTCGAGTTCGCAGCGGCGTGCGTCATCACGCCTCGGAGGCCCTGCCATGCGAGCGAGCAGCAATCCGGAAGTGACGCGGCTGGCCCATGCCGTACTGCAACCGGGCTTCGTGGGGACCACCGCTCCGGACTGGGTGCGCCGCGGGATCGGCGAGGGCCTTGAGTCGGTCGTGCTGTTCGGGCGGAACATCGTGGACGGCGAGCAGGTCGCCGCGCTCACCGCGCGACTCCGCGCGGAGAACTCGGACCTGGTCATCGCCATCGATGAGGAGGCGGGAGACGTCACCCGCATCGAGGCGCTGTCCGGTGCCACCCGCCCGGGAAACCTGGCGCTCGGCACGGTCGACGACGTCGCCCTGACCGAACGCGTGGCCCACGACGTCGGCCGTGAACTGCACGCGGCCGGGGTCTCGTTGAACTACGCGCCGAGCGCCGACGTCAACTCCAACGCCCTCAACCCGGTCATCGGCGTGCGCTCCTTCGGCGCCCGCACCGATGTCGTCTCCCGGCACACTGCCGCCTGGATCCGCGGTCTGCAGTCCGCGGGGGTCGCCGCCTGCGCGAAGCACTTCCCCGGCCACGGCGACACGGCCGTCGACTCCCACCACGGACTGCCCAAGGTGGCCGCCGGTGCGGAGGAGATCGCCCGGGCCGCGCTGCCCCCGTTCATCGCCGCGATGGAGGCCGGTGTCCGCGCCGTGATGACGGCGCATCTGCTGGTACCGGCGTACGACCCCGTGCTCCCCGCCACGCTCAGCCGCCGGATCCTGGTGGACCTGCTGCGCGAGGAACTCGGCTTCACCGGCCTGGTGGTCACGGACGCCATCGAGATGGGCGCGGTCGCCGACCGCTACGGCATCGGCGGAGCCACCGTCAAGGCGCTGTCCGCCGGGGCCGACGCGGTGTGCGTGGGCGGCGAGAACGCCGGTCAGGACGTCACCGAAGGCCTGGTCGACGCCGTCGTGCGTGCCGTGGACCAGGGAGAGCTGACGGAGGAGCGGCTGACCGAAGCGGCCGCGCGGGTACGGCGGTTCGCCGCCTGGTCCGGCGAGCGGGCGCGAGCCGTGCGGCCCGATGACACCCGCTCCGACATCGGCCTGGCCGCCGCGCGCCGGGCCATCCGGGTGCGCCGCCGCCCGGGCGCCCCCGATGTGCTCCCGGTCTCCCGCGATGTCCATGTGGCGGAGTTCTCCCCGGCGATGAGCCTCGCCGTGGACGGCCACACACCCTGGGGGCTCGCCGCGCCACTGCGCGGGCTCCGGCCCACGACCACATCGGTCCGCCTGACCGAGGTCGACGTCGACCACGCGGGCCTGGCCCTGGAGCACCAGGTACTGGCCCCGGCCACCGGCCGGGTCCTCATCGTCGTGGTCCGCGACGCGGCCCGCCACCGCTGGGTGTCCGACGCCGTGGCGAGCCTGCTGCGCCGCCGCCCGGACGCCGTCGTCGTGGAGATGGGCTTCCCGCCGGGCGGTGGCAACGACCCCGCCGACCTGGTCACCTTCGGCGCCACCCGGGTCTCCGGGATCGCCGCCGCCGAGGTGGTGACCGGCTCGCTCGCCACCTCGCCCATGGTCGGCTCCGTCTGAACCTGATTCAGCGCGCGGCCTCCGCCGAGGAGGACCGGCGCGGCACCGGCAACTTCAGGCCGGGGGAGGCCTGTCGGACGGGGCCGGGGAACTCGTTCGCGGCGGTCTTGGTGAGGTGGGCGAGCCACTCCGGCTCGTTCGAGGCGAAGTGGGTGAGTACCAGTTCGCCGACGCCCGCCGCGTGCGCCGTACGGCCCGCGTCCGTACCCGAGAGGGGGGGACGGTGCAGTCGCCGACCTGGAAGGCCTCGCCGGGGGTGTACTCGCGCACGTCGAACGCCATCTCGAAGGCCCGGTCCAGCAGCGGGAGCGTGGTCACCGGAAACAGCGATCCCCAGGTGGCGAACAATTCCCGTGCGACCACCACTACGAGTCCTACCCGGGCGTCGTGCACGGCGGGATCCTCGGCCTCATCTGCGACGAGACGATGGGCAACCTCGTCGTTCTGCGGCTCGGGGGCCCGGCGCTGACCACCTCGATGCGGATGCGCTACCTCGGCGTCGTCGCCGTCGGACGCCGCTACCGGTGCACGGCCGAGGCCACCGATGCCACCAACGGACTGATCACCGCCCGCGCCGACGTGCTCGACGAGCACGGCGCCCCGGTGGCCACCGCCACCGCGCACTACCAACCGCACCAGCACGCCGTGGAGGCATGACATGACCAGCAGCACCGCCGTTCCGTCCGCCGACATCACCCGCACGGTGACCGAGGTCGTCGCCGAGATCCTCGGCCGCCCCGTGGACGGGCTGAGCCCCGACGCCGATCTGCGGGGCGTCGAGGGCGCCGACTCCATCAAGGTCGTGCGCATCATCGCCAAGATCGAGCAGACCTTCGACATCGAGCTGGAGGACGACGAGATCTTCGGCGTCAACACCATCGGCGAGGTCGTGGCGCTGGTCGAGAAGGCGACCGCGCGGGAGCGGGCATGACCGTCGCCGCCACCGAGCAGCGCGCCGCCACTCAGCAGCGCGCCGCCACCAACCAGCACTACGACCTCGACCCCGAGATCTTCGCGCGGTTCCTCGACCCGCTGCGCAAGTACTCCTCCGCGCTGTTCGCCTCCGACGACGACACCCTGGAGCGGGCCCAGCGGCGCAAGCTGGGATGGGTCGCCGAACAGCTCGGGCTGACAGGTGGCGAACGCATCCTGGACGCGGGCTGCGGCTGGGGCGCCCTGCCGCTGTTCATGGCGGAGGAGTACGGCTGCCGGACGGTGGGCCTCAGCCCGGCGCCCCGCCAGCACGCCTACATCCGCGAGCGGGTCGCGGCACGCGGCCTCGGCGACCTGGTGCACACCGAGACCACGTCCTTCGAGCGGTACGAGCCCGAGCCCGGCGGGTTCGACGCCGTCACCCTGCTCGGTTCCGTCGTGCACATGGACGGCTTGGACGAGGTGTTCGCCACCATCCGCCGCGCACTGCGGCGCGGCGGAACGCTCTACCTGTCCGAGAGCTGCTTCCGCAGCGAGGCCATCCGCCGTGCGTTCGACGAACGCCCCGGCACCGACTTCATCCGCCACGGCATCTTCGGCTCCGGCGATCTGCGCCCGCTGTCCGAACTCGTCGCCGCCGCCGAGGGAGCGGGCCTGTCCATCCGCGCGGTGCACGACCTCACCGCCGACTACCACCGCACCATCGAGTGCTGGATGGCGAACGTACGCGCCGCCTCCCCGGCCCTGGAGGAGCACGGCGAGGGCCTGACCGAACAGCTGCTGCGGTACCTGGAGACCGCCAACGCAGGCTGGGGATACACCACCAAGCACTACGCCCTGGTATGCCGCAAGTCGCGCTGACGGCACCTTGCGCGAGGAAGGACACCATGCCCGCCACCAGCACCGCCTGCGCCGACGCGCGCGTACTGCCCGCCGAGGACATCGCGCGCGCCGTCGGCCAGTACTTCACCGGCGCCGCCCAGGCCCGCCCGTGGAGTGTCGAATCCGGCCTGGACTGGGACCTCGCCGACGCGAACCGGCTCTCCGAAGGGCAGCGCTCCGCAGTCGAGTTCATCACCCTCATCGAGGACCACCTGCCGGGCTACTTCTCGCTCTACACCGAGCACTTCCCCGTCGACGGCTCGGTGCCGCCCGAGGTCTACGCGCACAATCGCGAGCTGTACCACTTCACCATCCGCTGGGCCTCCGAGGAGGACACCCACGCCCGCGCCCTCACCCGCTACCAGGAGGCCTCCGGCATGGGCGACGCGGCCTCGGTGCGCGCACAGCTCATCCTCCCCGGCCAGGCCCGCTTCGAGCTGCCGTACGAGCACCCCGTGCAGTTCTTCGCGTACGCCCTGATCCAGGAGAAGGCCACCCAGATCTACTACCAGCAGTTGCGCGCGGTGGTGGACGACCCGGTGCTCGCCCATGTCCTGACCCGGCTGAGCCGCGACGAGGCACGCCACTTCACCTTCATGGCCGACGTGGTCACGTCCTACCTGCGCGCCTACGGCGACGCCGTGGTCGAGCCGGTCCGCGAGGTCGTCGCGGGCTTCCGGATGCCCCTCTCCGACACCATCCGCGGCTACTGGCGCTGGGCCCTGAAAATCGCGGATACCGCCTCCTACGACCACACCGACGCCTACGACCACCTGATCAAGGTCATCAACCGCGCCGTCGACACCCCGCGCGGCGAACGCGTCGACACCCTCCTCGACTTCATCGGCTCCTGCCGCACCACCTAGCGGCCGCGTGGCGGGCCTGTGGGGGGCCGCCTAGCATGGAAGTACTAGGTCCCCAGCCCTCAGCCGAGGTGGACCCAAGATCATCCGTGCGCCCGATGCCACCTTTCCCAGGCAGGAGCCACCATTCGGTGGAGACCAGCCGAGAGGAGCGCATCATGTCGTACCCGGAAGACTTCCCGTACCCGGAGCCCCGCTACCACGGCACCAGGGGCGAAGTGAACGCGGTGTTCCGTCCGGCCGACACACCGCCGGACCTCTCCTCGCCCGGAGGGGCTACGCACTACCTCGCCACCGGCGCGTCGACCGGTGGTGAATTCGGCCTGTACAAGGTGGAGATGGGGCCACGGGCCGGTGGGCCCGCGACCCACTTCCACAAGGCGATGTCGGAGTCGTTCTACGTCCTCTCCGGAGAACTGGAGCTGTTCAACGGCGAGAAGTGGGTCACGGGCCGCGAGGGCGACTTCCTGTACGTACCGGTCGGCGGCCTGCACGCCTTCAAGAACGCGTCCGACGAGCCCACGTCCATGCTCCTGCTCTTCTCCCCGGGCGCGCCACGAGAGGAGTACTTCGAGCGCCTGGCGGAGATGTCACAGCGCGGTGCCGAGGAACTCAAGCAGTTCCGCGTCCGGCACGACAGCTACTTCGTGGAGGACTTCGAGCCCGGGGCGGAGTAGCCCGGCGCGGTGGCGTGCCGCATGACGAGTTCGTACGAGCGCAGGCGGGCCGCCAGGGCGTAGACGGGGGTGACCAGCATCAGTTCGTCCGCGCCGGTCACCTCTGCCACCTCGGTCAGGCGGCGTATCACGGTCTCGGGGGAGCCGTGTGCCTGATGGGCGAGGAAGGCCGCCAGCGCCTGGCGTTCGTCCGCCGTGAAGGGGTGCGCGGCCGCCTCCGTGGGGGAGGGGAACGGGACCTCGCTGTGGCCCTTGAGGAGTCCGGCCTTGACGACGTTCATCGGGCCGCCGAGCCGTTCCGCCTCCTCCTGCGTCTCGGCGCAGACCGTCTCCACGCACACCAGCACACGGGGCCGCGCACACCACGCGGAGGGGGCGAAGTGGGCACGGTAATGGCCCAGCGCGGCAAGGGTGTTGTCGGGGCGGATGTGGTGGGCGAAGGCGAGCGGCAGACCGAGTTCCGCGGCGAGCGCGGCACCGGCGGTGCTGGAGGCCAGCAGCCACGGTTCGGGGAGCGGGCCGAGCGCCACCTCGTCCACCAGGAACCGCAGCGTCGCCGCCACGTCGTCCCGGTACGCGGCGTCCGTCGTCGGTCCGGCGCCGTGCCGCAGCGCTTGGGCGGTGGCTTCGTCGAACGTGCCGGGACCTCGGCCGATGCCCAGATCGATCCGGTCGGGGTGCAGCGCGGCGAGGGTGCCGAACTGTTCGGCCAGCATGAGGGGCGAGTGGTTGGGGGCGAGCACACCCCCGGAGCCCAGCCGGATGGCCGACGTCGACGCGGCGGCGTGCGCGGTCAGGACGACCGGCGGGAACGCGCCGATGGCGGGGGAGTGGTGGTGTTCGGCGTACCAGAGCCGCCGGTAGCCGAGGGCGTCGAGACGCTGGGCGAAGGCGGTGGTGTCACGTAACGTGTCCACGGCCCGCGTACCAGTCTGGACCATGGCGACTTCCAGCGCGGAGAGCGGTAGGTTGATCATGCGGCCAGCATAAGGAGTTCCGGCGGCCCGCGCGGGGGCTTATTTGGCGACGCCCAGCGAGGCGTAGTCGTAGCGGCCTTCCCAGGGCTCCCTGGTGTAGACGTTGGTCAGCCGGGGGTCGCGCCAGATCGCGCTCCGCTGGAACAGGATGGGCAGATACGCGGCGGCGTCGGAGATCTTCTCGTTGATCCGCGCGTAGTCCCTCCCGGCTTTCTCCGGGTCCTGTTCCGCGATCGCCGAGTCGAAGAGGTCGTCGACCGTGGGATCGTCCAGCTCCGCGACATTGACATTTTGGGAAGGCTGAATGAGACGGCTGTCGGCGAGCGGCTGCAGAGCGCTCTGACCGGTCGGGAAGTCGGCGGACCATCTCCGGATGACGATGCCGTAGCCCTTCTTCTTCACGGTCGCGGGCGATCCTGTCGCCTCGTAAAATTCCTCGATGGGCATCCGCTCGATCTGGGTACGGATACCGACCGTCTTCAGCGATTCCGAGAGCGCCGTGGCGACATCCACATCGACGGGTTGGTCACGCACCGCGATCGTGGTGGTGAACCCCTTCCACAGTCCGCACGCAGCCAACTCCTGGTTCGCCGCAGTGGAATTCGGCTTGCCCTTGTCCTCCAGGGTCTCGTACGGGTCGTAGGAGGGGGAAGAGCCCGCGATGGTCGGCGGAAGCATATGGGGCGCGATATCGCCGCTCTGCGGGCCGCCCGCCGCGGTGCGCATGTTCGCCCTGTCCGCCGCGTAGAGGACGGCCCTACGGCAGTGGACGTTGTTCAGGGGCTTGACGGAGCGCGGAAGGGCCGCGAACAGGACCACTCCGGTGGACGGGTTGTCCAGCTGCTCGGATCTGCTCCGGGCTTTGGAGAGGGCAGCGTCGGTGAGTCCGTGGGATTCCAGGTCGAGATGGTATGTGCCCGAGAGCAGGGCCTGCGCGTTCGCCTGCTCATTTTTATTGATCTGCACCGTGATCCGGTCGGGGAGGGCGGTACGGATCGGGTCGGACGACTGCTTCCACCGCGTATTGCGTTCCAGTTCCAGCGACTTGTTCGGCGTGTAGGACTTGAACTTGTAGGGCCCGGAAGAGAACGGACGGTTCCGATACTTGTCTCTGGTGTCCTTCTCCCTCTTGACGGGCGACGCGGTCGGCGTCGCGAGCATCCGCTCGAAGTCGCCATTGGGCTTGGGCAGTTTGAAGACGATGGTCTTTCTGTCCGGGGTCTCAATGGCCTTCAGGCCCACCTTGTCCTTGTACGGTCCCTTGTAGGTGTGCTCGGGATCCAGCACCTGCTGTAGATAGATCGGGCCGCCGTCAATCACGTCCGGGGCCCAGACCCGCTCGATGCCGTATTTGACGTCCTCGGAGGTGATCGGCGTGCCGTCCTCCCAGGTAATGCCGTCGCGCAGGGTGTAGGTGTACGTCTTGCCGTCATCCGTCACCTCGGCCCGCTTCTCGGCGAGGTCTCCGACCAGTTCGGTTCCCTTCTTTCCGGGTTCGGGTGCGTAGGTGACCAGTTGGCGGGCGTAGTAGCGGGAGAAGTTCCAGACGGGGCCGTAATAGCTGCTCTGCGGGTCCCAGGAGTCCGCGTCGTTGCCGCTGATGAATTTCAGCGTGCCGCCACGCTTCTTCGACGCGTTGACCGTGTGCTTCAGTGCGGCGTTGTAGCCGGACGTGGGCTGGCCGGACTTGTCCGTTGAGGCGTCGGAGTCCTTCATCCAGGACATCACCAGCGGGATGCCCGCGGCCATCAGGACAACGGCGAGCGCCCCCGCCAGTCCGAATCGGACGGTCCGGCGGAGGCCTGGGCGGGAGACACCGCCGGGTGACGGCAGGGGCGTCGGCGACCAGGCGGGTTGCGGCTGGGGCGCGGGCTCCGGCTTGTGGTCGTACGGGGGCGGTGGCGGGCCGTAACCGGGCGGTGTCCAGGCCACGTTGCGGGCCAGGGCCAGCCCGCCCGCCGTATTGCGGTCGCGCTTCTGCGGCAGGGGCCGCCCCTTCGCCCGCAGCGCCGTGTACACCTGTGCGTAGACCGTGTCCAGGTCCAGCAGCTCCGGCCCGCCCGGCGCCCCGTCGCGCAGCAGCCGCAGCAGCTCACCGGTGAAGGCCGTATGCGGCTCACCCGGCGGGGCGAGGGCGAAGCTGGTGTCGGGGACGGAGGCCAGGACATACGTGCCCTCGACTTCCACCTGGTCGATCACCGCGTCGGCGCCCGGCGCGCTCATGAAGCCGAGCACGCGCCCGCTGAAGCAGCAGTCGAGCAGCATCACTTGGCGGCCGGACCGCCCGTCGAGCACGACGTCGCGCAGCGTGCCGTAGGGGAGTCCGGTGTAGGAGCGGTGCGGCACCGACCCGGTCAGCCCGAGGAACAGCTCGCCTCGGCGCGGCTCCACGAGGCCGTGTCCGGCGAAGTACACCAGCAGGGTGTCCGTGGCTTCCTCGGCCGCCGTCCGCACGGCGTCCAGGACTTCCACCGCCGTGGCGGGGTCGGCGACCACCGTGCAGTGCTCGGGCGCCAGCCCCCATGAATGCGGGGCGCATAAGGCCGTGGCCAGCGCGCTCAGGTTGTCGGCCACCGCCGGGATCTGTTCCAGCTGGGCATACCGGCTGGTGCCGATGAGCACCGCGCGGGTGGTGGCCGGGTCGGGCAGGACGGCCACGGCTATCGCCCGTCCCCCGCGTCCGTATCCCGGTCCCGTTCCCCGTCCCCGTCCTCCCCGTCCCCCTCCGGTCCGGGCTCGGCGGGGCGCTGCAGTACGTCCATCAGCCGCCGCAGCTCCTCCCCGTCGCCACCGTCGAGGGAAACCGTGAGGTCACCGCGGCGCACGGTGATCCGATGGGCCTGCGGCCGTGTCTGCCGCCAGGTGGACAGCGCCAGCACGAAGGACGCCGCGCTCCAGGCGTTGTCGGTGACCAGCTGCAGCACATCGGTGAGCACGCCCATCTGGCCCGGCGACGGCGGGGATTGCACCAGCTCCACCTGGGCGGTGCGGCGTATCCCGGGGTCCCGGCCCAGCCAGTCGTGGAGCGATCGCAGCTCCTCCTCGCCGCCACTCACCGCTACGTCGATCCGCACCAAGCCCCCCTTGTGACGACACTCGGCTCAATTCTGTCGTACTCGGGGGTGTCCGCGCAGGACCAATGCGAGGAAGGATCAGCGATCGGGTGGCATGGGGGCTGCGGGACCGTCTGATCAACCGCACACACTCCCCGCCACTCTTAAGGGCGTGGCCGCTGATCGAAGCGGCCGACCTCGTCGGGGACCTGTGGTCGGTCCCCGCCTATCTGCGGATGTGCGCTCCCCGGCTCGGCCCCGAGGACGTGCGGAAGCTGCGGCGCAAGGAGGATCCCCAGGCCTGGACGGTGTCCGACCTGCCGCTGCTGGACGCGGCGCGGCAGCGGCTCGGCGACCCGGAGGCGGCCCGGCGGCAGCGTCGGCACAAGGCCGCCGTCGCCGCCGAACGCCAGCGCATGGCCGACGTCATCGACAACGTGCTCGCGGCCGACGACGACGGCGAAGGCGCGGTGACGATGCTGCGCGAGCAGGACCTGCGGGAGCGCCTGATCGACGAGAGCGCGCTGCCCACCGCCGACCCGGACGTGCTCGCCGGTCCGTTCGCGCACATCGTCGTGGACGAGGCGCAGGAGCTGACCGACGCGGAGTGGCAGATGCTGCTGCTGCGCTGCCCGTCGCGGAGCTTCACCATCGTCGGCGACCGGGCCCAGGCCCGGCACGGGTTCACGGAGTCGTGGCGGGAACGGCTGGAGCGGGCCGGGCTCGACCGGATCACCCTGGCCTCCCTGAGCGTCAACTACCGCACGCCGGAGGAAATCATGGCGGAGGCCGAGCCGGTCATCCGGGCCGCGCTCCCGGACGCCAACGTGCCGACCTCCATCCGTGGCAGCGGCGTCCCCGTCGTCCACGGTTCAGTGGCCGATCTGGGCGCGATCCTCGACACCTGGCTCGCCGCGCACGCCGACGGAACCGCCTGCGTCATCGGCGATCCCACCTTCCGCGCCACGTCCCGGGTCCGGTCGCTGGCCCCGGAGCTGTCGAAGGGGCTCGAATTCGACCTGGTCGTGCTCGTCGACCCGGAGCGGTTCGGCGAGGGCATCGAGGGAGCGGTCGACCGCTACGTGGCGATGACCCGGGCGACGCGCCAACTGGCCATCCTCACCAGCTAGCCGGACATCGGTGGATGGGTGCCCGGAGTGTGTCCGAACGTACGGCGGAACACATCGATGAACGCGCTGGCGGACGACCAGCCGCAGCGGTGGGCCACGGTGGTCACCGGGATGTGCTCGGCGAGCAGCACCAACGCGTGGTACAGGCGCAGTTGGGTGCGCCACTGCGGGAAGGTCATGCCGAGGTCGGCCTTGAAGTGGCGGGAGAGGGTGCGGTCGCTGGCACCGACCTCCCTGCCCAGCGCGGCCAGGGTGCGGTGGTCGGCCGGATCGGCGCGCAGGATCTCGCACACCGCCCTCAGCTGCGGGGCGGTGGGGGTCGGCAGGTGCAGCGGCTGCTGGGGTGAGGCCCGCAGCTGGTCGAGCAATACGGCCCGCAGCCGCCCCCGTTCGGGGCTGTCGTCGTGCGGGGTGCGGGTGTAGGCGAGGATCAGCTCACGGAGGAGGGGGCCGACCGCGAGGACGGTCGGCTCGTCCAGGCCGAGCGGATTGTCGCTCGCGTCCAGCCCGACCAGGTGCAGTGCGAGGTCGCCGTGGGCCTGGTGGGCGTGCACGGTACCGGCCGGTACCCAGATGGCGCGGGTGGCCGGTGCGATCCAGGTGCCGGTGCCGGTCGTCACGGCCAGCACTCCCCGGCCCGCGTAGACGATCTGGTGGTCGTCGTGGCGGTGGGCGTCGATGGCGCCGCCGGGCGGCAGCCACTGGGTGCGGGTCGGCGCCACCGGCTCATGGCGGATTTCCGGCATCACCTGGCAGTTTATCGGAAGTGCGACAGGGCGTCCGGTGAAGACCATGGCGATGTGCCCAGGAACAGAGCAATCATCCTGCTGTCGATCGGCCATGGCTGCGTGGACATCTACCAAGGAGCCGTGGCGTCGCTCGTCCCGTTCTTCGTCGCCGAGCGCGCGTACGGCTACGCCGCGGTCTCGGGCATCGTGCTCGCCGCGTCGCTGCTGTCCTCGGTGGCGCAGCCGGTGTTCGGCGCGCTCACCGACCGCTGGGCGATGCCCTGGCTGCTGCCGGTGAGTACGGTCCTCGGCGGGCTCGGCATCGCCCTGAGCGGGGTGAGTGGTTCGTACGCCTGGACACTGGCGTTCGTGGCGGTGTCCGGTGTCGGCGTCGCCGCGTACCACCCCGAGTCCGCCCGCGTCGCGCGGCGCGTCAGCGCGGGCAGCCACAGCGCGATGGCCTGGTTCTCCCTCGGCGGCAACCTCGGCTTCGCCGCCGCGCCGCTCATGGTCGCCGCCGTCGTCGCCACGGGCGGTCTGCGGCTGTCGCCACTGCTCGTCGTACCGGCGCTGGTCGGCAGTGTGCTGTGCCTGCCGGTCCTGCGCGCCCTGAACACCCCGGTGCGCGGCGGCGCGGGCAGCGCGGTGGCGGCGGGCGCCGATGACATCGCCTCGTTCGTGAAGCTGTCGCTGGCCGTGGTCTGCCGGTCCATCGTCTTCATCGGCCTGAGCACCTTCATCTCGCTGTACGCGCAAGCGCGCCCGGGCGGCAGCACGGCGGCGGGCACCGTGGCGCTGTTCGTCCTCTACCTCGGCGGCGCGGTGGGCTCCGTGCTGGGCGGCCGTCTGGCCGACCGCTGGGACCGGGTCACCGTCGCCCGCTGGTCGTACCTGGTCGCGGTCGCGGCCGTCGCGGGGATCGTGTGGGTACCCGGCCCGGCGCTCTACGCGTTCGTGGCGCTGACCTCCGTCAGCCTGTACGTCCCCTTCTCCCTGCAGGTCACCCTCGGCCAGGACTACCTGCCCACCCGCACCGGAACCGCCAGCGGAATCACCCTCGGACTGACCGTCAGCATCGGCGGCCTGATCACCCCGCTCCTCGGCAGCCTCGCCCACGCGACCTCCCTGCGGACGGCCCTGACCCCACTGATCCTGATGCCCGCCCTCAGCTGGCTGCTGTTCCGCACCCTGCCCGAACCCACCACGCCGAGTGCGCCGTGATTGACGATGATCGTCAGTCTTTCGGACGGAGTCCTCTGGTTGCAGTACGACGGGGCATCATCTACCGGCGCGCCGGGAAGGAATCGCCTTATTCAGTGCAGAACGCCCCAGGGGAGTCGTCGTGCCCGCAGCCGCAAGCGATGCCACCGATGTGCCGGACGGCGGGGATGGCACTCCGCTGCGGCGGGCCATTGGGCCCAAGCTGCTGATTCTCTTCGTCATCGGCGACATCCTCGGGACCGGGATCTACGCCACCACCGGGCAGGTCGCGGGGAAGGTCGGCGGGGCGCTGTGGTTGCCGTTCGTCATCGGGTTCGTGGTGGCCATCCTGACGGCGGCCTCGTATGTCGAGCTGGTGGGGAAGTATCCGCAGGCGGCGGGGGCGGCGCTGTATACGCAGAAGGCGTTCGGGGTGCCGTTCGTGACGTTCATCGTCGCCTTCATGGTCATGTGCTCGGGACTGTCGTCGGCGAGTGCGGCGGCGCGGGCGTTCAGTGGGGACTATCTGGCCGAGTTCACGGACGCGCTCCCGCCCACGCTCGTGGCGATCCTGTTCATCCTGGCACTGGCCGCCCTCAATCTGCGGGGTGTGTCGGAGTCCGTGAAGACCAATGTGGTGCTCACGCTCGTCGAGCTGACCGGACTGCTCGTCATCCTCGTGACGGGGGCCTGGGCGGTGCTGGGCGGGGAGGGGGATCCGTCCCGGCTGGGCGAGTTCCGGGCGGAGGGCACGGGTTACGCGCTGCTCACCAGCGTGCTGGGCGCGACGGCCCTCGGGTTCTTCGCCTTCGTCGGCTTCGAGGACTCCGTCAACATGGCCGAGGAGACCAAGGACCCCCGGCGCACCTTCCCGCGCGCCATCTTCATCGGCGTCGCCGTCACCGGCACCCTCTACGTCCTCGTCGCCCTGGTGTCGTCCCTGCTGGTGGACTACCGGGTGCTGGAAGGGTCGAGCGGGCCCCTGCTGGAGGTGGTGGAGGTCGGCGGGCTGGACTTTCCGCCCAAGCTGTTCGCGCTGATCGCCTTGTTCGCGGTCACCAACTCGGCCCTGATCAACATCATGATGGCGTCCCGCCTCTGCTACGGCATGGCGAACGAACGCATCCTGCCGCGCGCCATGGGCCGCGTGCTCGCCGGGCGCCGCACCCCGGTCATCGGGATCGTGTTCGTCTCCCTCCTCGCCATCGGTCTGGTGTCCACCGGGGAGATCGCCGGGCTCGGCGACACCACGGCATTCCTGCTCCTGTGCGTGTTCGTCATCGTCAACGTCGCCGTGCTCGTACTGCGCCGCGACCACGTCGAGCACCGCCACTTCCGCACCCCCACCCCGCTGCCCGTGCTGGGCGCGATCACGGCCCTGGTGCTGGCCAGCCCGCTGGCCGACCGGCCCGCACACGTGTACATCAGGGCGGGCGTGCTGCTGGCCGTCGGGATCGGGCTGTGGGTGCTCAACAAGCTGGTGATGAAGGCACACGGCGAGGCCTCGGCCCGGGGTCCAGTACGGTCTGGCGAGTGACGAACCAGCGAAAGCCGCGGGGCCCGTACCGCAAGAGCGCGGAGCGACGGGAACAGATCCTCCAGGCCGCCTACGAGGCCATCGACGAGCACGGCGAGCGGGCCTCCCTGCAGGACATCGCCGCCCGGGTCGGGGTGACGCAGCCCGCGCTGACGTACTACTTCCCCACCCGCGACGACCTGCTCCTCGCCGTCCTGGAGCGGCGCGATGTGCTGGGCAAGGCGTTCGCCCGGGACGCCGGAGACGGCGAGACCGTGGCCGAGGGCATGGTGGCGGGCGCCCGCCTCATCACCGACCACCCCGGGCTGGCCAAGCTCTACGTCACGCTGTCGGCGGCGGCCACCGACCCGGAGAGCCCCGTACGCGGCCACTTCGCCGAGCGCTACCGGGGCCTGGTGGACGAGGTCACGCGGGATTTCGAGGAGGGGCAGCGGACCGGTGAGATCCGCGCCGACGAACCGGCCGAACACCTGGCCAGGGCGGTGCTGGCGGTGATGGACGGCCTGCAGACCCAGTGGATGCACGACCCCACGGTGGACATCGCCGCGGTCGCCCAGACGTTCGCCCGGATGCTGGCGCCGCCGCCCGCCGACCACTAAATTTTTGAGTGATAGATTTTTGGCGTCCGACTCCCGGAAAGGGGACGCCGATGTCCGCCCCGCACACCCCCGCCACCCCGCCCGGTCCGCCGCAGGACCTCGGGTTCGACCCCGAGGCCTTACGGGCCCGCTACCGCGCCGAGCGCGAGCGCCGCATCCGCCCCGACGGCAGCGCCCAATACCGTGCCACCGGAGGCGAGTTCGGCTACTACGCCGACGACCCCTACGCCGACCCCGAGTTCACGCGAGAGCCGTTGCACGACCGGGTGGACGCGGTGATCGTCGGTGGCGGATTCGGCGGCCTGCTCGCCGCCGCCCGGCTCCGGCAGGCGGGCGTGGAGTCGATCCGGGTGATCGACAAGGGCGGGGACTTCGGCGGCACCTGGTACTGGAACCGCTACCCGGGCATCCACTGCGACATCGAGTCGTACATCTACATGCCGCTGCTGGAGGAGGTCGGCTACGTCCCGAAGTGGCGCTACGCGCCCGGGGAGGAGATCCGGCAGCACGCGCGGGCCATCGCCCGCCACTTCGGCCTCTACGCCGACGCCTGCTTCCAGACCCAGGTGAGCGAACTGCGCTGGGACGACGCGGAGTCCGAATGGGTGGTCGGCACCGACCGCGGCGACCGCATACGGGCCCGCTATGTGATCACCTCCACCGGGACCCTGAGCCAGGCCAAACTGCCCGGCATCCCCGGCATCGAGAGCTACCGGGGCCACACCTTCCACACCAGCCGCTGGGACTACGACTACACCGGCGGCGACGCGGACGGCGCACTCCACAAGCTCGCGGGCAAGCGCGTCGCGCTCATCGGCACCGGCGCCACCGCCATCCAGGTCGTGCCCCACCTCGCCGCCGACGCCGGACACCTGTACGTCTTCCAGCGCACCCCCTCCTCCGTCGACCTGCGCGACAACCGCCCCACCGACCCCGCGTGGGCCGCATCGCTCCGGCCGGGCTGGCAGCGGCGCCGCATGGAGAACTTCCTGAGGGTCGTCACCGGTGTGCGCACGGATCAGGACCTGGTGGGCGACTCCTGGACCAGCAGCGCCCGGCTCCAGGAGAAGCTGATCCCGACCAACGCGTACGGGGACGTCCCGCCGGAGGACCGGGAGCGGCTGTACGAGATCGCCGACTTCCAGAAGATGAACGAGATCCGCGCCCGCGTGGAGAACGTCATCGAGGACCCGGTCACGGCCGAGAAGCTCAAGCCCTGGTACCGCTACATGTGCAAGCGGCCCACCTTCAGCGACAGCTACCTCCAGGCCTTCAACCGGCCGGACGTCACCCTCGTCGACACGGCGGACACCCACGGCGTGCAGCGGATGACGGAAACCTCCGTCGTGGTCGGCGACACCGCGTACGAGGTGGACTGCGTCATCTTCGCGACCGGCTTCGAGGTAGGGGTGTCCGGGATCCTCTCCGGCCAGCTCCCGGTCTACGGCAGAGGCGGCGTCCCGCTCTTCGAGGCCTGGGCGAACGGCCCCAGGACGCTCCACGGCTTCTCCACCCACGGATTCCCCAACCTCTTCCAGCTGGGCCCGCTGCAGAACGCGTCGTCCGTGAACTTCGTCCACGTCCTCGACGAACAGGCCCAGCACGTGGCCGAGATGGTCGCCGAGGCCCGCAAGCGCGGCGCCCGGTACGTCGAACCGACCGCCGAGGCGCAGGACGCGTGGCTGGACGCCCTCGCGGAGAACGCACCCGACCTGCTCGCGTTCCAGGCGGAGTGCACCCCGGGCTACTACAACAACGAGGGCAGGCCGCAGAAGCGCAACGCGTACGCCGACGGGCCGGTCGCCTTCCACGACCTGCTCCGGCACTGGCGTGCGAACGGCGGCATGGACGACGTACTGGTGGAGGCGGAGGACGCGTGACCACACCACGCCACAACCGGTACGGCGACCGCGTGCGGGTGTCCGCCACCGGCTCGCGCCCGCACGCGCGGCGTCTCAATCCCCCGAGCCCGCTGTGGGGTTCGAACGGCGTCGCCTTCGGCCCGGACGGGCGGCTGTACGTCGCCCAGTACCTCGCCGGGCAGATCAGCGCCGTCGACCCGGCCACCGGGGACGTCGAGGTGATCGTGCCGATGGACGGTCCGGTGCAGTCGCCGGACGACCTCGCCTTCGGCGCGGACGGATCGATGTACATCGCCGACCTCATCCCGGGCCGCGTATGGCGGCGCACCCCGGAGGGCACGTACACCGTGGTCTCGGACGAGGTGAAGGTGGTCAACGGCATCACCTGCGTCGGCGACCGGCTCTTCGTCAACGAGATGCGGACGGACGGACGGCTGCTGGAGCTGTTCCCGGACGGTGGCGAGCCCGTGGTGCTCACCGAAGGGCTCGCCCTCGGCAACGCCATGCAGCTCGGCCCGGACGGCCACCTGTACTACCCGCACATGATGACGGACCAGGTCTGGCGGATCCCGCCGGACGGCGGTGTGCCCGAGGTGGTCGCCGAGAACGTGCACCAGCCGGTCGCGGTCCGCTTCGACCAGGGCGGGGTGCTGCATGTCCTCTCGCGCGGAGTGGAAGGCATCGTCACCCGGATCGACCTGGAAGGATCCGGCTCCCGCACGCTGGTCACCAGCGGCCTGGTGGGGCTGGACAACGCGGCGTTCGACGCGGAGAACCGCATGTTCGTCTCCAGCTACGCCAGCGGCGGCATCACCGAACTGCACCCCGACGGCCGCACCCGCGAGATCGTCCCCCGTGGCCTCGACGGCCCCTACGGTGTGACGGTCGACCTCGGCGGCACGGTGTACGTGGCCGACCACTACCGGCTGGCGAGCCCGGCGCTCACCGACGAGGGCGACCCGGTCGCCGTAGACGTGTCAGGCGTGGCGGGCGGGACGAACGGGGCGGATGGCGAGGGCGGTGTCACCTCGCTCACCCTGATGCCCTTCGTCCACGGTGTGACCACCGCTGGCGGGCTCGTGCACTTCACCTCCCAGTACGGCGACGTCCACACCCACGACCCCGGCCAGCGGACCACCCGGCAGCGGGCGACGGGGCTGAACGAACCGGTCGGCATCGCCGTGGGCCCGGACGGCTCGCTCGTCGTCGCGGAGGCGGGCGCGGGCCGGGTCGTGTGCATCGATGACAGTGGCGAGGACGGCGACACCCTCACCGTCCTCGCCGAAGGGCTCGGCCACCCGGTGGACGTGGCCTTCGACGCCCAGGGGCGGTGCCATGTGAGCGACGACGGCCTCGGTGCCGTCCTCCGGATCGGCGAGGACGGGACGACGGCAGTGGTCGCGGACGGGCTCGGCGCGCCCCAGGGGCTGGCCATCCTCGGCGACACGCTGTTCACGGTCGAGACCGGGCCGCGCAGGCTCACCGCGATCTCGCTGAGCACGGGGGAGCGCCGCACCGAGGCCGAGGACCTGCCGGTCGGACAGCCCCCGGGCACCGCTCCCCGCACCGCGCCCGCGCTCTTCGCCCACGGCATGGTCGGCGCTCCGCGCCCGTTCGCCGGGCTCGCCGCCGCCCCGGACGGCTCCCTGCTCCTCGCGGCCAATGGCGAGGGCACCGTATGGCAGCTGAAAACATGACACAGAGGGAAGGGGCCGTCACATGAGCGGTACGGGTCTTGAGGGGCGCGGTGTCATCGTCACCGGCGCCGCGTCCGGAATCGGCCGGGCCACGGCCCTGAGGTTCGTGCGGGAAGGCGCGAAGGTGCTGGTCGCGGACGTCGACCAGGCGGGCACCGAGGAGACCGTGGCGGAGATCGAGGCCACCGGGGGAGCCGCCGTGGCGGTCGTCGGCGACCTGAGCGACCAGCGGGTGGTGGACGAGGTGGCTGAGCGGGCCGTCGACGCGTTCGGTGGCGTGGACGTCCTGGTGAACAACGCCGGGATCATGGACCGGATGTCCGCGCTCGGCGAGACCGAGGACGCCGAGTGGGAGCGGGTCATCCGGATCAACCTGACGGCGCCGTTCCTGCTGACCCGGGCGGTGCTGCCGCACATGCGGGCCGCCGGGCGCGGGTCGATCGTCTTCACGGCGTCCGAGGCGAGCTTGCGCGGCAGCACGGCGGGCGCCGCCTACACCGCCTCCAAGCACGGCATCGTCGGCCTGGTGAAGAACCTGGCCGTCATGTACCGGGGACAGGGCATCCGCGCCAACGCCATCGCCCCCGGCCCCACCCTGACCGGCATGCGGGTGGACGCCGCCCAGGAGGCCCACGGGCCCGCCCTCGTCAGCCAGCTGAGCGCCGCCATCATGGGCCGGTACGGGTCGTCGGAGGAGCAGGCCGCCGCCATCGTCTTCCTGGCCTCCGACGCCGCGTCCTTCGTCAACGGCGCCGTCCTCCCGGTGGACGACGGCTGGGCCGCCGTGTGACGGAAGGGCGTATGGGGTGAGATTGTCCGGGTCGGGCGGGTGATTGCGTACGCTTTCCCCGTCCGACCTCGCCGACCCGGCCGAGGAGCCGCGGTGGCCTGGGGGACGGGTCCCCGCGGACCAGCGTGATGTCCCGAAGTGGTGGTGGCGATGCCCGGCAGGGTGCGGCGGGACGAGCAGGTCAGCGCGACACGTGAAGCGCTCCTGGACGCGGCGGAGCGGCTGTTCGCCGAACACGGTGTGCACGCGGTCGCCAACCGCCAGATCAGCCTGGCCGCCGGGCAGGGCAACAATGCCGCGGTCAGCTACCACTTCGGCGCCAAGACCGACCTGGTGCGCGCCATCGCCCGCAGGCATGCCGAGAAGATGGATGCCGAGCGGCTGCGCATGATGGCCGACATCGGCGACTCCACCGATCTGCGGGACTGGGTGGCCTGCGCGGTCCGCCCGGTCACCGGACATCTGGAGGCCCTGGGCGCCCCCAGCTGGTACGCCCGGTTCATCGCCCAGGTCACGGCCGACCCGGCACTGCGGGCGATCACGGTCGAGGCGTTCGCGGCCGGGTCGCCGTCGATGCTGAAGCTACGGGAGGGCACGGCGCGCTGTCTGCCCGACCTCCCGGCCGAGGTGCACGCCGAGCGCTCCACCATGACACTTCACCTGATCACGCAGATGTCCGCCGAGCGGGAGCGTGCGCTTGCCGACAACGCGCCGACGTCCAGGGCCAGTTGGCGGGAGACGGCGAACGGTCTGATCGATGTCGTCGTCGCCCTGTGGCAGGCGCCGGTCACGGCGGACACGTAGGCGGTGGCTTGATCGAGGGGGTCTTTCAAGATCGTTTAAGTCGTTCGCTTGACTTGATTAAATCATCGGGTTTACTTATTCGGGTCGACGGATCAACGAAGGAGCATCGGCGATGAAGGTCACGGTGGACGACGAGAAGTGCTGTGCCGCGGGCACCTGCGTCATGATCGCGCCGGAGGTGTTCGACCAGCGAGAGGAGGACGGCATCGTCGTCCTCCTCGACGCGACCCCCTCCGCGGAGCAGCACGAGGCGGTGCGGGAATGCGTGCAGGTGTGCCCGGCGGGCGCGATTCACGTGAGCGAGGACGCGTGAGCGACCCCGCAGATGTCCTGGTCGTCGGAGCCTCGGCGGCCGGGCTCGCCACCGCCGAAGCCCTGCGGCGCAAGGGATTCGAGGGTGCCCTGACCGTGCTGGGCGCCGAGTCGCACCAGCCCTATGACCGGCCGCCGCTGTCCAAGCAGGTCCTTTCCGGCGTCTGGGAGCCGGACCGGGCCACGTTGCGCGGGCCCGAGCAACTGGCCTCGCTGGCCGCCGAGTTCGTCCTCGGTGACCCGGCGGTCAGCCTTGACGCGGAGGCGCGTACCGTCCACACCGCGTCGGGCCGGGTGCTGCGGGCCGACGCGATCGTCGTGGCGACCGGTCTGCGGCCCCGCACGTTCGCCGGGCAGGACGGCGTGGCCGGGGTTCATGTGCTGCGTACGCTCGACGACGCGCTGGCGCTGCGCGCCGGACTGCTGACCGCCACGCGCGTCGTGGTGGTGGGGGACGGGGTGCTCGGCACGGAAATCGCCGCCACCGCACGGACCATGGGCCTGCCGGTCACCCTGACCGGTCCCCAAGCGGCTCCGCTGGAGAGCCAGTTCGGGCCGCTCATCGCGCGGCGGCTCGCCGAACTGCACACCGAGCGCGGCGTCGAACCGCGCCTCGGCGCCGCCGTGACGAGCCTCGCCGAACAGAACGGACACGTCACCGGAGTGCACCTGGCCACCGGCGAGGTGCTGCCCGCCGACCTGGTCGTGGTGGCGTTCGGCTCGACCCCGGCGACGGACTGGCTCGCGGGCAGCGGCCTCAAGGCCGACAACGGAGTGGTGTGCGACTCCTCGTGCCGTGCCGCCGACGGCGTCTACGCGGTCGGGGACGTGGCGCGCTGGCACCACGACGGCCTGGGCACCCTGCTGCGCCTGGAAAACCGCACCAACGCCACCGAGCAGGCGGCCCACGTGGCCGACGCCATCCTCGGCGAGCGGCGGCCCTACACCCCCGTTCCGTACTTCTGGACCGACCAGTTCGACGTCAAGCTCCAGGTGTACGGCGTGCCGTCGGCCGATGCCGAGGTGACCGTCGTGGAGGGGGACATGGCGCAGGGCCGGTTCGTCGCGCGATACCGCCGTAACGGCATCACCACCGGCGTGCTCGGCTGGCGCATGCCCAAGCAGACCCGGCTGCGTCGGCAGGAAGTCGTCGACGCGTTTCAGGCATCCCCCAGCGGAGGCACGTCATGACGAACATCGTGAACGCCGCGAACGCCGAGGCGTCGGAGTTCCCGGAATTCCCCATGCCCAGGGCGCACGGATGCCCCTTCGACCCGCCCCCGGCGTTCCACGCGCTGCGGGAGGAGGGGCCGCTCACCCGGGTCCGGCTGCGGGACGGCAGCACCCCGTGGGTGGTGACCCGGTACGCCGAGCAGCGGACCCTGCTGGCGGACCCGAGGCTCAGCGTCCTCCCCGCCCACCCCGGCTTTCCGCGCCCGGAGCGGGAGTACGCCGACACCGCCACTGCCGCCGACACCGGTGACGGGGACGCCGAAGCGCACGGCCTCAGCTTCATCAACATGGACGACCCCGAGCACGCGCGGCTGCGCCGGATGGTCACCGGGCCGTTCACCATCAAGCGCATGGAGGCCATGCGCCCGGCGGTGCAGAAGATCGTCGACGATCGGATCGACGACCTGCTGGCCGGGCCGAACCCAACCGACCTGGTCGAGGCCTTCACCCTGCCGGTGCCCTCGCTGGTGATCTGCGAACTGCTCGGCGTGCCCTACCAGGACCACGCGTTCTTCCAGGCCAACAGCAAGGCCATCATCACCCGCTCCTCGACGCCCGAGCAGCGCTCCGAAGCACACCGCCGACTGGGCGGCTACCTCGGCGAGCTACTGGACGCCAAGCACGACCAGCCCGGCGAGGACGTGCTGTCCGACCTGGCCGCGAAGGTGAGGGACGGCGCGCTGACCCGCCAGGAAGCGACCTCGATGGCGGTCCTCCTGCTCTTCGCCGGACACGAGACCACCGCCAACATGATCGCCCTGGGCACCCTGGCCCTGCTGGAACACCCGGATCAGCTGGCCCGCCTCCGGGAGAGCGACGACCCGGCGTTCGTCGCGGGCGCGGTCGAGGAACTGCTGCGCTATCTGCACATCCCGCACCTCGGGATGCGCCGGGTCGCCCTGGAGGACATCGAGGTCGCGGGCCGGACCATCCGCGCCGGAGAAGGACTGCTGCTGCTCAACGAGATGGGCAACCGCGACCCCGACGTCTTCCCCGGCGCCGACCGGCTGGACCTCCACCGCGACGCCCGCCGCCACGTCACGTTCAGCTTCGGCGTGCACCAGTGCCTGGGCCAGCCGCTGGCCCGCATGGAACTCCAGGTCGTCTACAGCACCCTCTACAAGCGCATCCCCACCCTCCGGCTGGCCACCGGCCTGGAGCAGATCCCCTTCAAGCACGACTCGTTCGTCTACGGGGTCCACGAACTGCCCGTGGCCTGGTAAGGGATAGCTACGGCAGGGCGTAGACCCGGGCCCAGTCCACTTCGTAGACGGCGCTCTGCAGGTCGTCCCCGTGGAAGTTGTCGAGCTGGATGGTCTGGTGCATGGACGGCGCGCACTGGAGGCAGTCGCGGTCCTCGTTCGCGCCACCGGAGAGGCGGAACCACTCCTCGCCGTCGATGAATCCGCGCAGCTGGTCCGGGGTCCACTCGACGGCGACGTTGTGCCACTGCGACAGGTCCACCCCGCACTTCTGTGCGAACTCCTGCTGCACGGGCACGCCCTCCGGGTGCGGGTAGTGCAGGAACGCCTCGGCGCACTGCTCGCCCGGGGCGCCGTTCTCCAGGTAGTCGTACTCGCCGTCCTCGGGATGCTCGTCCGAGTCCGGCCACAGGATCAGCAGCGGGTGGTACGTACGCCCGTTGTCGGGGGCGGTGGCGCGGGAGCGTACGCGGGCCTCCCAGCGGCCGTACTGGCTGCCGTACGGCGAGGCGAGCCAGCCGGTGTCCCCGTTGGCCTCGCCCGTCATGCGCAGTACGCCGCCGACGGCCCGGGTGTTGGCGTCGCAGCGGCGGCCGTTGCCGCCGTGGCCGGGCCAGCACGCGCCGGGGCCACCGCCCGCCAGCCGCCACTTGTCGCGGTCCGGTACGGCGGGGGCGGCCTCGGAGCCGTAGTCGAACTCGTCCGACCACTCGGGCAGCGGGTCGCCCCAGCCGTACCGCTCGGCGGCGGTCGCGGGTGGGGCGGGGGTGGTGTTCACCGTGGCCGCCATGAGCGTCACCGTGAGTGCCGCCGCGCCCCACCCCACGGCGAGGTGGCGGGCGCGATGTCGTCCGTACATGGGTCTCCTTCGGCCTGGCGCACGGGTGCGGGGACCGGGGCGGCCCGAACCCCTCCCTCGTGGGGTTCGGACCGCGCCGTGGCCCGTCCAAGCCACGTCCCTCGGGTATTCGACCGCCGTACGGGGTTGTTCGGCAGGGCCCCGCCCCGCACCGAACAACCCGGGCGCGCGGACCGGGCGAACGGGTCGGGAAGAGCGTGAAGATGAGGTGAACGTCCCTTGCACCGTCCTCGGGAACACCGGTAGTTCGATTGCGGCCACCCCGGCGACTGCCTACCGTGGGCGCCCGAGTGGCCGCGTTGGGTGATGGCCCGGCGGTGACACGGCGAGCGAGGGGCGGGCGGGCACGTGGCGGGACGACCAGGGCCGGGACGAGCGGAGCCGGGACGGGCGGGGCCGGGCCGGACCGAGGGCGAGCTGGATCCGGAGGCCGGGACGGTGCCGCGGTTCGCCGCCGGGCTGCGCGCGCTGCGCGAGTCCGCGGGGAGGCCCACGTACCGGGCGATGGCGCAGCGGACCCGGTACGGGGTGACCACGCTGTCGCAGGCGGCGGCCGGGAAGCAGCTGCCCACCCGCGCGGTGGCGCTCGCCTATGTGAAGGCGTGCGGCGGCGACCTCATCGAGTGGGAGCGGCGCTGGAGCGAGGCGTCGGCCGAGCTGGCCGCCGAGGCCGCCGCCGACGAGACGGCCCGGCCGCCGTACCGTGGCCTGACCCGGTTCGAACCGGGCGACGCCGAACTCTTCTTCGGCCGCGACCGGCTCGTGGAACGACTGGTCGAGCTGAACCGCAAGCACCGTTTCACCGCCGTTTTCGGCCCCTCCGGCAGCGGCAAGTCCTCGCTGCTCCGCGCGGGCCTGATCCCCCGGTTGCGGACGGCCTCCGACGACGAGGTGCCGCCCGCCGCCGTACGGATCCTCACACCCGGCGCGGACCCGCTGCGCACCCACGCCGACCGGCTGCTGCCCGTACCCGGCACCGACGCCGACACCTGGCTGATCGTGGACCAGTTCGAGGAGCTGTACACCCTCGGCGCCGATCCGGCCGACCGGAACACGTTCATCAACCGCCTCATCGCCGCCACCGCCCCCGACAGCCGGTTGCGTGTCGTCATCGCCGTGCGGGCCGACTTCCTCGGCCGCTGCGCCGAACACCCCGGCCTCACCGCCGCGTTGCAGGACGCCACGCTGCTCGCCGGGCCGATGAGCCGCGCCGAGCTGCGCGAGGCCATCGTCCGCCCGGCCGCCGCCGACGGCCTGATCGTGGAACGCTCCCTGACCGAACGCCTCCTGGACGAGGTCGAGGGCGCCCCGGGCGGACTGCCGATGATGTCGCACGCCCTGCTGGAGACCTGGCGCCACCGCAGCGGCCGCTCCCTGACCGAGACCGCGTACGAGGCGGCGGGCGGGCTGCGCGGCGCCGTCGTCCGCACGGCCGAGCAGGTGTACGGCGAACTCACCGCGCCGCAGGCCGAGGTGGCCCGCCGGATCCTGCTCAGACTCGTCGCACCTGGCGACGGGACTCCGGACACGCGTCGTCCCACCGACCGCTCGGAACTCGACTTCGGCGGCGTGGCGGACACCCGGGTGGTCCTGGAGCGCCTGGTCCGGGCGCGTCTCATCACCTTCGACGACGGCACGGTGGACCTCGCCCACGAAGCCCTCATCACGGCATGGCCCCGGCTGCGTGCGTGGATCGACGCCGAACGCGACCGGCTGCGGGTGCACCGCTCGCTCTCCGAGGCGGCCCGCACCTGGCAGACGCTCGGGCAGGAGAACGCCGCGCTCTACGCCGGTTCCCGGCTGTCCGCCGCCCGCGACGCCTTCAGCCCGGCGGGGGAGAGTGGCGAGGCGCGCCGGGGGGATGAACTCACCCCGCTGGAACGGCAGTTCCTCACCTTCTCGCTCCGGCGCCGCCACCGCGCCGTGCGACTGCGCCGTACGGTGGTGGCCGTACTCGCCGCGCTGGTGCTGCTCGCCACCGGTACCGCCGTCGTCGCCCTCCAGGCGCGCGCCACCGCGCAGGCCGAACGGGACGACGCCGTGTTCGGCCGTCTCACCGCCGAGGCCGACAGCGTCCGCGAGACCGACGCGGGCTTGGCGGCCCGGCTCGATGTCGCCGCGTACCGCATGCGCACCACCCCGGACCTGCGGACCCGGCTGGCCTCGGACGCGGGCCGGGCGCTGGCCACCCGGCTGCCCGGCCACGCCGGTATCGGCAGTTCGGTGGCGTACGCGCCCGATGGCCGCACCCTCGCCAGCGGTGGCCACGACGGCACGGTCCGGCTGTGGGACACGGACCGGGGCAGGCGGCTCGGCGCACCGCTGCGGCTGCGGACGGGCGGGGTCGGCGCGGTGGCCTTCTCTCCTCGGGGCGGCGATCTGCTGGTGGCCACCGGGAAGGACGGTGGCATCCGGCTGTGGGACGTGAGCGACCGCTCGCGGCCCCGCGCCCTCGGACGGCCGCTGGTGAGCCACGACGAGCAGAACGTGGTGTCCGCCGCGTTCGCCCCCGATGGCCGGAAGCTCGCCACCTCGGGCGACGACGGGACCGTACGGCTGTGGGACCTGAGCGACCCGGCCCGCCCCGCGCCACTCGGCGAGCCCGCCGAGGCGGACGGGTCCGAGCAGGGCAGTGTCCGCGCCGTCGCGTTCGCCCCGGACGGGGACACCCTGGCCACCGGCGGCTACGACGGGACCGTACGGATGTGGCGGACCGGCGGGGACGACGGGCTCGCCCCGCTCGGCAAGCCGCTGCGCGAACACACCTCGTCCGTCTGGACGGTGGCCTTCTCCCCGGACGGCCGGACGCTGGCCACCGGCGGTTTCGACGAGACCGTACGGCTGTGGGACGCGTCCGACCCGGGCCGTGTCGAGCCACTGGGCGAACCGCTCACCGCGCACACCGCGCCCGTCATGTCGGTGGCCTTCAGCCCCGATGGCGAGACCCTGGCGACGGCGGGCGAGGACGATGCGCCCCTGCTGTGGAACGTGGCCAACCCCGGCTGGCCGGAGCAGCTCGGGGAGCCGCTGACCGGCCACACCGAGGCCGTGTGGGAGGTGGCCTTCAGCCGCGACGGCCGCACCCTGGCCAGCACCGGAGCCGATGGCAGTGTCCGCCTCTGGCACCGGCCACCGACCGTCCTCACCGACTTCACCAACCCGCTGACCGCCGCCGCCTACAGCCCCGATGGCCGCCTGCTCGCCGTCGCCAGCACCGATGACGGGCTGATCCGCCTGTGGGACGTACGACGACCGGACCGCCCGCGCCGGATCGCCCGGACGCTCGGCCACGAGGGCGCGGTCGCGGCGGTGGCGTTCTCGCCGGACGGCCGTACGGTGGCCAGTGGCTCCGAGGACGGCACCGTACGGCTGTGGGACGTGTCCGCGCCCGAACGTCCCGTCCCGCTCGGCGAGCCGCTGGACGCGCACGACGGCGGTGTCCCCGCTGTCGTGTTCGCCCCGGATGGCCGCAGGCTGGCCACCGGCGGAGGCGACGGCACGGTGCGGCTGTGGGACGTACGGCGGCCGGGCCGCGTACGGCCGCTCGGCGCACCGCCGGGCGGCCACACGGACGCCGTCACCTCCGTGGCCTTCGCGCGGGGCGGCCGCACCCTGGCCACCGCCAGCGAGGACGGCACGGCGCGGCTGTGGCACGTGGGCGCCGGGGAGCGGCCACGGCCCGCTGGTGCCGCGCTCACCGGGCACGACCAGCAGGTCAACGCGGTGGCGTTCGCCCCGGACGGGAAGACCCTGGCGACGGGCGGCGACGATCGCACGGTGCGGTTGTGGGACGTGGCACGGCCGGACCACGTACCTCAGCTGGGGAGGGAGCTGGCCGGACACCGGGGGCCGGTCAGGTCCGTGGCGTTCGCCCCGGACGGGAAGACCCTGGCGACCGGCGGCGGCGACCACATGGTGCGGCTGTGGAACGTGGCCAACCCGGCCCATGCCGAGATGGCCGGGCGGGAACTCACCGGCCATCTCGACACCGTCACCTCCGTGGCGTTCAGCCCGAAGGGCGACGCCCTCACCTCCGTCGGCTACGACCTGACGGCCCGGGTGTGGCCCCTGGACGCGGACCGCGCGGCGGGCTCCGTCTGCGACCGCACCGGCGGTGTCCTCACCCGCGCCACCTGGGAGGAGCACCTGCCGCGACTCGGCTACCGGAAGGTGTGCGAGGGGCGCTGAAAGGGCGCCCGCTAGGGGATGGTGAACTTCAGCACGGCGCCGTCCTTGTTCTGCGCGACGACCGTCGCCTTCAGCGTGTCGCCGAACTTGGCGACGCCGCCCTGGCCGCCGAGGTTCATGATGGTGCTCGCCGTCTGGAAGGTGACGGAGTTGTCCCCGGCGGTGACATGCACGCTCATCCCGTTCGCCGTGATGTCCGCCGAGGAGGTGACCAGAACCTCGCACCTGCCGTCGGAACAGGCGGCGGTGTTCGTGCCGTCCGCCGCCTTGGGCAGCGGGCCGGTGGGCGTGGGGTCCGGGGAGGGCGAGGCCGACTTCTCGGCGGGCTTCCAGCCGGGGGCGCACTGCTCGGCGCGCCCGTGCGCGGCCGCGAGCCGCGCGTCCTTCTTCGCCAGCGCGGCCAGGTCCGGCTGGGGCGAGGTGAGGGACTGGACGAGCTTGTCGATGTCCGTCGCATCGCCCGCGGCGACGTCGAGGTCCGCCGGGGACATCTCGTCGAGTCGCGGCACGACGCGCTTCAGCTTCGTCTGCCAGGCGTCGAGCAGCCGGTCGGCCAGGGGGACACCGGAGGGGCCGAGGCCCTTCAGGCTCTGGTCCACGTCGTCCACCGTCATCTGGGTGTCGATGAGGTACCCGGTGGCGCGGGCGTCGGCGAACAGCTCCTCGTCCGGATTCCGGATCTCCTTGAGATCCGTCGTGCTGTCCGTCCGCAGTTCCTTGATCGCACGCGTCGACTCACACAGGCCGCCGACCCACTTCACCAGTTCCCTGGACGGCGGACGGGGCGGCGTCGGCTTGGCCGACCTCTTGTCCGCCGCCGCCTTCTCCGGCGCGTCGGCCTTCCCGTCCGTCCCGCCGCCGCAGCCGCCGAGGGCCAGTACCAGTCCTGCCGCCACGACGGCGGCGCTCCCCCTCGTGAACATCCAACGACCTCTCTCCGTGCCAGTGATCACGTTGCTGTGATGCGGTTGTCGCGGGCCGGATTGGGGCGCCGCAGGCCCAGTTCAACGCGGTCCGCGATTGTTCGGTCACCCTCTTCCGGCCGTGAACAACTCCGGCTTTCCCGGTAGGCGGTACGCGGCCGTCGATCGCCGTGGCCGAGGCGTCTAACCTCGGCGCCAGGCGGCCGAACGGGCGGCCGGAACACCGAGAGAACACTGAGGGAAAGGGGACCACTGGTGGACTTCGCACAGCTCGTCGCGCTGCGCAGGGAACTGCACCGGAACGCGGAGCCCGCGTTCGTGGAGATCGGCACGGCGGCCCGAATCGAACAAGCCATCGAGGGGCTGCCGATACGTGTCCTCACGGGGAAGGCCGCCCAGGATCTCTCCCGCGTCGTCAACTTCCCGTCCCCGGAGACCCTGGACGAATGGGCCGCCCGCGCGGTCGATTCGGGTGCACCGGAGGAGCGGGTCCGGTACTTCCGGGAGAACGGCACCGCGCTGGTCGCCGACATCGAGGGCACCCGCCCCGGGCCGCGCTGGGGGCTGCGCGTGGACATCGACGCACTGCCGATGCGCGAATCGGCCGATGCCGCCCACTTCCCGGTGGCGAACGGGTTCGCCGCGACCAACGGCGCCATGCACGCGTGCGGCCACGACGCCCACGCCACCATCGGTGTCGGCCTGCTGCACCGGCTGGCGGACCGCGACTTCGCGGGCTCCCTGCGGATCCTGTTCCAGCCCGCCGAGGAGGGCGTCCGGGGCGCGCAGACGATGATCGACGCCGGGGTGGCCGACGAGATCGACCACATGCTCGCCCTGCACATGGCCGGGGACATGGCCGTGGGCGGAGTCGTCGGGAGCTTCACCGGCGGCCTGGCGACCCGCAAGCTGAAGGTCGACTTCGAGGGCAAGGCCTCGCACGCGGCCGGTGCGCCGGAACAGGGCCGCAACGCGCTGCTCGCGGCCGCCACGGCCGCGCTGGGCATCATGGGCGTCCCGCGCTTCAACTCCGTGGACACCCGGCTCAACGTCGGCACGCTCGTCGCCGGGGACGGGGTGAACATCGTGCCCTCCTCCGCCGCCATGACCTGCGAGGTCCGGGCGACCGACGACGAGGTGGTCGATGAGCTGGTCGAGCGCGTCCGCTCGATCGTGGAGGGGGCGGGCCTGGCGCAGGGGGTCCGGACGAGCGTCGCGGTGATGGGCCAGTCCGCCACCGTCACACCGGACGACGAGATGATCGACCGCATCGTGGCGGTGGCCACCGCCCATGACGAGTCCACCGAGGTCATCCGGACCCGGGCGTTCGCGGGCAGCGACGACGCCAACCTGCTCATCCGGCATGTCCAGCGGCGCGGGGGCAAGGGCGCCTATCTGATGGTCGGCGCGGGCAGTCCGGGGCCGCACCACAGCGAGACGTTCGACATCGCGGAGGAAGCGATCCCGACCGCGATCGACATCCTCGCCTCGCTGATCCGGGGGTAGCCGACAGCCGGAGGCGGGGCTGTGGGAGCGCTTCCATGGCGGTCGTGTTCATGCCACGATGCTGCCGCGCCCGCGGCGGTCCTGCGCGGGAACGATCCGTAACCGCGATCAGGAAGGGATGAGGACGTGTCCCCATCGACCCGCACCACCCCGCGAAGCCCACGGCGTTCGGTGCTCGTCACCCTCGCCGGAGCGCTGGCCTCGTTACTCGCGGTCATGCTGCTGGGCGCGCCCACGGCCTCGGCCCGTACGGCCGCCACCGAGGCCCCCGGCGCGGCCAAGGCCCCCACCGCGGCACTGACCGAGATCAAGAACTTCGGCACCAACCCCAGCAATCTCCAGATGTACCTGTACGTCCCGGACAACGTCGCCCCCAACCCGGCCGTGGTGGTGGTCGTGCACTACTGCACGGGATCCGGGCCCGCGATGTACTCCGGCACCGAGTTCGCCTCGCTGGCCGACCGGTACGGCTTCATCGCCGTGTACCCGTCCGTCACCCGCAGCAGCAAATGCTTCGACGTGTCCTCACCGCAGGCGCTGCGCCGTGGCGGGGGAAGCGACCCGGTGGGCATCAAGTCCATGGTCGACTGGGTGACCCGTACCTACTCGGCCGACACCAGCAGGGTCTTCGCCACCGGCACCTCCTCCGGCGCGATGATGACCAATGTGCTGCTGGGGGACTACCCCGATGTGTTCGCGGCGGGCTCCGCGTTCGCCGGTGTGCCGTTCGCCTGCTTCGCCACCACCAACGGGTCGGAGTGGAACAGCGAGTGCGCCAACGGCACCATCACCCGCACCCCGCAGCAGTGGGGCGATCTGGTCCGGGGCGCCTACCCGGGGTACAGCGGGCCCCGGCCGCGTATGCAGCTCTGGCACGGCACGCAGGACGACATCCTGCGCTACCCCAACTTCGGGGAGGAGATCAAACAGTGGACGAACGTCCACGGCGTGAGCCAGACCCCGGCCCGCACCGACTCGCCCCAGTCCGGCTGGACCCGCACCCGCTACGGTTCCACCGGTGACCGGGCCGCCGTCGAGGCCATCAGCCTGCAGGGCGTCGGCCACAACCTGGTCACCAGCGGAATGGCCGCCCGTGTGATCACGTTCTTCGGCCTGGACGGCAACGGCCCCGCGCCCCAGCCCCAGCCGGGCGCCTGCCGGGTGTCGGCCACCACCAGCGCCTGGAGCACCGGCCTGACCGCGTCCCTGACCGTCACCAACTCGGGCACGACCACGCTGAGCGGCTGGCAGCTGGGCTTCACCCTGCCCTCCGGCCAGACCATCACGGGCGGCTGGGGCGCCACGTACAGCCCGTCGAGCGGAGCCGTGACCGCCACCAACGCCGCCTACAACGGCACACTCGCCCCGGGCGCGAACGTCACCATCGGCTATCAGGCCAACCACACGGGTACGACCAGCGCTCCGGGTGCCTTCACGCTCAACGGAAAGACCTGTACCTGACGTCCTCGGGGCGGACGAGTACGCCGTGGCGCACCCTCACCACCTACGCTGTCGCAGCGAACTGCACGCGCGGCTCGTCCACGATGCGGCGAGCCGCATGGCGACGAGGAGCGCGGGATGACCCTGACCGACGTACAGCGCGAGGACGCCGGACGGCTGCTGCGGGACGCCGAGCGGCACGTGGCGCCGATCGACCCGCTGGCGGAACTGATGCCCGGACTGGACGTGGCCGACGCGTACGCCGTCCAGCGGGACAACATCGCGCGGCGGCTGGCCGCCGGTGCCACGGTCGTCGGCCACAAGGTCGGTCTTACCGCGGTGGCGATGCAGCAGCTCCTCGGCGTGGACGAGCCGGACTTCGGCCATCTGCTGGACGATATGGTTCACCCCGATGGCGGTGCCGTGCGCGCGGCGCGCTACTGCGCCCCGCGCATCGAACCGGAGATCTGCTTCCGCCTCGCCGAGCCGCTGAGTGGACCGGGTGTCACCGTCGAGGACGTCCTGGACGCCACCGAGGCGGTCGCTCCGGCCCTGGAGATCGTCGACAGCCGGATCCGCGACTGGAAGATCACCCTGGCCGATACGGTGGCCGACAACGCGAGCGCCGCCGGGCTGGTGTGCGGCGCCTGGACGCCGTTGGCCGAGGCGCCCGACCTGGCCGCCGTCTCGGTCGACCTGGTGGTCGACGGCGAGCGGGTCGCCTCGGGCAGTGGCCGCGAGGTGCTGGGCCATCCCGCCGCCGCGGTCGCCTGGCTGGCCAACACTCTCGCCGGTTTCGACACCGCGCTGGAGCCGGGGCACGTGGTGCTGCCCGGCACCATGACCACCGCCCCGTTCGTCAGCCCCGGCCAGCGGATCGAGGCACGCTTCAGCGGCCTGGGGCCGGTGTCGGTGACGTTTACCTGAGGCCACCAGGGCCCTCCCCGGCCTCCCCGCCCAGGGGTGCGGTGGGTGCGGGCCGCAGGCCCCGGGCTGACCGGGGCCTGCGTGCGGCTCAGATTCCGAACTCCGTGGGCGAGATCCCGAGGGTGGCGCAGGCCTCGCGGATGGCCTGCTGCTCGGACGGCTCGATGTAACCGTCGGCCCCGGCGATGACGATGCCGGTCTGGATGACCGCGCGGGCCTCCGTCGGCTTCTTGGCCGCCTTGGCGATCTCCTGCATCACCTGGGTCTTGCCCAGCTGGAAGTTGGCCATGAGCTGGTCCAGGTTCTTGTTGAACCGCTGGCGGAGCTGGTCCGCCGGGAAGTTCTGCAGGACGTCGTTGGTGGTGATCAGCTCCTCGACGCGCTGCCGCTCCGCGGGCTCGACATGCCCGTCCGCCGCGGCCACCAGCGCGCACATCGCCATCGTGGCATCGCGGTAGGCGCCGCTCTTCAGCTCGGTCTTGACCGACGCGAGCTGGGACTTGAGGAGCCCGACCAACTGGGCCTTGGAGCCGCCGGACGACGAGCCGGAGGACGAGCCGGACCCGTGGCCGCCGTGCTGCCCCTGCCCGAAGGAGCCGTGCCCCTGCCCGTGCCCGGCCCCTCCCCGGGAGCCCTGGGACTGCTGGAGGTTCTTGGCCTGGTCCTTGAGCCGGTCCCACATTGCCATCGGTGCCACCTCGGCTTCTGTTGCTGCTTGTCCGGTTCTGCTCGTTTGTCGCGCTGCTTCGCGGTCTGCCTCAGGTGAACGCTCCTGACGGCGACCGGGTTCCCGAACAGCAAAGCAGACGTAAAGCCCGCGCGTCAGCCCCGGGTGATCCGCGCCGTGACCGGGAGGTGGTCGCTGCCGGTGGCGGGCAGGGTGCGGATGTGGCCCACGGTCGCCGAGCGGGCCATGACCTGATCGATCCGGGCCAGCGGGAAGGCGGCCGGAAAGCTGAACGCGAAGCCCCGCTCCGCCACGTTCAGCCGTGAGGTCAGAGGGGACAGCCCGCGGTCGTCGACCGTACTGTTCAGATCACCCAGAAGAAGCACGCTCTTCACCCGCTCGGCGGCGACCGCCCTGCCCAGCAGACCGGCGCTCTCATCACGCCACGCGGACCCGAGCCCGCCCGCCCCGACCCGTACCGAGGGCAGATGCGCGACGTACGCCGCCATCCGGCCGCGCGGCGTGTGGACCACGGCCCGCAGCCCGCGACTCCAGTCCTCGGTGATGGCCCGGGGCTTGATGTCCAGCTGACGGGCGCCGCTCAGCCGATGCTTGGACCAGAGCCCGACCGTGCCGTGGACCGTGTGATAGGGGTACTCCCGGGCGAGGGTCTTCTCGTAGACCGGCAGCGCCCGCGGAACCAGTTCCTCCAGCGCGATGAGATCGGGCCCGGCGTCGGCCAGGGCACGGGCCGTGCCCTCGGGATCGGTGTTCTCGTCGCTCACGTTGTGCTGCACCACGACCAGATCACGCACCGCGGGCTCCGCACCGGGCAGGAACAGCGGACCGAAGACGTACGCCCAGACCGCCGCCGGAAGCAGCAGCGCCACCAGCGCCGTGGCCGAGCGGCGCAGCAGCGCCAGGCCGAGCAGCACCACGACCGCCAGCCCGAGCCAGGGCAGGAACGACTCCAGCAGACTGCCCAGCCGCAGCCCGGCGTTGGGCACGATCCCCGGAAACGCCAGCAGCGCGGCCGTCAGCACCGCGAGCGCGGCGAGCACCCGCCCCCGCCGCCAGCCCCACCGGCGCCTCGCGCCGTCGCCGCTCTCCGCCCGCTCCACCATGTCTTTCCTCTCTCCTCGGTCAGCGTGACGCCTCGTCTCCTTGGCCTCACCCGCCTAGACGAGCGGGCAGGTGGATCAGGTTCTGTCGCTGCGGAGCCGCTTTGGCGGCGGTCACGTTAGGGGCGATCAGGGGTTGGGACCCCTTATCACCCTGCGTAGCGTTCCCGGCAAGCGCGCGTCGCAGTGTCGGGCGCCTTTTCGACCCGGGGTGGCTGTGGTGGGCAACCAGGAGAAGCTTCTCGACTACCTCAAGCGCGCGACCACGGACCTGCGCGCTGCCCGCAAACGCATCGCGGAGATGGAACACCGCGACCGGGAGCCGATCGCCATCGTCGCGATGGCGTGCCGCTATCCGGGCGGGGTGGATTCGCCCGAGGGGCTGTGGCGGCTGGTCGACGGTGGTGTGGACGCGATCTCGGAGTTTCCGGCCGACCGTGGCTGGGGTGTCGAGGACATCTACGACCCCGAGCCCGGCAAACCCGGCAAGACTGCCGCACGCGAGGGCGGATTCCTCCATGACGCGGGCGAGTTCGACGCCCAGCTCTTCGGGATCAGCCCGCGCGAGGCCACCGAAACCGACCCCCAGCAGCGATTACTGCTGGAAGTGTCATGGGAGGTGCTGGAGCGGGCCGGGATCGACCCGCTGTCGCTGAAGGGCACTCCCACGGGCGTGTTCGCCGGGGTCATGTACCACGACTACGCGCGCGGCAGTAACGGCGGCAGCATCGTCTCGGGCCGGGTCGCCTACACCCTGGGCCTCGAAGGCCCCGCGGTGACCGTGGACACGGCGTGCTCATCGTCGCTGGTCGCGCTGCACATGGCGATGCGGTCGCTGCGGTCCGGGGAGTGCGGGCTCGCGCTCGCGGGCGGGGTGACGGTGATGTCCACGCCCGAGATGTTCATCTACTTCAGCGAACAGCGTGGCCTGGCGATCGACGGCCGTTGCAAGTCGTTCGGCGCGGGCGCCCATGGCGTCGGCTGCTCCGAGGGCGCCGGAGTCCTCCTGCTGGAACGTCTGTCGGACGCGCGGCGCCATGGCCACCCGGTGCTCGCGGTGATCCGGGGCAGCGCCCTGAACCAGGACGGCGCCAGCAACGGCATGTCGGCCCCGAACGGGCCCTCTCAGCGGCGCGTCATCCGGCAGGCGTTGGCGAACGCGGGCCTGTCGGCCGCCGATGTGGACGCGGTGGAGGCGCATGGCACGGGTACGACGCTGGGCGATCCGATCGAGGCGCAGGCGCTGCTGGCGACGTACGGCCAGGACCGCGCTGAGCCGTTGTGGCTGGGGTCGATCAAGTCCAACATGGGCCACACCCAGGCCGCTTCGGGCGTGGCCGGGATCATCAAAGTGGTGCAGTCGCTGCGGCACGGTGTGTTGCCGAAGACGCTGCATGTGGACGTGCCGACGCCGCAGGTGGACTGGGCGGCGGGCAACGTCCGGCTGCTGACCGAGGCGCGGGCGTGGCCGCGCGGCGAGCGCCCGCGCCGCGCGGGTGTCTCCTCGTTCGGCATGAGCGGGACGAACGCCCATGTGATCGTCGAAGAGGCGCCACCGGCCGAC
>NZ_JBHWJI010000007.1:0-224274 GCF_042731515.1 Streptomyces sp. NPDC059850
CCCGCGCGGTACGCGGCGTCGGCGAGATGCGCGTCGGCCTCCTTGAGCCGCCGCGCGGCGGCCTCGGCGTCGCGTACCGCCTCGGCCGTCCGTGCCAGCAGCGCGGCCTGGCGCTCCAGCCGCGCCGCGCGGTCGGCCACCGTGGCGTCCCCGCCGCGGGCCTCTTCCAGCTCGGCCAGCAGCGCGGCCCGCTCCCGGGCCAGCGCCTCGCGGTGCGACGTACGGGCCGCAGAGCGCCGCTCGGCCTCCTGCCGCTGGGCCAGCCGCCGGGCGTGCTCGCCCTCGGCCCGGTCGAGGGCCGCGCGGGCGTCGCGCCCGTCGGCGGCCGCGGTGCGGGCCCCGGCGTACGCGGTGCGCAACTCGGCCAGGGCGCGGTCCAGTTCGCGCACCGCGCCGCCGTCCGCCCCGGCCTCGGCGCCCGCCAGCGCCTCCTTCAGCCGCTGCGACCGGCTCTCGGCCTCCTCGCGGCCCGCCTCGGCCCGCTGGTACGCCTCCAGCGCGGCCTCCTCCGCCGTACGGTCCACATGCCCGGTCCCGGGGCGCGCCGGGCTCGGGTGCTCACAGCCCCCGCACACCGCGCACGGCTCGCCGGGGCGCAGCCCGGCCGCCAGCTCGGCGGCGATCCCGCGCAGCCGCCGGTCCTTGAGGTCCAGCCAGCCCTCCCGGGCGGCGCCCGACCGCTCCCGGCACCGCAACGCCTCCTCCCGGGCCCGCTCCGCCTGGGCGGCGAGCCGGTCGCGCTCGCGGGCGGCGTCGAGCCGCCGCTCGGCGGGCTCGATGCTCGCGCCGAGCTGTTCGGCCCGGGTGGCGGCCTCGTGCGCGGCCTCGATACGCGCCTGATGCGCGAGCCGCGCGGGCTCCCACCCGGCGAGCCATTCGGCGGCCTCCTCGACGGCCTCGTCATCGGCCCGCGCCTCACGGTCCAGCTCGGCGATCTCCGCGACCACGGCCCGGACCCGAGCCTCCCCCCGCCGAGCCGCCGCCAACGCCCCCAACTCCCCCCGCACCCACTGCTCCACCCGAGCCAGCCACTCAACCCCGGCCTCGGCGAGCGCCCGGCCGCGGCCGCCTGCGGCGTGCGGCACCACGCAGCCCGCCCCGACACCCTCCGGTCCCGCCTGCCCGACGGGCCGGGCTGACGCCCCATCGCCGGAAGCCTGCGGCGGCAGCTCCGCCGCGACGGCCCCTGCCGTACCTTCCCCGCCGAGCGGCTGGGCCTCTCCCCCGTGGGCACGCGGCTCGCCGGACGCACGCCCGTGCGGCACCGCATCGCCCGCCTGCCCGGCAGCGGGCCCGGTCGACGGGCCGTCGCCGGACACCTGCGGCGACACGGCATCTCGCCCGCCCCGCGCGGCGTTGCCGGACCCCGCGACGCCACGCGCGTGCGACACCGCACCACCCGCCTCGGCAGGCGCAGCCCCCCGTTGCCCGACCGACAACCCGTCGCCGGGTTCCTGTTCCGCAGCACCCCGCTCCGGGGGCACAGCCCCCGTGTCGCCGAACGACCTGCCGTCGCCCTGAGCGCCGCCTGCGGCGTGCTCGTGTGCTCCGGTTGTGTCCGCGTGGACCGCGGCCCCGTCACCACGCGACGCGCCGCACGGCTGAGCACCACGGCCCTGCGGCATCGCACCGCCCGAATCGGCAGCCTCCGGTCCCGCCTGCCCGGCGGCGGTCCCGCGCCCGGCGGACCGGGCTGACGCCCCATGGCCGGACGGATGAGCCGCACGCCCGTGCGGCACCGCATCGCCCGCCTCGGCGGCTTGCGGCACCGCCTGCCCGGCGGCCGGGCCGTCCGGCGTGGTGTCGCCGGACCCCGCGACGCCCCGCGCGTGCGGCACCGCGCCGCCCGCCTCGGCAGGCGGCGCGTCATCCGCGCTGGGCTGCGGCCTCGCCTGCCCCGTGGCGTGCTCGGGCGGCGGCTGTCCGGCGGCGTCGCCGTCCGGGCCGGGGGCCTCGTGGCCAGTCGCCGTACGGCCGTCAGGGGCGGGGCGCTGGGGTGGGACGTGGGTCGGGAGGGTGGGGTCGGTGGACAGGTGGGTGCGGGCCTGGCGTTCGGCGGCGGTCGCGCGGTGGTGCGCTTCGGCGGCGGCGGTGCGCAGGTCCAGGGCCGGGGTCACGGCGTCGGCGGCGCGGGCGCGGTCCAACAGGGCGTGGAGGCGGTCGCGTTCGGCGCGGCGCTGCTCCAAGTCGTCGGCGCGGCGGCGCGCCTCGGCGTGGCGGTGCTGCAGCTCGGCGCGCGAACTCTCCGCGTCGGCCGCCCGCCGGGCGGCCTCGTGCACGGTTTCGGCTCCGCGCAGCGCGGACGCAGTGATGTCGCGCCGTTCGCGCGCGCCCGCGCGGGCGATGGCGGCCCACTCCAGGACGGCTCCGGCCAGCCCCGGTTCCCCGGCGGTGGCGTCCGGGAGCGGGTGGGCGTCCAGTTCGGCGGAGCGGCCCGCGGCCTGGGCCATGCGGTGGGCCAGGGCGAGGAGCCGTTCGTCGCCGCCGAGGACCCGCTTCTCGGCGGCCCGCCGCAGCTCGGCGAGGCGTTCCTCGACGGCGGCGAAGCGGCTGGTGTCGAAGAGCCGTCCCAGCAGCTTGGCCCGGGCCGGTTCGTCCGCGCGGAGGAAGCGGGCGAAGTCGCCCTGCGGCAACAGCACCACCTGGCAGAACTGATCCCGGCTCATGCCCAGCAGCTGTTCGATCTCCGCGCCGATCTCCTGGTGCGAGCGGCTGAGCGCCTTCCAGGTGCGGGAGTCGGGGTCGTAGGCGCGCAGCAGGCTCTGCGCCTTCTCGCGGGTCACGCCGGTGCCCCGCTTCTTGGGCCGGGGCTGCTCGGGCCGCCGGGTGATCTCCAGGCGCCGTCCGCCGACGGTGAGTTCGAGGACGACCTCGGTCGGGGTCAGCGGCTCGGCGTGGTCGCTGCGCAGGGAGAGGCCGCTGCCCTGCCGGGCGCCGGGCACCTGCCCGTACAGGCCGTAGCAGACGGCGTCGAGGACGGACGTCTTGCCCGCGCCCGTGGGCCCGTGCAGCAGGAAGAGCCCGGCGGCGGACAGGTCGTCGAAGTCGACCCGCTGCGTGGCCCCGAAGGGGCCGAAGGCGGTGACGGTCAGCTGGTGGAGCCTCATCGCGGGTCGTCCTCCCCCTCCACGCGGACGGTTTCGAGGGCGTCGCCGAGCAGCACGGACTCCCCCGCGTCGGGGCCCCGCCCGCCCCGTACGTGGGCCACGAAGTCCTCGGCGATCTCCCGGTCCGTACGGCCGCGCAGCCGCTGCGCGTAGGAGGCGAGCGGATCCTCGGGCGGCCGCTCCGGGTCGAAGACCAGGGTCAGGACCTGCGGAAAGCGCTCCGCGAGCCGGGCCATCGGCTCGTACGGCCGCGCCGGATCGGTCAGCGTCACCTCGACCCACGCCGACTCGTGCCGGGCGAGATCCGGGTCGGCGAGCAGGTCGTCCAGCCGCCCCCGGAGGCGGGCCAGGGGGCGCGGTACGGGGCAGTCGACGCGCTCGGCGGCGCCGATCGCGCCCTCCGCGTTCAGCTCGACGAGCCACATCGACTTGCGCTGCGTGGCCTCGGAGAAGGAGTACGCGAGCGGCGAGCCCGAGTAGCGGACGCGCTCGGTGAGGGTCTGACAGCCGTGCAGATGACCGAGCGCCACATAGTCGACGCCGTCGAAGACCTCGGCAGGGACGGAGGCGACGCCGCCGACCGTGATGTCCCGTTCGCTGTCGCTGACCGCGCCGCCGGTGACGAAGGCGTGCGCGAGGACGACGGACCGGGTGCCGGGCGGCCGGGCGGCGAGGTCGGCGCGCACCCGGTCCATGGCGGCGCCGAGGACGGCCGGGTGCCCGGCGTCGCGGGCGCCCAACTCCTCGCGTACGAGGCGGGGTTCGAGGTACGGCAGACCGTAGAACGCCACGTCGCCGTGGCGGTCGGCGAGGACGACGGGGGTGCCGCATCCGGCGGGGTCGGTGCGCAGATGGATCCCGGCCCGCTCGATGAGCCCGGCGCCGACGCCCAGCCGGCGCGGGGAGTCATGGTTGCCGGAGATCATGACGGTCGGCACGCCGAGGTCGGCGAGCCGGTGCAGCGCGTCGTCGAAGAGTTCGACGGCGGCCAGCGGCGGTACGGCCCGGTCGTAGACGTCCCCCGCGACGAGAACGGCGTCCACCTCCCGCTCCCGCACGGTCGCCACGAGGTGGTCGAGGAACTCCCGCTGCGCCGCGAGCAGGCTGACGCGGTGGAAGGACCGCCCGAGGTGCCAGTCGGAGGTGTGCAGAATTCTCAACGATCGACTCCGACCCGCACGCTTGTCCTTCCTCCACCCCGGTGATCAGCAACGCGCCCGTACCGGATCAGCGCTACGGGCACCGACCACGTTAACCGCGATCGGTGCCCGGGTCCGCACGGACCTCGCTTTTGTACCCGTGTGTACCTGTGTTACCTGCGCGTCTCACCCCACCGGTGGTCGTCGAAGAGGTCGACGCCCTCGGGGTAGGCGGTGCCGTTGCCGGTGCTGAACCCAGTGCCGTAGCCCCCGCCGACGCCGGTGCCGTAGCCCGTGTCGTACCCGTGGTGGGAGCCGTCGTGAGAACCGGGGTAGGGGCCCTCCCGGTGGCCGTCCACCGGGCGCGGGTCGAGGTAGTACCACTCGGCGGTGGGGCCGGGACCGGCGGCCGCGTCGGCCATCGACTCGGCCATCGGTTCGGGCGCGGGGTCCGGCTCCTTGGCCGCCTTCGGCGCGTTCAGCTCATTCGGCATCAGCAGCTCCACCCGCACACCGGGGGTGGCCCGCTTCTGCGCGACGAACTCCTCGACCTGGTTGCGGCAGGCGTGGTCCAGATGGGTGACGCCCATCAGGTCGAGCCGGATCCGCTCCGTCCCGGCGGCGCCGACGGCTTCGAGCGCGTCGATCAGTTTCGGCAGCCGCAGGAAGGTGGCGTTCCCCTTCATGACCACCTTGGCGGTGTCGCCCTCGACGGAGTGCTCGACGGAGGTCTGCGACATCCGCAGCGCGGCCAGCACGATCCCGGCCGCGAGCCCGATCAGCACCCCTTCGAGCAGCGCGGTGACGACGATGGCGAGCGTGGTGGCGGACATCACGAAGAACTCGCCGCGGTCCTGGTGCCACATCTTCGGGAACTGCTCGGGGGCGAGCAGCTTCCAGCCGCTGTGCACGAGGACACCGGCCAGCACCGAGATCGGGATCAGGGCGAGGACGCTGGGCAGCAGCAGCGCGAAGGCCAGCAGCCACAGGCCGTGCAGCGTACGGGAGAGCCGGGTCTTGGCGCCGGACTGGACGTTGGCCGAGCTGCGGGCCACGACGGCGGTCATGGGGAGCGAGCCGAGGAAGCCGCAGATGGTATTGCCCGCGCCCTGGGCGATCAGCTCCTTGTTGTACTGGGTGCGCTTGCCGTCGTGCATCCGGTCGACAGCGGCGGCCGTGAACAGGCTCTCCGCCGAGGCGATGACGGTGAAGGTGACGATGGCGGTGAGGATCGCGGGATCGGCGAGCCCGGCGAACTGTTCGGGGCCCGGGACCTGGATCGCGGCCAGCAGATTGCCGACCTGGAGCGTCTTCACCTCGACGCCGGGCAGCGCGGCGACACCGATGCCGATGGCGACGGCGACCAGCGCGGCCGGGACCTTGTTGAGCGGCCCCGGCACCTTCTTCCAGACGAAGCTGAGGACGACCGTGGCGATGCCGAGCCCGGCCGCGATGGCCGCCTGCGGGTTCGCCAGGGTGTCGGCGATGAGGCCGGGGACGCCGAGCATGTTCTCGATGGCCGTGCCGGGGGCCGCGTTGTCGGCCAGCGGATACGCCTGGCTGAACATCAGCGGCAGGCCGATTCCCGCGAGCATGCCCTGCACGACGGCGACGGACGTGGCCTGGAACATCCGGCCGAGGCGGACCAGCCCCAGCACGATCTGCAGGATTCCGGAGCCCAGCACGATCACGCCCAGCATGGAGATGCCCTGCGCCTCCACCGTCTCGGCGACGAGCGCGGCGAGCCCGGCGGCGGGCCCGCTCACCTGGAGGGTGGAGCCCGGGGTCATGCCGACGACGAGGCCGCCGATCACGCCGGTGATGATGCCGAGTTCGGCGGGGGCGCCCGAGGCGACGGCGACGCCGATGCACAGGGGCAGGGCCACCAGGAAGACGACGAGCGAGGCGCTGATCTCGGTGCCGAGGTTGGCCCCGGCGAAGGGGCCGCGCCCCTGGGGGCCGTGCCCCTTGGGGGCACGCCCCTTGGGATCACGCCCCTTGGGATCGCGCCCGGCGCCGTCTTCCGTACCGGCGCCGGTACGGCCACCGGGTTCGGCCCCGGTGACGGGGCCAGCACCGGCCCCGCCACCGGGAGTCTTAACCATCCCTTTTAACGGCTCGAAGGTTTGCGTTGCCGGACCGGTTCCGTCATCCGGGGCATATGCGGGGGTATGGGCGGGCCAGTCGTCGACGTATAGCGGCGGCCCGGTCGCTTCCGTGGACGCCCGGCCCCGCGCATGGCGTCCGGTCGTCATGAGTGCACCCGGAAATCGCCGTCCGCTTCGAGTTCCCACAACTCGGCACTGTCGACCTGGTAGAACCAGCCGTGCAGCCGCAGTTGACCATTCTCCAGGCGCCGCCGGGCGGCCGGGTATTCCTTGAGGGTGTCGAGCTGATTACGGACATTCAGCTGGGCCAATTCCGTTACACACGGAGCCCCTTCGGTGGAACCGAGCTTCGGGGTCAGCCCCGGCCGGGCGACGTCGAGCCAGGCGCCCACGCCGGGCATGAGGGACAGATCGGCCCCGGAGGCCAGCGCCCCCATCGCGCCGCAGTGCGAATGGCCGCAGACGATCACGTCCCGGACGCCCAGCACCTCCAGCGCGTATTCGATGGTGGCCACCTCGCCGGACACCACCTGCTTGCCGTGCGGGGGAACGATGTTCCCCGCGTTGCGCAGCTCGAATATCTCACCGGGCCGGGCCCCCGTGATGAGCGCCGGAATAACCCGGGAATCCGCGCAGGTGATGAAAAGGGCTTGCGGAGATTGCCCGTCGGCCAGTTTCCGGTATGCGCCGCTGTCGAAATCTTCCCGGTGCCGGAACGAGCGGGCATGTTCGAGCAGAGTCTGCATCGTGCCTCCCTGACGGGTGATTGTCACCAGATGCCATTCACCGTAGGGAGGCGTGTGTCAGACGAGGGCTAAACGGACACTAGAGCATTGCAAGTTCTTCCCCAATATTCGGGTCCGCACTCGCAACATTACAAAAACCGGGACGCGCATCCGGCGCTGCGGTAGACAGGACCCATGACCGTACGAGCACTGCTGATCGAGGACGACGAGACGATCGCCGAGCCCCTCGTCGAGGGGTTACGGCGATACGGGCTCACCGCCAGTCATGTCGGTACGGGTGCCGCCGGGCTGGAAGGGCCGTACGGGGACATCGTTCTGCTCGACCTGGGACTGCCGGACATGGACGGCATCGACGTCTGCCGTGGCATCCGCCAGGTCTCCGACGTACCCATCATCATGCTCACCGCGCGCGGTGAGGAGGCCGACCGGGTACTCGGGCTGGAGCTGGGAGCGGACGACTACTTGGCGAAACCATTCAGCATGCGGGAGCTGATCGCCCGCATCCGCGCCGTGACCCGCCGCACCCAGCGCGCCGAGACCGCGCCCGGCGCCCCCATGGCGACCGCGGCCAGGCCCACCGTCGCGCCTCCCCCGCCGGTCTTCGAACCGGAACCGGCCCCCGGCCGGCCCCCGGCCCCGGCACCGGCCACCCACCAGACCCTGGAGGGCCAGGAGCCGCTGATCGTGGACCGCAGGACCCGGCAGGTGTGGGTGGGCGGCACCCCGGTGGCCCTCACGCCGAAGGAGTTCGAGCTGCTGGCCCTGCTCACCGAGGACCCCGGCGCCGTGTACTCGCGTCAGCAGATCCTCGATCGGGTGTGGGACCCGCATTTCCACGGGCCGACCAAGACCCTGGACGTGCACGTCGCCACTCTGCGCCGCAAGCTCGGCGATCCGGCGTGGATCCAGACCCTGCGCGGCGTCGGCTTCCGGCTCGCCGTGCACACCGGAGTTCCGGAGGCCGCCCGGCCGTGACCCGTCGTCTGCTGCTCGGCTATCTGAGCCTCGCCGTCCTGGTACTGCTGTGCTTCGAGATCCCGCTCGGCTACATCTACAGCCGGTCCGAGAAGGAGCGGGTCATCTCCGCGGCCGAGGACGAGGCCGAGTCGGTGTCCGCGTACGCGTCCCTGTCCATCATGGCGGGCCGGGAGGAGCGGGAACTGCCGACGCGGGTCATCCACTGCGCCGAGCGCATCGGCGGGGAGGTGCTCATCGTGGCCGCCGACGGCAGAGTGCTCGCCGCCTCCCATCCGCTCCCCGCCGACCAGGCGCGGGACGTGACGTCCCGGCCCGAGATCGCGGCCGCGCTGGGCGGCCGTGACGCGGTCGACGTACGGACCTCCACCATCGGCGGCGTCAGCTACCTCTCCGTCGCCCTTCCCGTGGTCCACGGGAATCAGCTCCAGGGCGCGGTCCGGCTCACCGTTCCCACCGACGCGGTGCACTCCAAGGTGCACCGCGCGTGGCTGCTGCTGGCCCTGGCCGGGCTCGCGATCCTGACCGGGGCCGCCGTGGTGGCGCTGGTCTTCGCCCGCTGGACCAGCCGTCCCATCGTGGAGCTGGAGCGCTTCGCGCACCGGCTGGCCGACGGCAAGGCCCCCACACCCGCCCCGGTGACCTCGGGACCGCCGGAGGTACGCAGCCTGGCGGCCACCTTCAACCAGACCGCCGCCCGGCTGGCCCATCTGCTGGAGGCCCAGCGCGCGTTCGCGGCCGAGGCGTCCCACCAGCTCAAGACGCCGCTCGCGGCGCTGCGGCTGCGCCTGGACAACATGGAACCCGATCTCGCCGAGCACGCCCGCCCCCAGCTCACCGCCGCGACGACCGAGACGGACCGGCTGGCCCGGATGGTCGGGGGGCTGCTGGCGATGGCGCGGATGGAAGAGGGCGCCGTGACCCCGGAGCTGGTCGACCTGGACGAGCTGTGCGCGGAGCGGCTGCGCACCTGGACCCCGATGTTCCAGAAGCACCACGCCCATCTCGTCCTGCGCGGCACCCGGGTCGGGCACGCCCTCGCGGTGCCCGGGGCCGTCGAACAGATCCTGGACAACCTGATCTCCAACGCGCTGCGTTCTTCGCCGCTGGGCAGCACCGTCACCCTCGATCTGCGCGTCCCCGCGCCGGACCGCCGCCATCTGCACCGGGACGGCCGCGCCACGTGGGTCGAGGTGCATGTCATCGACCAGGGCCCGGGCATGACCGCCGAACAGCGCCGCCGGGCCTTCGACCGCTTCTGGCGGGCGCCCGACTCCCCCAAGGGCGGCACCGGCCTCGGTCTGTCGCTGGTCCAGCGGCTGGCCCACGCCAGCGGCGGCGAAGCCACGCTGAACGCGGCCCCCGGCGGCGGGCTGGACGCCGCGGTCCGGCTGCGGTCCCCGGTCAAGTCCGGTGGCCCGGGGCGCCCGGCCAGAATGCAGCTGCGCCGTAAATCCGTCCCGGAGCCCACCGCCGCCGCCCAGGCCCCGGTCTAGCCCCGGATCAGCCTCCGCCGGGGGGTGTCTTCGTATGCCTGGAGGCCTGCTCGCAGGCCTCAGGGGGCCTCTTCGTAAGCCTCGCCGCCCAGTTCCAGACCGGCCGCCCCCGCCGTGGCGTCCGCCAGCCAGCCGCGGAAGGCCGCCACGTCCGCCTCGGGCAGCCCCACCTCGATGGTCACCGCCTCCGCGTACCGGACGTCCCGCACCACCCGGCCCGTCGTGCGCAGATCGTTCTCCAGCTTCCCGGCCCGCTGGTGGTCGACGGTGACCGTGGCCAGCCGGAACCGCCTCCGGGTGACGGTGCCCAGCGCGTCCAGCGCCTCGCCGACCGCGCCGCCGTACGCGCGGATCAGCCCGCCCGCGCCGAGCTTCACCCCGCCGAAGTAGCGGGTGACCACGGCCACCACGTACCGCGTCTCCCGGCGCAGCAGCATCTGCAGCATCGGTACGCCCGCGGTGCCGCCCGGCTCGCCGTCGTCGCCCGCCTTCTGTACGTCGCCGTCGGCGCCGATGACGTAGGCGAAGCAGTTGTGGTTGGCGGTGGGGTGTTCCTTGCGGATCCGCTGGATGACCTCCTGGGCCTCCTGCTCGGTCGCGGCGGGCGCGAGCGTGCAGAGGAAGCGGGACTTGTTGATCTCGACCTCGTGCACGCCCTCGCGCGCGACCGTCCGGTACTGCTCCTGCATCCGGCCACCCTACGCCGCGGCTCCTTCGCGGGAGGTGGCCAGGAGGGCGGCGTGGGCCGCCGCGGTGAGCACCACCGCGGCGAGTGTCCAGGAGATCCAGTCGCCCGGGTTGGGCAGCCACTGCCTGCCCAGCGCGATGGGGTAGATGAGCGCCGCGTAGACGGCGGGGACGGTGTGCCGGACGATCCCCTTCCGGGCGGCGCCGAGGAACAGCGGTGGCGCCAGCAGCCCGGCGGAGAACACCACGGCCACGACCCAGAGCGCGCGGTGCCGCCGACTGGTGTACATGGGGGTGCTGGAGGACGCGGCGGCGGAAATCGGGTTCACGTTCACCTCTCGACAGTCGGTGTACGGGTCATGGGTGTACGGGTCATGGACAGGGGCACGGATCGATCATTTGGCCGATTTCTCACTCCCCGAACTCCAGTTCCGATGAAATGTTCGAGGGCGTCGCTAACCGCCCGGTTCGGCGCGGAGACAGCTGAGTGCGCGCCGCGCGCTCGCGGCTCCGATTCCGTCCAGATCGCGCAACTGCCGGGCGGAGAGACTGGACAGCCGTTCGATACTGTCGACACCGGCCCGCAACAAGGTGTTGGCCAGCCGATGCCCGAATCTGTCGTGTCCCAGAACGTCGAAGAGTTCGCCGCCCTCGCATGAGCAACCGGCCTCCCGGTCCAGCGTTTCCGGCACCTTTTCCCGTACGCGGCACGCGGAGCACACATCGATCACCTGGCCATCCCGGAGCGTCCTGGCCCAGCTCAGCGGGACCATGGCGGCTCGTGCCGCGCTCACGCTGTCGGCCGCGTCGGATGTACAAGTGGCGCCACAAATGTCACAGCGAATGGTGATCAAATGGCTCATGTGAGCATGATGGCAGACCCTCCGCCAACCGGCTTTGCTCCCGGACACTTTGCGGCCGCCGGGCCTCCCTCAGCATTCCCCGGATGTCACGCGTCCCACCCCTGAAACCGTGGTACTCGGCGAAAAGCTGCCCACCGGCACATGCGTTTCTCACGGTGCCTTCATTACAAATGCGACTGTTACCGCGCCCGGAGGGGTGAAAACGTGAGCCGACAGTGGACAGCGCAGAGTCCGGGGGGATGCGCGCGCTGGGCGTAGAAGCGTGAAGAAGCGTCTCGATTCATGCGGATGAGCCGCATGAGACGGCTGAGACGGCGAACGCACGCCCCAGCGGTCACACCCCTTGATGCCTGCCGGTGCTGTCACTGAGCCCTGCCCGGGGCTCACTTGACCGACAACGGGAACGGCTGGGTGATGACGATCAACGCCACTGGGGACGGTTCGGCCGACGAGAGCGGCCACCGGAAACGGGGATGGCGCATATCCGCGGCCGTGGGCCTGGCCGCGGTGCTGACCGGCGGGGGGCTGGTGGCGCTGCAGGCGACCGGAACACCCGCGCCCGGCCAGTCGGAACCGGCCGCCAACGTCGCCTCGCACACCGGGCCGCTGACGTCGGACGAGACCCGGGAGGCGTCCCGGATCGCCGTCGCGGCCGCCACCGAGCGGCAGCCCACACCCCAGGGCGGGAAGAACACCGACAAGACCTCCCAGGACGGGGAGAAGAACGCCGCGGGCGGTTCCGGCGCCGAGGTGCTGGACACCCGCCGTCCGCCGCGCGCCAAGACGGCCGCCTCCGGCCCGGACAGCGAGGCCGAGGTCCAGCTCTACGACTACGCCTCCGACAGCCTGATCACCCGGGTCGTCGACCTGCGCTCCGGAAAGGTCCTCCGCTCGGACCGGCAGCAGAAGGTCCAGCCCGCGCCCACCCTGGCCGAGGTCCGGCAGGCAGTGAAAATCATCCTTGCCGACCCCCGTCTCGGGGACGGGATGCGCGCCGCCTATAAGGCGGAGACGAAGAAGCGGCTGACCTCGCCCTCGCAGCTGAAGATCCAGGGCATGGCGTTCCTCGGGTCCCGTGCCGAGGGCGTCAAGGGCGCCGAGCAGGTGTCGCGGTGCGGCGCCCACCGCTGCGTACAGCTCTTCGTGCGCGTACCGGGCGGCAAGTGGATCGACACCAGCAGGATCGTCATCGATCTCTCGGCCGGGCGCACCGCCGTCATCGGCCTGTGAGGGGAGCTTCGTTCGTGTTCAGTTCGTTTCGGCGTGCCCGTGTGCTCATGGCCGTGGTGGGTCTGCTGACGCTGTGGGTGCCGGGCCCGGCGTCCGCCGCTCCCCGGAAGGCCTCGGCGGAGCCCTCCTGCCCCAAGGCCGACCGCATCGACCAGACGCTCAAGAACGGCGCCCGCTGGCAGATGTGCTGGAACATCGACCGCAGCACCGGCGTGGAGCTGAGCGATGTGACGTACACGCCCAACCGGGGTACCCCGACCCGCGTGCTCAAGAAGGCATCACTCGCCGAGGTGCACGTGCCCTACGACAGCGGTCAGCCGCGCTTCTACGACGTCTCGTCCATCGGCTTCGGCGACCTCGAACAGGGCACGCTCACCAAGCTGTCGAAGGACGACTGCCCCACCGGCAAGCTCGGGAACTACCAGGACACCCCCGTGATGTGCAGCCAGGAGCAGCCGCGGCCGTTCGCGTACAAGAGCTCGGTGGAGAAGGCCGTGCGGCACGGAACCGATCTGACCGTGTTCTCGGTGTCCGAGATCGGCTGGTACGACTACATCATGGAGTGGCACTTCTCCGACGACGGTGCCATCACCCCGCGCGCGGGCGCCACCGGCTCCCTCTCGCCGTTCGCGTTCTCCGACGCCACCAGCGGCTGGCCGACCGGCGTGGGCTCCACCCGGTTCAGCGAGAACCACTCGCACAACATCTTCTGGCGGCTGGACTTCGATGTGAACGGCCAGTCGCAGAACGTCGTCGAGCAGTACGACTTCGAGGGCAGCGGCACACCCAAGCGCACCACCAAGCGCACCGTGCTGTCCAAGGAGACGGGCGCGGACCTGGCGCCCGCCCGCTTCTGGCGGGTGATGAACCCGAAGGCCGAGAACGACGACGGCCACCCCATGTCCTGGGAGATCGACAACGGCGACAGCGACCAGTACCGGGGCCCGGCCGACACCGAGAAGTTCACGCACCACGACGTGTACTTCTCGCAGTACCGGGAGTGCGAGCGGCTGGCCTACGGCAACACCGCGAAGGGCTGCGCCGCCTCGGTGGACAAGTACACCAACGGCGAGAAGATCACCGACCCGGTCGCCTGGGTCAGCGTCGACTACCACCACGTGCCCCGGGACGAGGACGAGGACCCGATGCCCACGCACTGGCAGAGCTTCCGGATCGTCCCCCGGGACGTCACGTCCATGAGCAGGCTGCCGTGACCGGCCGGGCCTGTCCGTGTCCTTCCCCTTCCCTCCCGTCTCTTCCATCCTCGGCAAGGAGTGCACCGTGTTACACCGGCCCATGAGGACGTCCGGAGACGAACGGCGGACCACCACGGCCCGCCACCGCCTCGAGGACCGTCTCCACGCCCTGGCGCGTGCCCATCAGGTGCCCGGAGCCCAACTCGCCGTCCACAGCGGCGGATCCACCCGCGCCCTGCACACCGGGGTGCTGGACTCGATAACCGGGGAGCCGTTCACCGCCGACGCGGCGGTCCCCATCGGCTCCCTCACCAAGTGCTACACCGCCACCGTCGTCATGCTCCTGGTCGCCGACGGCGATGTGGAGCTGGACGACCAGCTCGGCGACCATGTGCCGGAGCTGCGGCGGGCCGGGCCGCCGTGCACCGTACGGCAGGTGCTCAGCCACACCGCCGGGCTCGCGTCCGGGCCCGACTCCGACCATGTCGCGGCGCTCACCACGGCGCGCTATCTCCAGGCCCACTGCAATGACCGCCAGCTGGTGATGGAGCCGGGGACCGACTTCTCGTACTCCAACGCGGGCTATGTCGCGGCGGGTCGGTTGATCGAGACGGTCACCGGGATGAGCTGGCAGGAGGCCGTACGGTCCATCCTGCTGGAGCCGCTGGGCACCGTGCCGTCCTTCATCGGCGCGACCGGTGCGCCACGGCGGCAGGCCGCCCGGGGCCACTCGGCCAACAAGGCGTCGGGCCGGACCCGGCCGGTGCGGCAGAACCTCGCCCCGGCGGAAGCCGCGGCCGGGGCGCTGATGACCAGCGCCCTGGACCTGGTGGCGCTGGCTCTGGCCCATGTCCCCGGCGGCGCGGCCGAGTTGCTGCCGCCGCAGCTGGCCGAGGAGATGCGGCGGCCGGTGCCCGGTGCCGACCCCGGGGTCCTCGCCGACGGCTGGGGGCTGGGGTTCGCGCTCTTCGGGCGGGGCGGGGACACCTGGTTCGGCCACGACGGGAACGCCCAGGGCACGTCCTGCTATCTGCGGGCCGATCCGCGCACCGGCTCCGTGGTCGCCTTCACCAGCAACTCCAACAGCGGCGCCGACATGTGGCACGAACTCTCCGCCGAACTGGAGGAGTTGACCGGCATACGGGTTCCCGGGGCCCCGGCCCGGCCACGTCCCGCCACCCCGCCTCCGGCGTCCCCCATGGCCGCGACGGCGCAGTGTGCCGGGACCTATCTCAACGGCGATGTCGAGTACCAGGTGACGATGAGCGACAGCGGCGCCCTCGCCCTGTCCGTGGACGGTGACGTCCCCGCGCCACTGGTCTGCCACGAGGACCTGACCTGCGACCTGGTGGACCCGTCCTCCGGGCGCCGGATTCCCGGTGGCCGGTTCGTCCGCGATCCGCACACCGGCGCGGTCGACCGCATTCAGCTCTCGGGCCGGATGGCCCGCAAGAGCGCGCTCGTCTGAGATTCCCCACCGAGGTTCCCCACCGCGCTCCCCACCACGGCCGTCTCCCCCATGCCACGGCCGTGCGCGGCGCCTCATCACCCGTGTCCCACCCCTTTCAACCGCTCTGAAGGGCCGCACCGACATGATGGACGACTACGACAACGCATCGGGTCCGGCGTCCGCGCCCCAGGGCGCCCCGGGCCTGCCTCCCTCGGCGTGGAACGCCACGTCCCGGGCCGCTTCCCGCGCGCCGCTGGGCGAGCTGTTCGCGTCCTGGGCGTCCCGTACCCCCGGGGCCGCGGCGCTGGTGGCCGGGGACCGGACGTGGTCGTTCGGTGAGGTCGACGCCTGGGCGAACCGGCTGGCCCACCACCTCATCGGGCGCGGTGTGGGGCCCGAGCGCGTGGTGGCCCTGGTCCTGCCGCGCTCGGCCGAACTGGTCGTGGCCGAGCTGGCCGTCGCCAAGGCCGGGGCCGCGTTCCTGCCGGTGGATCCCGCGCACCCGGAGGAGCGCCGGGCCATGATGCTGGCCGACGCCCGGCCGGTGGTGGTGCTCGACGATCCGGCGCACATCCGGGATGTGACGGGCCCCGAGCACACGCCCGGCGAGGCGGAGCTGCTCGGCCCGCTGCTGCCGGAGCATCCGGCGTACGTCATCTACACCTCGGGCTCCACCGGGGTGCCCAAGGGTGTGCTGGTGCCGCACGCCGGGCTGGGCAACTTCTCGGCCGCGACCGCGGAGCACTACGAGGTCCGGCCGGGCGACCGGGTGCTGCAGTTCTCCTCGCCGAGCTTCGACGCCTCCGTACTGGAGCTGTGCTCCTCCCTGCTCGCCGGGGCGGCCCTGGTGGTGCCCCCGGAGGGTCCGCTGCTCGGCGCCGAACTGGCCGCCGTGCTGCGCGAACACCGGGTGACCCATGCCCTGATCCCCCCGGCGGCGCTGGCGACGGTGCCCGCCGAGGAACCGCACGACGGGCTGCCGGAGTTCCGCACCCTGATCGTGGGCGCGGAGGCGTGCCCCGCGCCGCTGGTGGACCTGTGGGCGCCGGGTCGGCGGATGGTGAACTCGTACGGCCCGACCGAGGCCACCGTCGTGGCCACCTGGACGGACGCCCTGGCGGCGGGCTCCGGCAACCCGCCGATCGGCCGCCCGCTGCCCAACACCCGGGTGTTCGTACTGGACGAGGCGATGCGGCCGGTGCCGGTGGGCTCAGTCGGGGAGCTGTACATCAGCGGCGCGGGAGTGGCCCGGGGCTACCTCGACCGCCCGGGGCTGACGGCCGACCGCTTCGTCGCGGTCCCCTTCGGGCCGCCCGGCGCCCGGATGTACCGCACCGGCGACCTGGCCCGCTGGAACGCCGACGGTGAGGTGGAGTTCCTGGGCCGGACCGACCACCAGGTCAAGGTCCGTGGCTTCCGTATCGAACTGGGCGAGATCGAGGCCGCGCTCGCCCGCCACCCGGACGTCCGGGCCGCGGTGGTCACCGTCCGGGAGGACGAGCCGGGGCTGAAGCGGCTGGTCGCCTATGTGGTGCCCACCAGCGGCGACAAGCGGCCGCAAGGGCCGGAGCTGCGGGCCGCGACGGCCCGGCTGCTGCCCGCCCATATGGTGCCGTCCGCCTATGTCGTCCTGGACGCGTTCCCCCTCACCCCGCACCGCAAGATCGACCGGCAGGCGCTGCCCGCCCCGTCCCCCACCGCTGAGGGGCACTCCCGCCACATCGCGCCGCGCACCCCCGCCGAGGCCGCCCTCGTCCGCGTCTGGACCGAGGTGCTTCCGGTGGACACCGTGGGCGTCGAGGACGACTTCCTGGGGCTGGGCGGCGACTCCATCCTCGGCGTCCGGCTGCTGTCCCGGCTCCGGGCCGAGCTGGGCGTCGAACTGACGCTGCGTGAGCTGCTGGACGCCCGGACCGTGGCCCGGCTGGCCGCCCGGCTGCCGGAGGAGCCCGCCGAGGCGCCGGAGGCGCCGATCCCGCCCGCCCCGCGCGACAAGCCGCTGCCGCTGTCGGCCGCCCAGCGGCGGCTGTGGTTCCTGGACGATCTGACGTCCGGTGGCACCGAGTACAACACCGGGGCCGGGCTGCGGCTGAGCGGTCCGCTCGACCAGGACGCGCTGCGCCGCGCGCTCGGCACCCTGGCCGCCCGCCACGACGCGCTGCGCACCACGTTCGTCACCGTGGACGGGCACGGTGTGCAGCGCATCACCGACCACGGGACCGTCCCGCTCGACCACGCCGACCTCGGCGGGCGGCCCGCGGCCGATCGGGAGGCGGCCGTCGACCGGCTGCTGACCGACGAGCTGAACCGCCCCTACGACCTCGCCGAGGGCCCGCTGACCCGGGCGCTGCTCATCCGGCTCGCCGACGACGACCACGTCCTGCTGCTGGCCCAGCACCACATCGTCACCGACGGCTGGTCGGTCGGCCTCCTGGTGCGCGAACTGACCGCGCTGTACGAGGCGGAGGCCACCGGCAGCGGCCCGGATCTCGCCGAACCCGCCCTGCAGTACCCGGACTTCGCCGTCTGGGAGGAGAACTGCCCCGCCCCGCCCGGGCAGGACGCCGACCTCACGTACTGGCGGACCCGGCTCGCCGGGATGCAGACCCTGGAGCTGCCCACCGACCGCCCCCGCCCCCCGGTGCGCACCACCGCCGGGGCGGTGCACCGGCGCGAGCTGCCCGCTGATCTGGTGGCCGCCCTCGGACGGCTCGGCCGGGAGCGGAACACCACGCTGTTCACCCTGCTCGCGTCGTCCGTCGCGGTCCTGTTCTCCCGCTACTCGGGCCAGCGGGACGTGGCCTTCGGCACCGTGACCAGCGGACGCCACCGCAAGGAGCTGGAGTCAGTCGCCGGGTTCTTCGTCAACACGCTGGTGCTGCGCGCCGACGTCGACGGGGACAGCACCGTCGAGCAGTTCGTGGACGCGATGCGCGAGACGGTGCTGGACGCCTTCAGCCACGACCGGCTGCCGTTCGAGCGGGTCGTCGAGGAACTGGGCGTCAAGCGCGACGCCAGCCGCAACCCGCTGGTGCAGGCGCTGGTCGTGCAGCAGAACGCCATGGTGCCCGCCCGGGAGGCCGGGGGTCTGGGGATCGCCGAGCACTCCCTGCCACGGCCCGCCGCGCGGTTCGACCTGGTGCTGGAATTCCTGCCCCGGGACGACGGCTCGCTCGGCCTCACCGTCGAATACAACTCGGATCTGTTCGACGCCCGGACGATGGAACAGATGGCCGGGCATCTGCTCCGGCTGCTGACCCGCATGGTGGCCGACCCCGGCAGCACCCTGATCGAGCTGCAGATGCTGAGCGACGCCGAGTGGCACAAGCTGCTCGACTCCTGGAACGGCACCGGCCAGCCCGCGACGGACGCCACCCTGCCCGAACTCTTCGCCGCGCAGGCCGCGCGACAGCCCGAGGCCACCGCCGTGACCTGCGGCGGCACCCGGCTCTCCTACGACGAGGTGAACCGGCGCGCCAACCGGCTCGCCCGGCTGCTGATCGACCGGGGCGTCGGCCCCGAGCGGCTGGTGGCGCTGGCCCTGCCGCGCTCGGCCGACCTCGTCGTCGTCCTGCTGGCGGTGCTCAAGGCGGGCGCCGGATATCTGCCGGTGGACCCCGGCTACCCGGCCGAGCGCATCGCGTTCATGCTGGACGACGCCGCGCCCTCGACCATCCTCACCACCGGTGACATCGCGGGCGGCCTGCCCGGCGGAGTCGAGCCGCTGGTGCTGGACGACCCCGGCGTCCGTGCCGAGCTGGAGCGGCGGGCGGACGGCGACATCACCGACGCCGAGCGCACCGGGCCGCTGGACCGCGCCCACCCCGCGTACGTCATCTACACCTCCGGGTCCACCGGCACGCCCAAGGGCGTCGTGGTCACCCACCAGAGCGTGGCGGGCCTGGCCGCCTGGGCCGGGGCCGAGCTGGGCCGGGAGCGGCTGACCGGGGTGGTGGCCTCCACCTCGCTCAACTTCGACGTGTCCGTGTTCGAGATCCTGTGCCCGCTGCTGGCGGGCGGCAGCATCGAGATCGTCCAGGATCTGCTGGCCCTCGCCGACCCCGCCAACCGGCCGAGCGCGACCGGGCTGATCAGCGGCGTCCCCTCGGTGTTCGCCCGGCTCCTCGGCGGGGAGGCCGAGGCAGGACACATCGCCGCCGGGACCGTCGTCCTGGCGGGCGAGGCGCTGCCCGCCCAGACCGTACGGGACATCCGCGCGGCGCTGCCCTCGTGCCGCATCGTCAACATGTACGGGCCGACCGAGGCGACCGTGTACGCCACCGCCTGGTTCTCCCCGGGCGACGACCCCCGGCAGGCGCCGCCCATCGGCAGGCCCGTCGCCGACACCCGCGCCTATGTCCTGGACCCGACGCTGCGGCTGGTGCCGCCCGGGGTGACCGGCGAGCTGTACCTCGGCGGCCACGGCCTCGCCCGGGGCTACCTCAACCGGTCCGGGCTGACCGCCGACCGCTTTCTCGCGGACCCGTTCGGCACGCCGGGCAGCCGCATGTACCGCACCGGCGACCTGGTGCGCTGGGGCAGCGACGGCCAGCTGGAATACATGGGCCGGGCGGACGACCAGGTGAAGATCCGCGGCTTCCGCATCGAACTGGGCGAGGTCGAGACGGCGTTGCTGCGCCACCCCGATGTCGCCGAGGCCGCCGCCGTGGCGAAGGAGACCGGCGGCCACAAGCGGCTGGTCGCCTACGTCGTGCCCGCGCCGGGCGCCACCCCGGACCCGGCCGCGCTGCGCACGTTCCTCCAGGGCAGCCTGCCCGACTACATGGTGCCCGCCTCCGTCCTGGCCATGGAGCGGATGCCGCTCAACCCCAACGGCAAGCTGGACCGAAGCCGTCTCCCCGACCCGGACTGGGGTCAGGCGGCGGCACCGGGCTATGTCGCGCCGCGCACCGCGACCGAGCGGACCCTCGCCTCGGTCTGGGCGCGGATCCTCCATGTGGAACGCATCGGGGTGGAGGACAACTTCTTCTCCCTCGGCGGCGACTCCATCCTCAGCATCCAGGTGGTCTCCCAGGCGCGGCAGGCCGGGCTCTCCGTCACCTCGCGCGATGTCTACCGCCACCAGACCATCGCCGCCCTCGCCCTGCACCTGGACAGCACGGCCGCCCAGCCGCAGCCCGGCGCGGTTCTGGAGACGGCCACCGGGGATCTGCCGCTGACGCCGATCCAGCACTGGCTGTTCGAGGCCGACCCCGAGCGGGCCGGACACTTCAACCAGACGATCTCCCTCATCCTGCCCGAGGACGTGGACGAGGACGCGCTGCGCGGCGCCCTGGAGGCGGTCGTACGCCACCACGACGCGCTGCGCTCCCGCTTCCCCCACGAGGGCGATGTCCGCTACCAGCGGATCGACGACGGCGGGACGACGGAACTGCTGCTCCGCCACACCGGCGACGGCGAACCCCACCTCGGCGCCTTCGACCTGACGGCCGGGCCCCTGCTGCGCGCGGTGCTGGAGAACAACGCCGGTGCGGAGAACGCCGGTGCGGAGGGCACCGCCGCCGGGGGGCGGCCGGTGCTCCACCTCACCGTGCACCACGCCGTGGTGGACGGGGTCTCCTGGCGCATCCTGCTGGAGGACCTGGACAGCGCCTATCGCGCGCTGACCGGTGGCACGGCAGCCGCGCTGCCCGCCGCCTCTTCCCCGCTGCGCCGCTGGGCCCGGCGGCTCAACGACCACGCGCGGGCCGGGGGGTTCGAGGCCGAGGCCGCGTACTGGACGGACCTGGCCGAGCGGTGCGATCCGTCGCTGCCGCTGGACCTGAACGGGGCGAACACCTACGCCTCGGCCCGGTCGGTCACCGTCACGCTCGACCGGGACGAGACCGCCGCGCTGCTCCAGACGCTGCCCGAGGTCTACCGGACGCAGGTCAACGATGTGCTGCTGAGCGCGCTGGCCCGGGTGCTGGGCCGGTGGACCGGGCGCACCGGTGTGCCGGTGGACCTGGAGGGCCACGGCCGCGAGGAGATCTTCGAGGAGGTGGATCTGTCCCGTACGGTCGGCTGGTTCACCACCCGCTTCCCGGTGGCGCTGGACCTTCCCGAGGGTGACTGGGGCGACGTCCTCAAGTCCGTCAAGGAGCAGCTGCGGGCCGTACCGCAGCGCGGCCTCGGGTACGGGGCGCTCGCCCATCTCGCCCGCACCGAGGGGCTTTTGGCCGGTCCCGCCGCCGGGGTCAGCTTCAACTACCTCGGCCAGTTCGAGCTGCCGGGCGACGGCGACGGGCTCTTCCGCGGCCTCCACCGCGAACTGGCCCTGGACTCCGACCCGGAGGCGCTGCGGCCGCATCCGCTGGAGGTCGTCGGCCTGGTCGAGGACCAGACGCTCGCGTTCACCTGGTTCTACTCCGCGAACCTGCACACGGAGGAGACCGTCGCGGGGCTCGCCGGGGAGTTCCTGCGGGCGCTGCGCGCCATCGCCCGGCACGCCGCCGCGCCCGGCGCGGGCGGCCGCACCCCGTCCGACTTCCCGCTCGCCGCCCTCGACCAGGGCACGGTGGACCGGCTGGTGGGCGACGGCAGCGGGGTGGAGGACATCTACCCGCTGACCCCCACCCAGGCGGGCATGCTGTTCCACGGGCTGTCCGAGGACGACCGGCGCGCCTACTTCCAGCAGCTGACCTTCGTCCTCGACGGGGTGCCCGACCCGCGGCGGCTGGCCGCCGCCTGGCAGCGGGTCGCCGACCGTACGCCGGTGCTGCGCAGCCGCGCCGAGTGGGACGGGGTGCCCGAGCCGGTGCAGGTGGTGGAGCGCGGGGCGCGGGTGCCGGTGACCCATCTCGACTGGCGCGGGCTGTCCGCGTCCGAGCGCCGGGAGGAGTCGCGGCGGTTCCTCGCCGAGGACCGGGAGCGGGGTCTCGACCTGGCCGCCGCGCCGCTGATGCGGCTGGCGCTCGCCCGGCTTTCCGACACCGAGGTCCAGGTGGTGTGGACGTTCCACCATCTGATCCTGGACGGCTGGAGCCTGTTCCAGGTGCTGTCGGACGTCTTCGCCTGCCACGCCTCCGGGGCGGGGGCCGCGCTGCCCAGCCGCCGACCGTTCCGTGACTATGTGGCCTGGCTGCGGGAGCCTGACTGGGCGGAAGCCGAGGAGCACTGGCGCTCGCGGCTCGGCGGTCTGGCGGAGCCCACTCCGCTGCCCTTCGACCGGGAGCCCACCGGGACCCATCACGCGGAGTCCACCGGCGAGGTGCGGGTCACGCTGCCCGCCGAGGCTTCCGGACGGCTGGCTGAGCTGGCCAGGGGCGCGGGGCTCACCATGAACACCCTGCTCCAGGGCGCCTGGACGCTGCTGCTCGCCCGGTACACGGGCCGCGAGGACGTCGTCTTCGGGACCACGGTCTCCGGTCGCCCGCCGGAGCTGGCCGGTGTCGAGGCGATGACCGGACTCTTCATCACGACCGTGCCCACCCGGCTGGAGGTGCCCGCCGACGGCACCCTGCTGTCGTGGCTGCGGGAGGTGCAGGAGCGGCAGACCGAGGACCGGCGGTTCGACTTCGTACCGCTCACCCGGCTGCGGTCCATGACCGGGCTCGCCGAGCGGGTGAACCTCTTCGACAGCATCGTGGTGTTCGAGAACTATCCGGTCGGCGGCGATCTCGCCGCCGCGCACGGGCTGGCCCTGCGGGACCTCGAAGGCGTCGAGACGACGAACTACCCGCTGAGCCTGGTGGTCTACCCCGGCGAGGAGATGGCGCTGCGGCTCGGCTACGACCCGTCGCTGTTCGACGCCGCCACGATTCAGCGCATGGCCGAGTACCTGTCGGTGCTGCTGACGAACATGGCCACCGGCCCGGACCGGGCGCCCGCGCGCCTGTCCGTGCTCAGCGACGCCCGACGCGCCCAGGTGCTCCGGGAGTGGAACGACACCGCGACCGCGCTGCCCGAGGGCTCGGTGGCCGCTCTCTTCGCCGAGCAGGCGCGCCGTACGCCGGACGCGCCCGCGCTGGACGGCGACGGCGGCCCGGTGAGCTACCGGGAGCTGGACGCGCGCGCCAACCGGCTGGCCCACCGGCTCGCCGCGCTCGGTACCGGGCCGGAGCGGCCGGTGGCCGTGCTGATGGACCGGTCCGTGGAACTGGTGGTCGCCCAGCTGGCCATCGTCAAGGCGGGCGGGGTGTACGTACCGCTGGACACCCGCGCGCCCGGGGACCGGCTCCGGCTGGTGCTGGCCGAGGCGGCGGCGGACGTCCTGCTGACCGACCGGGCCTGGGAGCGGACGGCGGCGGACCTCGGGCACGACGGGCGGACGCTGCTGGTCGGCCCCGGTGCCGAGAGCGGCGAAGCGCCATCGGGACCGCCCTCGGTGGAGATCTTCCCCGACAACACGGCCTATCTGATGTTCACTTCGGGCTCCACCGGGCGGCCCAAGGGCGTCGCGGTCCGGCACCGCGATGTGGCCGCCCTCGTCCATGACCGCGCCTTCGCGGGCCACGACCGGGTGCTGGTGCACTCCCCGCAGGCGTTCGACGCGTCCACCTACGAGGTGTGGGTGCCGCTGCTGCGCGGCGGCACCGCCGTCCTCGCCCCGGTGGGCGACGTGGACGCGGACGCCGTACGCCACGCGATCACCGGCCACGGGGTGAGCTGCCTGTGGCTGACCGCCGGACTCTTCCGGCTCCTGGCGCAGGAGGCGCCGGAGTGCCTGCGCGGCGCCCGGGAGGTGTGGACCGGCGGCGAGGCGGTGCCGCCCGCGGCGGTGCGCCGGGTGCTCGGCGCCTGCCCGGAGCTGACGGTGGTCGACGGTTACGGGCCCACCGAGACCACGACGTTCGCCACCCGGCGCCCCTTCCGCACCGGTGAGGTGCTGCCCGGGACGCTGCCCATCGGGCGGCCGCTGGACAACACCCGCGCGTACGTCCTGGACGGCGCGCTCCAGCCGCAACCCCCGGGTATTCCGGGCGAGTTGTACATCGCGGGCGCCGGGCTCGCCCGTGGCTACCGGAACCGGCCCGGTCCGACGGCCGAGCGCTATGTCGCCGACCCGTTCGGGCCGCCCGGCTCGCGGATGTACCGCACCGGGGACCTGGTGTCCTGGACCGCGGAGGGCGAACTCGCCTTCGTGGGCCGCTCCGACGACCAGATGAAGGTGCGGGGCTTCCGCATCGAACCGGGCGAGATCGAGGCCGCGCTCACCCGCCATCCGGACATCGCCGAGGCGGTCGTCGCCCTCGCGCGGGACGGGGAGCGGAAGCTGCTGGCCGCCTATCTGGTCCCGGCGCGCGGCGCCGTGGTGCCGGAGCCGGAGGAGCTGCGGTCCCGGCTGGGCCAGGGGCTGCCCGACTACATGGTGCCCTCGGTCTTCATCGCCCTGGCCGAACTGCCGCTCACCGGCAACGGCAAGGTGGACCGGCGCCGCCTCCCGGCACCCGACTGGTCGGCGGCCACGACGGGCGCCGAGTACGTGGCGCCCCGCACCGACGCCGAGCGGATCCTCGCGGAGATCATGGCTCCGCTGCTGGGCCGGGAGCGGATCGGCGTCGAGGACAACTTCTTCATGCTCGGCGGGGACTCGATCCTCAGCATCCAGGTCGCCTCGCGCGCCCGGCAGGCCGGCCTGTCGGTGACGCCCAGGGAACTCTTCAAGCACCCCACCATCGCCGCGCTCGCCACCGTCGCCACCGCCGCCGCCACCGCCCGGCCCGCCGCCGACACGGGCCCGGTGAGCGGCGAACTGCCGCTCACCCCGATCCAGCACTGGTTCCTCGGGACGGACAGCCCCCGGCCCGAGCACTTCAACCAGTCCGTCGTGGTCGAACTCGACCGGGACCCGGACTCCTCGGCGCTGCGTCAGGCCCTGCGGGCGCTGCTGGTCCACCACGACGCGCTGCGGATGCGGTACGAGCGCCGCGCGGACGGCACCGTACGGCAGTACTGCCCGCCGCCGGACGAGACCGGCCCCGACCCGCTGCGCGAGGTGGACCTGTCGGGACTCGGGGAGGACGAGCGGCAGGCCGCCGAGGAGGCCGCCATGGCCGAGGCGAACACCGGTTTCGTCCTGGACCGGGGGCCGCTGCTGGCCGCCCGGCTGCTGCGCCCGGGCACCGGGGCTCCGCCGTCGCTCTTCCTGACCGTGCACCACCTGGTGGTCGACGGCGTCTCCTGGCGCGTGCTGCTGGAGGACCTGGAGACCGCCTACCGCCAGCTGCTCGGCGGCGGCCCCGCCGACCTCGGCGCGCGCACCACCTCCGTACGGGACTGGTCGCGGCGGCTCACCGAGCACACCGCGGCCGGTGGCTTCGACGCCGAACTCCCGCACTGGCAGGCGGTGGCCGCCGACTGCGCCGCCGGGATTCCCATCGACACCGAAGGCGAGGGCGGCAACACCGTCGCGGCCATGCGGTCGGTCACCGTGACGCTGGACCGGGAGCGGACCACCGCGCTGCTCCAGCAGGTGCCCGAGGTCTACCGCACCCGCGTGGACGATGTGCTGCTGTCGGCGCTGGGCCGGGTGCTGGCCGAGTGGACCGGGCGGCGGCGGGTCGCCGTCGACCTGGAGGGGCACGGCCGCGAGGAACACCTGCTGGACGGGGTGGACCTGTCCCGCACCGTCGGCTGGTTCACCACCATGTTCCCGGTCGCCCTCGACATTCCGGGCGGCATTCCTGGCGGCGGCTGGGGCGAGACGCTGAAGTCCGTCAAGGAGCAGCTACGCGCGGTGCCCGCCCAGGGCATCGGCTACGGCGCGCTGCGCCATCTGGCCCCGGGCTCACCGCTCGCGGACGCGGCGGAGCCCCGGATCAGCTTCAACTACCTCGGCCAGTTCGACTGGTCGGACACGTCCGGTTCCACTGGCGACGACGCCCTGGTCCGTACCGTACGCGGCGGTCTGGGCGGGGACGCGGCTCCGGAGTCGGCGCGGGCGCATCTGCTGGACATCGTGGGCCGGGTCGAGCGGCGGTGCCTGGAGATCACCTGGTACTACGGCTCCGGGACGCACTCCGAGGAGACGGTGTCCCGGCTGGCCGAGGAGATGCTGCGCGCCCTGGAGGGCATCGTCGCGCACTGCGCCGACCCCGCCTCGGGCGGCCGTACCCCCTCCGACTTCCCGCTGGCCCGGCTGGACCAGGCCGCGGTGGACCGGGTGGCCGCCGACGGGCGGTCGGTGGAGGACCTCTACCCGCTGACCCCGATGCAGGCCGGGATGCTGTTCCACAGCCTCGTGGACCCGGCGTCCGACGCCTACTTCAACCAGGTGCAGCTGCGGCTGACCGGGGTGACGGACCCGCGGGCGCTGGCCACGGCGTGGCAGCGGACCGCGGACGCCAACCCGATCCTGCGCACCCATCTGGTCTGGGCGGACACCCCGGAGCCGCTTCAGGTCGTCCGGCGCCGGGCCACCCTGCGGATCGCCCACCACGACTGGACCGGACGGTCCGACGCGTGGCGCGAGGCCGAGCTGAGCAGGCTGCTCACCGACGACCGGGCCGAGGGCATCGACCTCGGCAGCGCGCCCCTGATGCGGCTGGCCATGATCCGGCTGTCGGCCGACGAGGTGCGGCTGGTCTGGACGTTCCACCATGTGCTGCTCGACGGCTGGAGCGCGGCGCAGGTCTTCGACGAGGTCTGCGAGCGGTACGCGGCGCTCACCACCGGGCGCGGTGCCGTCGTGCCGACCCGGCGGCCCTTCCGGGAGTACCTGGGCTGGCTCGGTGAGCAGGACACGGCGGAGGCCGAGCGGTTCTGGCGCGGCGCTTTGGAGGGCTTCACCGCCCCGACCGAACTGCCCCGCGACCGGCCGGCGGCCGAGGCGCACCGTACGGCGTCCTCGGGCACGTACCGGGTCTCCCTCGGCGCCGAGGAGTCGGCGCGGCTGCGCAAGGTCGCCCAGCGGGGCGGGCTGACCATGAACACGGTGGTGCAGGGCGCCTGGGGGCTGCTGCTGTCCCGCTACAGCGGGGCGGACGACGTGGCGTTCGGGACCACCGTCTCGGGCCGCCCGGCCGCGCTGCCGGGTGTGGAGTCGATGGTCGGCGTGTTCATCAACACCATCCCGACCCGGGTCCGGGTGGACGGCCGGAGCCCGCTGATGAGCTGGCTGCGGGAACTCCAGACGGCGCAGTCGGAGTCCCGGCGCTTCGAGTTCGTGTCCCTGGCGCAGCTGCAGGGCTGGAGCGAGGTGCCCGGCGGAGTCGGCCTCTTCGACAGCATCGTGGTCTTCGAGAACTACCCCTTCGACAGCGAGGCCATCGCGGCCCACGGCCTCCGCATCCATCAGGAGCGGGACCTGGAGCCGACGAACTACGCGCTCAGCGTCGTGGTGGCGCCCGAGGAGCGGCTTACGATCTCGCTGGACTACGACCCGGCCGCCTTCGACGCCGCAACGGTCGAGCGGCTGGGCGACTGCCTGCACGGGCTGCTGGACCAGATGGCGGCCGACCCGGAACGGCGGCTGGAGGAGCTGCCGCTGATCGGCGAGAGCGAAACCCGCCGCATCCTGGACGAGTTCAGCGGCCGCGTCTCCCCGGCGCCGCGCGCGGTCCTGCCGGAGCTGTTCGAGGCGCGGGCGGCCCGTATGCCGGACGCGGTGGCCGTGCGGGGAGCGGAGACGGAGCTGACGTACCGGGAGCTGAACGAGCGCGCCAACCGGCTCGCCCGGCTGCTGATCGGCGCGGGAGCCGGTCCCGAGCGCTTCGTGGCGCTCTCCCTGCCGCGCACGCCGGAGCTGGTGGTGGCGGTGCTGGCGGTGCTCAAGAGCGGCGCCGGATACCTCCCGGTCGACCCCGCGTACCCGGCGGAGCGCATCGCGTATCTGATCGCCGACATCGCCCCGGACATCGTCCTGACCACCAAGGAGACGGCTCCCCGGATCCCGGACGGACCGGGCCACCGGATCCTGCTGGACGACGCGGAGTCGGAGCGGGCGCTGTGCGCACTGGACGCGCGGGACGTCGTTGACGCCGAGCGCACCGCGCCGCTGGTGCCCGGCCATCCGGCGTACGTCATCCACACCTCCGGGTCGACCGGCACGCCCAAGGGCGTCGTGGCCACCCACCAGGGTGTGGCGGCGCTGGCCGACTGGGCGGGGAAGGAGTTCGGCGCGGACGGGCTGTCCCATGTCGTGGCGTCGACCTCGCTCAACTTCGACGTGTCGGTCTTCGAGATCATCTGCCCGCTGCTGGTGGGCGGTTCGCTGGAGATCGTCCGCGATCTGCTCACCCTGGCCGAGCGTGCCGAGCCGTGGACGGCGTCCCTGATCAGCGCCGTGCCCTCGGCCCTCGGGCAGGTGCTCGGCAAGGGCGGCGTCTCCGTCACGGCCGACGCCGTGGTGCTGGCGGGCGAGGGGCTCGCCGCCCGTACGGTCCAGGAGGTCCGTACGGCCATCCCGGGCTGCCGGGTGGCCAACATCTACGGCCCCACCGAGGCCACCGTCTACGCCACCGCCTGGCACTGCGACCCCGCCGACCCCGGCCGCACCCCGCCGATCGGCTCCCCCATCGCCGCCACCCGGGCGTACGCGCTGGACGCGCGGCTGCGGCCGGTGCCGGTCGGGGTGCCCGGAGAGCTGTACTTGGCCGGAGCGGGCCTGGCCCGGGGGTACTTCGGCCGCCCCGGGCTGACCGCGGACCGCTTCACGGCCGATCCGTTCGGCCCCGCGGGCAGCCGGATGTACCGCACCGGCGACCTGGTGCGGTGGGACGCGGACGGGCAGCTGGAGTACCTCGGCAGGACCGACGACCAGGTCAAGGTGCGGGGTTTCCGCATCGAGCTGGGCGAGGTGGAGGCCGCGCTGGCGCGCCACCCGGAGGTCGCCGAGGCGGCCGCGGCCGTCATCGACACCTCGGGCCACAAGCGGCTGGTGGGTTACGTCGTCCCGGCCCACGGGACCGGGCCGGTCGACGCCGCCGCGATGCGCGCGTTCCTCGCGACGAGCGTGCCGGACCACCTGGTGCCCGCGGCCGTCGTCACGCTGGAGCGGCTGCCGCTGAACCCCAGCGGCAAGCTCGACCGGCGGGCGCTTCCCGCCCCGGACTGGGCCGCCCCCGCCACGGGTCATGTCGCGCCCCGTACGGAGACCGAGAAGGCCCTCGCCGGGATCTGGGCCGAGGTGCTGGGCGTGGAGCGGGTCGGCGTCGACGACAACTACTTCACGCTCGGCGGCGACTCCATCCTCAGCATCCAGATCGTCTCCTCGGCCCGCCGCGCGGGCATCGAGCTGACCCCGCGCCATCTCTTCGTCCACCAGACCGTCGCGGACCTGGCCGCCGCCGCGCGGGACGTCCCCGCCACGGCCGTCGCGGCCGAACAGGGGCCGGTGGTCGGCGAGGTGCCGCTCACCCCCGTACAGCACTGGATGTTCGACACCCTCCCGGACAGCCCCGGCCACTTCACCCAGTCGGTGTCGGCCGAGCTGACCGGGCCGGTGGACGAGCCCGCGCTGCGCGCCGCCCTGGACACCCTGGTCGACCACCACGACGCGCTGCGGCTGCGGTACGAGACCACCGGGCACGATCACTGGCAGCAGCACAGCGTCCCGCCGGGCGGCACCGAGCCGGTGCTCGACGTCCACGACCTGTCCGCGACCGACCCCGCGCTGCGGGAGGCGGCGATGCGGGAGGCGACGCGCCGCGTACGGGCCGGATTCGACCTGGAACAGGGGCCGTTGTTCAAGGCGGTGCTGTTCGTCCTCGGCGACGGGGAGCGCCCGGTGCTCAGCCTGATCGCCCACCATCTGGTCGTGGACGCGGTCTCCTGGCGGATCCTGCTGGAGGATCTGGACACCGCCTACCGGCTGCTCGACGACGGGCAGCCGGGGCGCCTCGGCCGGAAGACCACCTCGTTCCGCGCGTGGTCGCGGCGCCTGAGCGAACACACCGTCGCCGGGGGCTTCGACGCGGAGCGGGACCACTGGACCGCCGCGCACGGCACCCCGGACCTCCCCACGGACGGCGAGGGGCCCAACACCGCCGCCAGCGAGGAGACGGTGACGGTCCGGCTCGGCGCCGAGGAGACCAGGGTCCTGCTCCAGGACGTGCCGGGCGCCTATCTGACCCGGATCAACGACGTCCTGCTGTGCGCGCTGGGACGGGTGCTCGGCCGCTGGACCGGCCAGGACCGGGTGCTGGTCGCCCTGGAGGGACACGGCCGCGAGGAGATCTTCGACGGAGTCGATCTCTCCCGTACGGTCGGCTGGTTCACCAGCATGTTCCCCGTCGCCCTGGACGGCGGCACCGGAACCGGCCTTGAGGAGGCCCTGAAGACCGTCAAGGAGCGGCTGCGGGCCGTCCCCGGGAACGGGCTGAGCTACGGGGCGCTGCGCCATCTCGCCCCGGACGCGCCGCTCGCGGACGCGGCGCGGCCGCAGATCAGCTTCAACTACCTCGGCCAGCTCGACTGGGAACTGCCCGGCGACGGGCTGCTGCACGCCCTGCGCAGCGGGCTGGAGGGCGATATGAGCCCCGAGGCGCCCCGGCCGCATCTCCTCGATGTGGTCGGCCGGGTCGAGCACAAGACGCTCGAACTGACCTGGTCCTACTCGCGGGACCGGCACCATCGCGACACGGTGCTCCGGCTCGCCGAGGAGACCTTGCGTGAGCTGCGCGCGATCATGCGGCTGTGCGCGGAGCCGGAGGCGGGCGGACGCACGCCCTCGGACTTCCCACTGGCCGCCCTGGACCAGGCGACCGTCGACCGGCTGGCGGGCGACGGCCGCGATGTGGCCGACATCTATCCGCTGACGCCCACCCAGAACGGCCTGGTCTTCCATGGGCTGGCCCAGCGCGGCCAGGGACTCTATGTGGAACAGGCGAGCTTCATCCTGGACGGGGTCAGGGACTCCCGGGTCCTCGCCGCCGCCTGGCAGCACGTCGTCGACCGCACGCCGGTGCTGCGCAGCGAGGTGGTGGTCCAGGAGGTGCCCGAGCCGCTGCAGATCGTGCGCCGCAACGCCGCCGTACCGGTCGAGGAGCTGGACTGGAGCGCGTTCACGGAGGACGAGCGCCGGGCCGCGCTGGAGCGGCTGCTCGACCAGGACCGCGCCCGGGGGCTCGACCTCGACGCGGCACCACTGCTGCGCCTCACCCTGGCCCGGCTCTCGCCGACCGAGGTGCAGGTGCTGTGGACCTTCCACCATGTGCTGCTCGACGGCTGGAGTGTCTTCCAGGTGCTGACGGACGTCTTCGCGGCGCATGGCGCCCTGGCCGTGGGGGAACAGCCACGGCTTCAGGCCCGCAGGCCGTTCGCGGACTACGTGGCATGGCTCGGCCGCCAGGACCGCGCGCAGGCCGAAGCGCACTGGCGCCGGACGCTTGCCGGGTTCACCGCACCCACTCCCCTCCCCTACGACCGCAAGCCGACGGCGGACGCCGCCACCCGGTCCTCGAAGTGGCTGTCGCAGCGGCTCGGTGAGCAGGAGACCGCAGCCCTGGAGGACTTCGCCCGGCGGCACCGGCTCACTCTCAATACGATCGTCCAGGGCGCTTGGGGCTTGCTCGTGTCTCGCTTGAGCGGAGACGCGGACGTCTGCTTCGGGGCGACCGTCTCGGGACGGCCGACCGAACTGCCCGGCGCCGACAGCATCACCGGCATCTTCATCAACACCCTGCCGGTGCGCGTCGCCGTGGACGAAGGCGCCGCCACGGTCGACTGGCTGCGCGGCCTCCAGGCCGACCAGGCGGACGCGCGCGGCTTCGGCCATGTCCCGCTCGCCCGGCTCCAGGGCTGGAGCGACGTACCGGGCGGCGCGGACCTCTTCGAGAGCCTGGTGGTGTTCGAGAACTACCCGATCAACAGCTCCGCCGCCGCAGAGCACGGGCTGCGGGTGCGTGAACTCCAGGCCCTGGAGAGCACCAACTACGCGCTGACCGTGGTCGTCTCGCCCGGCTCCGAGATGGCCGTCGAACTCGGCTACGACCCCCGGCACTTCGAGGAGTCCACCGCCGAGGGGCTGGCCGCCCAGCTGACGCAGGTCCTCAGCGCCCTCGCCGAGGCGCCCGACGACCTGCCGCTGGACCGGATCGACACCCTGCCCGCCGCCCTGCGCAAGCGGCTCCTGGAGGACTGGAACGACACCGACCGGCCCGCCGAACAGACCACCCTGGCGCGGCTCTTCGAGGCCGCCGCGGACCGTCACCCCGACGCGCCCGCGGTGCTCGCGCCCAGTGTCCAGCTGACCTACGCGGAGCTGGACACCCGGGCCAACCGCCTCGCCCACCGGCTCATCGCCCAGGGCGTGGGCCCCGGCCGGATCGTGGCCCTGGTGCTGCCCCGGTCGGTGGAGATCGTCGTCGCCCAGCTCGCGGTGGCCAAGGCGGGCGGCGCCCATCTGCCCGTCGACCCCGGCTATCCCGCCGAGCGCGTCGCGCTGATGCTGGAGGACGCCGCGCCACACCTCACCCTCGACAGCCTCGACGAGGCCGAAGCCTTTGATGGCCCCGCGCACCGGCCCACCGACCGGGACCGATCACGCCCTGTCGACCCCGACGACCCGGCCTATGTGATCTACACATCCGGGTCCACCGGCACCCCCAAGGGGGTGGTCGTCACCCACCGGGGGATCGGGAACTTCGCCGCCGCCGAGGCCGAGCACTACGAGGTGCGGGAGGGCGACCGCGTCCTGCAGTTCGCCTCGCCCAGCTTCGACGCCTCCGTCCTGGAGCTGTGCATGGCGCTGCCGCACGGCGCCGCGCTGGTGGTGCCGGAGCCCGGGCCGCTGCTGGGCGAGCACCTGGCGCGCGTCCTGCGCGAGCAGCGCGTCACCCACACCCTCATCCCGCCCGCCGCGCTGGCCACGCTGCCCGACGGGACCGAGAAGGAGCTGCCCGAGCTGCGCACGCTGATCGTGGGCGGGGACGCCTGCGGTCCGGAGCTGACGACCCGGTGGGCCCCGCACCACCGCATGATCAACTCATACGGGCCCACCGAGGCCACCGTCGTCGCCACCTGGTCCGATCCGCTCATCGCGGACGGCGCCCCACCGCCCATCGGGCGGCCCGTCCCCAACACCCGGGTCCGGCTGCTCGACGCGCGGCTGCGCCCGGTGCCCCCGGGGGTGCCCGGCGAGCTGTGGATCAGCGGCCCGTCGCTGGCCCGCGGCTATCTGAACCGCCCCGGGCTGACCGCGGCCCGCTTCGTCGCGGACCCCTTCGGGCCCGTGGGCAGCAGGATGTACCGCACCGGCGACCTCGCCCGCTACGACGCCGAGGGCCGCATCCACCATCTGGGCCGCACCGACCACCAGATCAAGCTGCACGGCTACCGCATCGAGGCCGGTGAGGTGGAGACCGCCCTGACCGGCCACCCCTCGGTCGCCGAGGCCGTGGTGACGGTCCGGGAGGACGAGCCCGGCGTCCGCAGGCTGGTGGCGCACCTGGTGCCCGCGCCCGGTGCGACCGCCCCGGCCGACGCCGAGCTGCGCGCCGAGCTGGGACGTACGCTGCCCGGCTACATGGTGCCGTCCGCGTTCGCCGTCCTGGACCGCCTCCCGCTCACCGAGAACGGCAAGACGGACCGTGCGGCGCTGCCAGCGCCAGGACCGGTCACCACGGCCCCGGCCGTGGGCCACATCGAGCCGAGGACCCCCACCGAGGAGGTCATCGCGGAGATCTGGTCCGAGGTGCTGGGGGTGGAACCGGTCGGCGCCGAGGACGACTTCTTCGCCCTGGGCGGTGACTCCGTCCGCAGCCTGCTAATCGCCTCCCGCGCGGGTGAGGCCTTCGGCCTCGACCTGACGCCACGGGACATCATGACCGCCCACACGGTCTCCGCCCTCGCCGATCTGGTCGAGGAATACATCCTGCGCGAACTCGAAGACGCCGTTTCCGGCGGCAGCGACCACGACGAACGGTGAGGAACGAGAACATGACGTCTTCGAGGAACAGCCGCGCCTCCGCCCTGCCCGAGGACATGCGGGAAGCCCTCCGCCGCCGTCTCGCGGGCAAGGCCGGACGCACCGCGGCGATCCCCCGCGCGGACCGCGCGCAGGCCCTTCCGCTGTCCTTCGCCCAGCAGCGGCTGTGGTTCCTGCACACCCTCCAGCCGGACGAGGCGGGCTACAACAGCGCCGTCGCCCTGCGGCTGACCGGCGCCCTGGACGTGGCCGCGCTCTCCCGGGCGCTCGACGCCCTGGTGGCGCGGCACGAGGCGCTGCGGACCGTCTTCGAGGACGGGGACGGGCAGCCGTCGCAGGTGGTGCGCGAAGCCACCGAGGTTCCGCTGCCGGTCACCGACCTGACGAGCGAGCCCGGGGCGCTGGACGACACGCTGCTCGCCGAGTACTCCCGCCCGTTCGACCTGCGCACCGGGCCCCTGCTGCGGGCGCTGCTGATACGGCTGGCGGACGCGGAACACGTACTCCTGCTGACCGCCCATCACATCGTCACCGACGGCTGGTCCATGGGCATCCTGCTGGACGAGCTGTGCGCCCTGTACGGGGCCGATGGGACCGCGCGGGCCTCGCTGCCGCCGGTGCCGGTGCAGTACCCGGACTTCGCGGTGTGGCAGCGCAACCGGCTCTCCGGGGCCGCGCTGGACAAGCAGCTCGATCACTGGAAGGACCGGCTCACCGGCGCCGTCCCGCTGGAGCTGCCCACCGACCGGCCCCGGCCCTCGGTGCGCACGTCGGCGGGCGCGGTGTACGAGTTCACCGTGGGCCGGGACGTCGCGGCGCGGCTGAAGGAGCTGGCGGCGGAGCGGCGCACCACCCTGTTCACGGTGCTGGTCGCCGCGTGCCAGGGGCTGTTCGCCCGCTGGTCGGGGCAGGACGACATCGCGCTCGGCACGGTCACCTCCGGCCGTGGCCGCACCGAGCTGGAGCGCGCCGTGGGGTTCTTCGTGAACACCGTGGTGCTGCGCTCCGGGGTCGATGTGGCGCGTTCGTACCGCGAGCTGATCGATGAGGCCGGTGCGACGGTCCTCGACGCGTTCGCGCATGACGAGACGCCGTTCGAGCGGCTGGTGGAGGCCGTGGGGGCGCGCCGGGAGGCCGGGCGCAACCCGCTGTTCGACGTCATGGTGCTGCTCCACAGCAACCCCCGGGGCGCGCCGCGTCCGGCCGGGCTGACGGCGGAGTCCGTCGATGTGCCCCGGCAGTCCTCCACCTTCGACCTCAGCGTGGAATTCGTCGAGGAAGATGAGGAGTTGCGGGGGCTGCTGGAGTACAGCACCGAGCTGTTCGACGCGGAGACCGCCGAGCGCATGGCGGGCCATCTGCTGGTGCTGCTGGAGGGGGCGAGCGCCGCGCCGGACCGGCCGCTGCGGGAACTCCCGCTGCTGACGGCGGAGGAGCGGCGGCAGGTGGCGGCGTGGGAGCGGGGTCCCGCTCTGGCCGCCCCGGCGATGACCTTCCCGGCCGTGTTCGAGGCGCAGGCGGCCCGTACCCCGGCGGCCACGGCTCTGGTGGCCGGGGCGGAGACGTACGACTTCGCGGGGCTCAACGCGGCCGCCAACCGGCTGGCGCACCAGCTGATCGGGCAGGGTGTCGGCCCCGAGCGGACCGTGGGGGTGAAGCTGCCGCGCACCGCCGACATGGTCGTGGCGATCCTCGGCGTCCTCAAGGCGGGCGGCGTGTATCTGCCCATCGATCCCGAACTCCCCGAGGAGCGCGTCGCGTTCCTGCTGTCCGACGCCGAACCGATGCTGGTGCTGGACGAGGCGGCGCTGCGCGCGGTCCCCGCCACGCTGCCCGCGACCGACCCCACCGACGCCGACCGGGTCGCCGCGCTGCACCGGGACGGCGCGGCGTACGTCATCTACACCTCGGGCTCCACCGGCCGCCCCAAGGGTGTCGCGGTCTCGCACCGGGCCATGGTGAACCTGCTGGTGGGCCACCGCCACGGCTTCGTGGCGGAGGCGGGCGGCGGTCCGCTGCGGGTCGCGCTGACCGCGTCGTTCTCCTTCGACACCTCGCTGGAGGGGCTGCTGCTGCTGGCGGACGGCCATGAGCTGCACCTCATCGACGAGACCACCCGGCTCGACCCGGCCGCGCTGGTCGACCACATCGCGGCGCACCGGATCGACTTCCTCGACCTCACCCCGTCGTATCTGCGGCAGCTCCTCCCGGCCGGGCTGCTCACCGACGCCCGGCACCGCCCCCGGGTGCTGATGCTGGGCGGCGAGGCCATCGGCCAGACGCTGTGGCGGCAGCTGGCGGAGGTGTCCGGCACCACGGCGTACAACTTCTACGGTCCGACCGAGTGCACCGTCGACGCGCTCGCCGCCCGGATCGGCGGCGCCGGGCGCCCGGTGGTGGGGCGGCCGCTGGGCAATCTGCGCGCCTACGTACTCGACGCCCGGCTCCGGCCGGTGCCCGCCGGAGTCGCGGGCGAGCTGTATCTCGCCGGGGACCAGCTGGCGCGCGGCTATCCGCACCGCCCGGGGCTGACCGCCGAGCGTTTCCTGGCCGATCCGTTCGGGCCCCCGGGCGGCCGGATGTACCGCACCGGCGATGTGGCCCGCTGGACCGCCACCGGGGAGCTGGACTACCTCGGGCGCGCGGATGACCAGGTGAAGATCCGGGGCCACCGGGTCGAACCGGGTGAGATCGAGGCCGCGTTGCTCGATCTGCCGTCCGTCGCCGAGGCGGCCGTGATCGCCGTGACCGACGAACGCGACCACGCGCGGCTGGCCGCCTACTACGTACCGGCCGCCACCGCCACGCCGCCCACCACGCAGGACCTGCGGGCGGCCCTCGGGCGCACTCTGCCGGGCCATATGATTCCGGGCGCCTTCCTCGCCCTCGACGCCATGCCGCTCACCACGAGCGGCAAGCTCGACCGGCGCGCGCTGCCCGCCCCGCACCCCGACACGGACCGGCGGGAGAACGCCTACACGGCGCCGCGCACCCCGGCGGAAGAGGAGCTGGCGCGGATCTGGGCCGAGGTGCTGGGCGCCGAGCAGGTCGGGGTGACGGACAACTTCTTCGAGCTGGGCGGCGACTCGATCCTCAGCATCCAGGCCGTCTCACGGGCGCGCCAGGCCGGGCTGCGGCTCAGCTCCCGGGACATCTTCCTCCACCAGACCATCGCCGACCTGGCCGCCGCCATCGCCCCGCGCGGCGCCGCTGATACGGAGGACACGGCCGCCGAGCCGATGGGCCCGGCCCCGCTGACCCCGATCCAGCACTGGTTCTTCGCCACCCACGGCCCGCTGCGCCACTTCACCATGTCGATGGTGGTGGACCTGCCGTACGACCTGGACGAGACCGCGCTGCACACCGCCCTGGAGGCGGTGGCCGCCCACCACCCGGCGCTACGGACCCGGTTCGTACGGGAGGGCGGCGAGTGGCGCCAGCACGCCGACGCTTCGGTGACGGGGCCGCTGATCCGCCGCCACGATCTGGCGGAGCTGGAAGGGGACGCCGCGCACACCGCGGCCGAGGCGGCCGCCGAGGCCGCGCGCGCCGAACTCGACCTGGCCACAGGCGCATTGCTGCGCGCAGCGCTGATCCTGCGCGGCGCGAAGTCCCGGCCGCGGCTCTTCCTGGCCGTCCACCACCTGGCCGTGGACAGCGTGTCATGGCGCATCCTGCTGGGCGACCTGGAGGCCGCGTACCGGCAGGCCGTGGCCGGGGAGCCGGTGCGGCTCGACCCGGTCGGCACGTCGTTCACCCACTGGGCCCACCGGCTCAGCGGCCACGTCCTCGCCGGGGAGCTGGACGGCGACCTGCCGTACTGGGAGGACGTGGCGCGGGCGGACGGCGCGGGGCTGCCCGTCGACCATCCCGGCCGCGCCACCGCCGGAACCACCCGCACGGTCCGGGTGCGGCTCGACCGCGACACGACGGACGCGCTGCTGCGCCGGGTGCCGGGGGTGTACCGGACGCAGATCAACGACGTGCTGATGAGCGCGCTCGGCCGGGTGCTCGCCGACTGGACCCACACCGACCGGGTGCTGGTGGCCATGGAGGGCCACGGCCGCGAGGAGATCGACGAGAGCGTCGAACTGTCCCGTACCGTCGGCTGGTTCACCACCCAGTACCCGGTGGCGCTCACCGTGCCCGGCGGCGGCTGGGGCGCGGTGCTGAAGTCCGTGAAGGAGCAGCTGCGGGCGCTGCCCCGCCGGGGGCTGAGCTACGAGGCGCTGGCCCATCTGAGCCCGCCGGACTCCCCCGCCCGCGCGCTGCGCGACGCCCCGCTGCCGGGCATCTGCTTCAACTACCACGGCCAGTGGGACTCCGTACCGGGCGACGACGCGTTCACCCTCACCGGTCAGACCCTGGGCCAGGATCTCGACCCCGCTGAGCCCTCGACGTATCCGCTCGATGTGTCGGGCGTGGTGTCCGCCGGGGAGCTGGAGCTGACCTGGCTCTACTCCGACCGCGTCCACGACGAGGGCACGGTGCGCGGGCTCGCGGACGCGATGCTGGCGGCGCTGCGGGAGATCGTCGGCCACTGCGCCGAGCCGGACGCCGGTGGCCGTACGCCATCCGACTTCCCGCTCGCCCGGCTGGACCAGGCGGGCGTGGACCGGCTGGTCGGCGACGGGCGCGGCACCGAGGACGTCTATCCGCTGACCCCGCTCCAGGAGGGCATGCTCTTCCACCGTCTGGTGGGCGACGGACAGGACGTGTATCTCGACCAGGCCACGCTGACCCTGGCCGGGGTGAGCGATCCGCACGCGTTCGCGCTCGCGTGGCAGCAGACGGTCGACCGCACCCCGGTGCTGCGCAGTGGCGTGGTGTGGGAGGACGTCGAGCGGCCGGTGCAGTTCGTACGCCAGCGGGCCGCCGTGCCCGTCACGCATGTGGACGCGCGCGAGCTGCCGGAGGGGCGGCGCGCGGCCGAGCTGGACCGGCTCCGCGCCGACGATCTGGCGCGCGGGCTGGATCTGACGGCACCGCCGCTGATGCGGCTCACCCTGGTCCAACTCCCCGATGACCAGGTGGCGTTGATCTGGACCTCGCACCATCTGATCCTGGACGGCTGGAGCCTGGCCCAGGTCTTCACCGAGGTGTGCGAGCGATACGCGGCGGCGGCCCGGGGAGAGCGCCCGGCGCTGACCGCCCGGCGGCCGTTCCGCGACTATCTGCACTGGCTGGACCGGCAGGACGGGCGGGAGGCCGAGGAGCACTGGCGGGCCCTGCTCGCGGGGGTCACCGCGCCCACGCCGCTGCCGTACGACCGCAAGCCCCTGGAGTCGCATCGGGCCGGTTCCTCGGCGACCGTGGCGGTGGCGCTCGGGGCCGGGGTGTCGGCGGAGCTGCGCGAGGCGGCCCGGCGGCACGGCCTGACCGTCAACACCATCGTGCAGGGCGCCTGGGCGCTGCTGCTGTCCCGGTACTGCGGCGAGAGTGACGTGGTCTTCGGCACCACCGTCTCGGGTCGCCCGGCGGAGCTGGCCGGGGTCGAGTCGATGGTGGGCATGTTCATCAACACCCTGCCCACCCGGGTAGCCGTCGACGGCGCCCGGAACACCGCCGCGTGGCTGCGGGACCTCCAGGTGGCGCAGTCGGAGGCGCGGCGCTTCGAATCCGCGTCGCTGGCCCAGCTGTCGGCCTGGAGCGAGGTCCCGGCCGGTACGCCGCTCTTCGACAGCATGGTGGCGTTCGAGAACTACCCCTTCGACGACTCGTCGGCGCGTGAGGCGGGGCTGCGCATCCTCGACGTCCAGTCGACCGATGCCACGAACTTCCCGCTGAGCCTGCGGGCCCATCTCTCCGACCGGCTCGGCTTCGACCTCGGCTACGACCCGGAGCTGTTCGACGCCGGGACCGCGACCGCCCTCGCCGACCGGCTGTGCCAGCTGCTGACCGGGATCGCGGCCGACCCCGACCGCCCGCTGCGGGCGCTGCCGTGGACGACGGCCGAGGAGCGGCGACGCATCCTGGTGGAGTGGAACGGCTCGGAGCAGGGCACACCGGAGCACACCGTGGTGGACCTGTTCGAGGAGCAGGCCGCCCGGACCCCGGATCTGATCGCCGTCACCTACGGGGCGGAATCGCTGTCGTACGCCGAACTCGACGCGCGTGCGGGCCAGTTGGCCCACCGGCTCATCGCCGGAGGCGCGGCGCGGGAGCGGTATGTGGCGCTGGCCCTGCCCCGCTCGCTGGACATGATCGTGGCGGTCGTGGCCGTGCTGAAGACCGGTGCGGCCTATCTGCCGATCGATCCGGACCAGCCCGCCGGGCGGATCGCCCATATGCTCGCCGACACCGAACCCGTGCTGCTGCTGACCACCGCCGACCTGGCCGAGCGGATCGCGGCGGACACCGCCGTGCCCCGGCTGTGCCTGGACGATCCGGCGGTGGCCGCCGATCTGCGGGACCGCCCGGCCACTCTCCCGGCCGCCGCCCGGCCGCTGCCGGACAGCCCGGCGTACGCCATCTACACCTCGGGCTCGACCGGTAGCCCCAAGGGCGTGGTCATTCCGCACGCCAATGTGGTCCGGCTGTTCTCGCGGACCCGCCAGTGGTTCTCGTTCGACGAGAGCGATGTGTGGACGCTGTTCCACTCCTACGCCTTCGACTTCTCCGTCTGGGAGATCTGGGGGCCGCTGCTGCACGGCGGGCGGCTCGTGGTGGTCCCGTACGCGGTCTCGCGCTCCCCGCAGGAGTTCCTGCGGCTGCTGGCGGACGAGCGGGTGACGGTCCTCAACCAGACGCCGTCGGCGTTCTACGCCCTGATGCGCGCCGACGAAGAGAATCCCGGAGCGCGGCTTTCGCTGCGCCGGGTGATCTTCGGCGGTGAGGCACTGGACCCGCGCCGTCTGGAGGACTGGTACGCGCGACACGCGAACACCGACACCGCGCCCGTGCTGGTCAACATGTACGGGATCACCGAGACCACCGTGCACGTCACCCACACCGCCCTCGACCGCGCCACCGCCGCCCGCGCCACCGGAAGTGGCATCGGCACCGGCATCCCCGACCTGCGGATCTACGTCCTCGACGGCGCGCTCCAGCCGGTGCCGCCGGGTGCGGTCGGCGAGCTGTACGTGGCGGGCGCCGGGCTGGCCCGTGGCTATCTGCGGCGGCCGGGGCTGACCGCGTCCCGGTTCGTCGCCGACCCGTTCGGCCCGCCGGGACACCGGATGTACCGCACCGGCGACCGGGCCCGGTGGAGCGCGGACGGCGAGCTGGAGTATCTGGGCCGCGCCGACGACCAGGTGAAGATCCGTGGCTTCCGGATCGAACCCGGTGAGATCGAGGCCGCCCTGACCGCGCATCCGGCGGTGGCACATGCCGTGGTGATCGCCCGCGAGGACACGCCCGGGGTGCGGCGGCTGGTCGCCTACACCGTGGCGGCTCGCCAGGAGGCCTCGCCACCCGCCGCCGAACTGCGGGAATTCCTGGGGCGGAACCTGCCCGAGCACATGATCCCGGCCGCCTACATCGCCCTGGACACCCTGCCGCTGACCGCCAACGGCAAGCTGGACCGGGCGGCGCTGCCCGCCCCGGGCGCGGACGGCTTCGCCACGAGCGCCGAGCGGATCGCCCCGCGCACCGAGGCGGAGGCCACGGTGGCCAGGGTGTGGGCCGAGGTCCTGGGCGTCGAGGAGGCCGGGGCCGAGGACAACTTCTTCGCCCTGGGCGGCGATTCGATCCTCGCCATCCGGGTGGCGTCCCGGCTGCGTACCGCCTTCGGCACGGACGTCTCGCCACGGTCGCTGTTCACCCATGCCACCGTGGCCGCCCTCGCCACCGCGCTGAGCGCGGCACCGGACGGCGGCGGCGCGCCGCGCGAGGTGATCCCGGCGGTGGCGCGGGGCGGTGACCTGCCGCTGTCGTACGCACAGCAGCGGCTGTGGTTCCTGGACGGCTTCGACGACCGCGACACCGAGTATGTGACCCCGTTCGCGCTGCGGCTGCGCGGGCGGATCGACACCGGCGCCCTGCACACCGCCCTCGACGGCCTGGTGGCCCGGCACGAGCCGCTGCGCACCACGTTCGCCGAGGTGGACGGCCACGGTGTGCAGCGGATCAACGCCCCGTACCGGGTCGAGCTGCCGCGCCACGACCTCACCGCGTTCCCCGCCGCCGAGCGTGAACGGGAGCTGGAGCGGCTGCTGGAGCGCGAGGGCGCCACCGCGTTCGACCTGGCCACCGGGCCGCTGCTGCGGGCGTCGCTGATCCGGCTGGACGACGAGGAACACGTCCTCACGCTGACGATGCATCACATCGTCACGGATGGCTGGTCCACCGCCGTCATCAGCGAGGATCTGAGCGAGCTGTACGCGGCGGCAGTGGCGGGCCGCAGCCCCGAACTGCCCGCGCTGCCGCTGGGTTACGCCGACTACGCGGCCTGGCAGCGCGATCCGCGTGGCGGCGCCGCCACCGTGGAACCGCAGCTGGACCACTGGCGCAAGACCCTCGCCGAGCTGGCCCCGCTGGAGCTGCCCACCGACCGGCCGCGCCCGGCCGTGCAGACCAAGAACGGGGCGCTGCTGGACTTCACCCTGGACGCGGAGCTGGTGGACCGGCTCCGGGAGACCGGGCGGCACGGCGACGGCACCCTCTTCATGACCCTGCTCGCCACCTGCCAGGTGCTGCTGGCGCGCTGGTCGGGGCAGGAGGACATCGCGGTCGGCACCGTGACCTCCGGCCGGGAGCGGCCCGAGCTGGAGCGGCTCGTCGGGATGTTCGTGAACACGCTCGTACTGCGGAGCCGGGTGCGCGCGGACCTCCCGTTCGGCGAACTGCTCCAGGAGGTGCGCGACACCGTCCTCGACGCCTTCGCCCACCAGGACGTGCCGTTCGAGCGGATCGTGGACACGCTCCAGCCGGAGCGGGACACCAGCCGCACCCCGCTGTTCCAGGTGATGGTGGCGCTGCACAACCTGGGCAGTGAGGTGCCGAGCCTGCCCGGGCTCGCCGTGGAGCCCGTACGGATCCCGAGCCGGACCGCCGCGTTCGACCTCGGCTTCGACTTCGTGGAACACCAGGGCGCCCTGACCGGCTTCGTGGAGTACAACACCGATCTGTTCGACGCGGAGACCGTGCGGCGGATGACCCACCAGCTGCGGCTGCTGCTGGAAGCGGTGGCGGACGACCCAGGCCGTCCGGTGGGCGAACTCCCGCTGCTGACCGCGCGGGAGCGGCACACCGTGCTGGAGGAGTGGAACGCCACCGCGCTGCCGGTGGCGGACACCACGTTCCCGCGCCTCTTCGAGGAGCAGGCCGCCCGCACCCCGCACGCCACCGCGCTGGTGGCCTCGGGTGCCCGTTACGACTTCGCGGAGCTGAACACCCGCGCCAACCGGCTGGCCCACCATCTGATCGCCCTCGGGGCCGGTCCCGAGCAGGTGGTCGCGGTCAGGCTGCCGCGCACCGCCGAGCTGATGGTGGCGCAGCTCGCCGTCCTCAAGGCGGGCGGCACGTATCTGTACGTGGATCCCGAACTGCCCGTAGAGCGCGTGCAGTTCATGCTGGAGGACGCGGCACCCGGGACCGTCCTCACCCCCGAGGCGCTGCGCGACGCGCCCCTCGGCGGTCTGCCCGCCACCGACCCCACCGACCGGGACCGGCGCGCCCCGCTGCGCCCCGCGAACACCGCGTACATCAACTACACCTCGGGGTCCACGGGCCGCCCCAAGGGTGTCGCGGTCGAGCACGGCCAGTTGGTCAACCTGTGCCACGACCATCTGGCCGGGCTCATCGCGCCGCACGCGGCCGAGGCGGGCCGTCCGCTGCGCGCCGCGCTGACCGCCGCGTTCTCCTTCGACACGTCCTGGGAGGGCGCCGTGTTCCTGGCGGCGGGCCAGGAAGTGCACTTGATCGACGACGCGGTACGGCTCGACCCGGACGCCCTGGTCGAGCTGATCCGCGCCCGGGAGCTGGACTTCCTCGACCTCACGCCCTCGTATCTGCAGGAGCTGATGGCCACCGGGCTCTTCAGCGGCAACCACACGCCGCGCATCGTGATGGTGGGCGGCGAGGCGCTGGGGGCGGCGCTGTGGCGGGAGCTGCGCGTGGTGCCGGGCGTGGCGGCGTACAACTTCTACGGGCCCACCGAGTGCGCCGTCGACGCGGTGTACGGGCGCCTCGCCGACCTCGGGGACCGGCCGCTCATCGGGCGCCCCGGGCACAATCTGCGGGCGTACGTCCTGGACGCGGCGCTGCGCCCTGTACCCCCCGGGGTGCCGGGCGAACTGCATCTGGCCGGTGCCCAGGTGGTGCGCGGCTATCTCGGCAGGCCGGGGCTGACCGCGCGCCACTTCACCGCCGATCCGTACGGGCCGCCCGGCTCCCGGATGTACCGCACCGGCGACCGGGCCCGGTGGACGGCGGACGGGGTACTGGAATTCCTCGGCCGCACCGACGAGCAGGTCAAGATCCGTGGCTTCCGCATCGAGCCCGGCGAGATCGAGGCCGCCGTACTGGGCCATCCGGCGATCGAGGACGCCGTGGTGGTGGTCCGGGAGGACACCGGCCACCGGCGGCTGGTGTGCTACCTCGTGGCCACGGGCGCGGACGCCGCGCCCGGTGCGGTGGAGCTGCGTACCCTGCTCAAGCGGACCCTGCCCGACTACATGGTCCCGGCGGCCTTCGTGACGCTGGAGCGGATGCCCCGCACCGACGCCGGAAAGGTCGACCGGCGGGCGCTGCCCGCGCCGCCTGTGCGGCCGGATGCGGAGACCGCGCATCTGGCGCCGCGCACCGAGCCGGAGACCGTGCTCGCGCGGGTGTGGTCCGAGGTGCTCGGCACCCCCCGGATCGGCGTGGAGGACAACTTCTTCGCGCTGGGCGGTGATTCGATCCTCAGCATCCAGATCGTCTCCCGCGCCCGCCAGGCCGGGCTGCGGATCACCTCCAAGGACGTCTTCCGCCACCAGACCATCGCGGAACTCGCGCTGAGCATCGGGTCCGCCCCGGCGCGGGACCACGCCCCGGCCGGTCCGCCGACCGGTCCGGCGCCGCTGACCCCGATCCAGCACTGGTACCTGGACGGGCGGCGGCCCGGCGATCCGCACCACTTCACCATGACCCACCGGCTCCAACTCACTGATGAAGCAGATGAGTTGGCCCTCCGCCGGGCGCTGGACGCGCTCGTGGCCCACCACCCGGCGCTGCGCACCCGGTTCCTGGTCATCGACGGCCGGTGGCGGCAGGAGGTCCTGGCCACCGCGCCGGGGCCGCTGCTGGAGCGGCACGAGCTGTCCGGCCTCGGCGACGAGGCGCGGGCGCGCGCCGTACGCGAGGCCACGGTCGCGGCCCAGACCGGGCTGGACATCGCCGAGGGCGCGGTGCTGCGGGCCCTGCTGTTCACCTACGGTCCGCAGCGGCCGCCCGAGCTGCTGCTCACCGTGCACCACCTGGTGGTCGACGGCGTCTCGTGGCGCGTCCTCCTCGGCGATCTGGAGACCGCGTACGACCAGGCCACCGCCGGTGCCACGCCCGTACTGCCCCCGGCGAGCAGCGCCTACGCGCACTGGGCGGCCCGGCTGGCGGAGCACGTACGCTCCGGCGGGCTCGACGGCGACCTGGCGTACTGGGAGCGGGCCGCGCACACCGCGCCCGCCCCGCTCCCCGTCGACCGCGAGGGCGCCAACACCCAGGAGACGGCGGCCACGGTGACCACGCGCCTGTCCCGCGCCGAGACCGAGGCGCTGCTGCGCGATGTCCCGGAGGTCTACCGCACCCAGATCAACGATGTGCTGCTCAGCGCGCTCGGCCGGAGCCTGGCCCGCTGGACCGGCGGCGACATCGCGCTGATCGGGGTGGAGGGCCACGGCCGCGAAGACCTCTTCGACGAGCTGGATCTCTCCCGTACGGTCGGCTGGTTCACCGCCGAGTTCCCGCTCGCGCTGACCGTGGCGCCGGGCGCGGGCTGGCGGGACACGCTGCGGTCCGTCAAGGAGCAGCTGCACGCCGTCCCGCACCGCGGGCTGAGCTACGGCGCGCTGCGCCACCTCTCCCCCAAGGCGGGCGAGCGGCTGCGTGGCGGCCCGGCGCCGCAGATCGGGTTCAACTACCACGGCCAGTGGGATGTCGCCGCCACGGAGGACGCCTCCGGGCTCATCCGGGGCGCGCTGCCCTCGATGGGTAAGGACGCGCCGGACGGCGAGACCCGTACGTATCTGCTGGAGGTCACCGGGGCCGTCCAGGACGGCCGTCTGGAGCTGGGCTGGACCTACCCGAAGCTGATGTACGACGAGGCGACCGTGCGCCGTCTCGCCGAGGATGTGGTCGCCGCGCTGCGGGAGATCGTGGCGCACTGCGCGGAGCCCGGCGCGGGCGGCCGCAGCCCCTCCGACTTCCCGCTCGCCCGGCTCGACCAGCGCCAGGTGGACCTGATCGCGGGCGACGGCCGGGACGTGGAGGACATCTATCCGCTGACCCCGCTGCAGGCGGGCATGCTCTTCCACGGCCTGGTCGACGCCCAGGGCGCCTACTTCGACCAGATCGCGCTGCGCGTCGGCGGCATCGCCGACCCGGACGCGTTCGCCGCCGCCTGGCAGCGGGTCACCGACCGTACGCCGGTGCTGCGCAGCGCGGTCCGCTGGGAGGGGCTTGAGGAGCCCGTCCAGGTCGTACGCCGCCAGGTCGCGCTGCCCACCGCGCGCCACGACTGGCGAGACCTCTCCCCGGACGAGCGGCAGGCCGCGCTGGAGCGGCTGCTCGCCGAGGACCGGGCGGCCGGGATGGAGCTGACGCGTGCGCCGCTGAGCCGGATCGCGATCGCGCGGCAGAGCGACGACGAGGTCATGCTGGTGTGGACCTCGCACCATCTGATGCTCGACGGCTGGTCCACCGGGCAGATCTTCGCCGAGGTGTGCGAGCACTACGCGGCGCTCACCGAGGGCCACACCCTGAGCCCGCCCGCGCGGCGCCCGTTCCGGGACTTCCTGCACTGGCTGCGGGAGCAGGACCAGGAGCGCGCCGAGCACCACTGGCGGGACGTCCTGGCGGGCTTCGAGGCCCGGACCCCGCTGCCGTACGACCGGCCGCCCCGGGAGGCGCACCGCGCCACCTCCGGCGAGCTGACCCGGCTGGAGCTGTCCCGGGAGGTGTCCGCCCGGCTGCGCGAGATGGCCCGTGGCCGTGGGCTGACCGTGAACACGGTCGTGCAGGGCGCCTGGGCGCTGCTGCTGTCCCGGTACGGCGGCGAGAGCGACGTGGTGTTCGGCACCACCGCCTCGGGCCGCCCGGACGGGCTGCCGGGTGTGGAGACGATGGTCGGCATGTTCATCAACACGGTCCCCACCCGGGCCGTGGCCGATGGCGGCCGCGAGGTGGCGGGGTGGCTGCGGGAACTCCAGGACCAGCAGAGCGAGTCCCGCCGCTTCGACTTCGTCTCCCTCGCCCGGATCCAGGCTCTGAGTGAACTTCCCGCCGCCGAGGGGCTGTTCGACTCCATGGTGGTCTTCGAGAACTATCCGTTCGACGAGGAGTCGGCGTCCGGTGCCGGGATCGCCATCCGGGAGGTGCGGGCCGAGGACGCCACCACCTTCCCGCTGTGCCTGCGCGCCTATCTCGGCGACCGGCTCGGGTTCGACATCGCCTACGATCCCGCGCTGTTCGACGCGGCGACGGCGGAGCGCGCGGCCCGCCACCTGGAGACGCTGCTGACCGGCATCGCCGATGGCGCCGGGCGCACCCTGGACGATCTGCGGCTGCTGACCGGCGACGAGGAGCGCCGGGCGGTGCGGGAGTGGAACGACACCGCGCGGCCGCTGCCGCAGGGTTCGCTCGCGGAGCTGTTCGCCGAGCAGGCCGCGCGTACCCCGGACGCCATCGCCGTCACGGATGGCGCCACCGCCCTCAGCTACCGCGATCTCGACGCGTGGTCCGGCCAACTGGCCGTGTCCCTGGCCGAGTCGGGGGTGCGCCACGAGGGCCGGGTGGCGCTGCTCATGGACCGGTCGGCCGAACTGGTCGTGGCGCAGCTCGCGGTCGTCAGGGCGGGCGGGGTGTACGTACCGGTGGACGCCCGCGCGCCGCGCGCACGGCAGCGGACGCTGCTCGCGGCCACCGGCGCGAAGGTCGTGCTGACGGCGGACGACGTGGCCGCCGTACGCGACGGCGAGCGCGTCCCGCCCGCCGTGCCGGTGTGCCGGGACAACCTGGCGTACGTGATGTTCACCTCCGGGTCGACCGGGGAGCCGAAGGCCGTGGGGGTGCGCCACCGCGATGTGGCGGCGCTCGCCTTCCACCGCGCCTTCGGGGGCGGCGGACACGACCGGGTGCCGCTGCACTCCCCGGTGGCGTTCGACGCCGCCACCTACGAGGTGTGGGTGCCGCTGCTGCGCGGCGGCCAGGTGGTGGTGGCCCCGCCGGGCGAGCTGGACGCGGCGGCGCTGCGGCGGCTGGTGGCCGACCACGGGGTGACGGGCCTGTGGCTGACGGCCGGGCTGTTCCGGCTGCTGGCACAGGACGCCCCGGACGCTTTCGCGGGGCTGCGCGAGGTGTGGACCGGTGGCGATGTGGTGCCAGCGGGCGCGGTGCGCCGGGTGCTGGCGGCGTGCCCCGGGCTGACCGTCGTGGACGGCTACGGGCCGACCGAGACGACGACCTTCGCGACCGCGTTCCCGATGTCCCGGGCCGACGGGGTGCCCGATGTGGTGCCGATCGGCGGGCCGCTGGACAACACGCGGGTATACGTCCTGGACGCGCGGCTGCGGATCGTACCGCCGGGTGTCGTCGGTGAACTCTTCGTCGCCGGTGAGGGCGTGGCCCGTGGCTATCTGGGGCGGCCCGGTGCGACGGCGGCGGCCTTCGTCGCCGATCCGTACGGGCCCGCCGGGGAGCGGATGTACCGCACCGGGGACCTGGCGCGGCGGCGGCCGGACGGCACGGTGGAGTTCGTGGGCCGCGCCGACCACCAGGTGAAGGTCCGGGGCTTCCGGATCGAGCCGGGCGAGGTGGAGACCGTGCTGACCGCGCACCCCGGGGTGGCGGACGCGGCGGTGGTGGCCCGGGAGGACCGGCCCGGGGTGAAGCGGCTGGTGGCGTATGTGGTGTCCGGCGGCGAACCGGCCGTGGACCTCGCGGAGTTGCGCACCCGCACGGCGGCCGCCCTCCCCGACTACATGGTGCCGTCCGTGTTCGTCCCGCTGGACGCGCTGCCGCTGAGCCGCAACGGCAAGCTGGACCGCGCGGCGCTGCCCGCGCCCGGCGCCGCCCCGGACCGCGCGGCCTACGTGGCCCCGCGCGACGAGGCCGAGCGGCGTACGGCGCGGATCCTGGCCGAGGTGCTGGGGGCCGAACGGGTCGGTGCCGAGGACGACTTCTTCGTCCTCGGCGGTGACTCCATCCTCAGCATCCGGCTCACCTCGCGGCTGCGGGAGGCGTTCGGGGCGGAGGTGTCGCCCCGGCTGGTGTTCACCCACTCGACGGTGGCCGCCCTGGCCACGGCCCTCACCGAGGCGAGCGGCGCTGGCGGTGGCGGTGGCGGCGCGGAAGGGATGTCCGCGCCGATCGTCCCGGTGTCCCGGGACGGGGAGCTGCCGCTGTCGTATCCGCAGCAGCGCCTGTGGTTCCTGGACTCCTTCGCACCGGACAGCACCGAGTACCTCACCCCGCTGGCGCTGCGGATGCGCGGCCACCTCGACGTGCGGGCGCTGGAGGAGGCGCTGACCGCGCTGGTGGCCCGGCACGAGTCGCTGCGTACCACCTTCGACGCGGTGGACGGGCGCGGCGTGCAGATCGTGCACGAGCCCTCCCCGGTCCGGCTCACCCGCCACGACCTGTCGGGCCTGCCCGTCGACCGGCGGGAGGCGGAGCTGACGGAGCTGCTGGCGCGGGAGCGGGAGCGCCCCTTCGACCTGCGGCGCGGCCCGCTGCTGCGGGTCGGTCTGATCCGGCTCACCGCCGAGGACCACGCCCTCACGCTGACGCTGCATCACATCATTACGGACGGCTGGTCCAACAGTGTGCTGATGGGCGATCTGCGCGAGCTGTACCGGGCGGCGCTGAGCGGCGAGGCGACGCAGCTGCCACCGCTTCCGGTGGGGTACGCCGACTTCGCGGCCTGGCAGCGGGCCGAAGTGTCCGGCCCGTACGCCGATGAGCAACTGGCTTACTGGAAACGGCAGTTGCGCGACACTGAGCCGCTGGAGCTGCCCACCGACCGGCCCCGTCCGGCGGAGCGCAGCGGACACGGCGCGACGGCCGAGTTCGAGGTGTCCGCCGAGGTGAACCGGCGCCTCAAGGAGTACGGACAGGCCCGTGGCACCACCCTCTTCATGACGCTGGTGGCGGCGGCCCAGGTGCTGCTGGCCCGGCTGTCGGGCCAGGAGGACATCGCCGTGGGCACGGTCACCTCGGGGCGGGAGCGCGCCGAGGCCGAGCACCTGATCGGCTTCTTCGTCAACACGCTGGTGCTGCGCTCCTCGGTCGACGCCGAACGTGGCTTCACCGACTTCCTGGCCGCTGTGCGCGGCACCGTCCTGGACGCCTTCGCCCACCAGAGCGTGCCGTTCGAGCGGGTGGTGGACGAGGTGCAGCCCGTCCGCGACACCAGCCGGACACCGCTGTTCCAGGCGATGGTGGTGCTGCAGAACATCCCCGGCGGGCCGCTGGACCTGCCCGGTCTCGCCCTGGAGGACATCGCCCCGGAGACCAGCACCGCGAGCTTCGACCTCACGCTGGAGTTCGCCGAGGCCGAGGGCGGCGTGCTGCGCGGGCTGATCAGTTACAGCACCGACCTGTTCGACGCGCCGACGGCCGAGCGCATCGGCGCGGCCCTCCGTACGCTCCTCACCGGCATCGCCGACGACCCCGACCGGGCGGTGGGCGCGCTGCCGCTCGCCACCCCGGCCGAACTGCGGCGCACCCTCGTCGAGTGGAACGCCACCGGGCGCCCCGTCCCTGCGGCCACGCTGGCCGAGCTGTTCGAGCGGCAGGCGGCGGTCTCCCCGGACGCCACGGCCGTCACGTACGGGGCGGGCTCGCTCACCTTCGCCGAGCTGGAGGTGGCTGCGAACCGGCTGGCGCACCGGCTGATCGGGCGCGGTGTGGGGCCGGAGCAGCGGGTGGCGCTGGTGCTGCCGCGGTCGGTGGAGATGGTGGTGGCGCAGCTGGCGGTGGTGAAGGCGGGCGGCGCGTTCCTGCCGGTCGACCCCCACTACCCGGCGGAGCGGGTGGCGTTCATGCTGCGCGACGCCGAGCCGCTGGTGGTGCTCGACGACCCGGCGTCCGTGTGGGCCGGGGACGGCCCCGCCGAGGCGCCCGTCGTCCCGGCGCTGACACCGGACCATCCGGCGTACGTCATCTACACCTCCGGGTCCACCGGGGTGCCCAAGGCGGTCGTGGTCACCCACGCGGGGCTGGCGAGCTTCTCGTCCGCCGCCGCCGACCACTACGACGTCCGGGCCGGGGACCGGGTCCTGCAGTTCGCCTCGCCGAGCTTCGACGCCTCCGTGCTGGAGCTGTGCATATCCCTGACCAGGGGCGCGGCGCTCGTGGTCGCGGAGGAGGGGCCGCTGCTCGGCGAGCGGCTGGCCCAGGTGCTGACCGAGCAGCGGATCACCCACACGCTCATTCCCCCGGCGGCACTGGCCACCGTGCCGGAAATGGACATGCCGGAGCTGCGCACACTGATCGTCGGAGGTGACGCGTGCTCCCCCGAACTGGTGGACCGCTGGGCACCCGGACGCCGGATGGTCAACTCGTACGGTCCCACCGAGGCCACCGTGGTGAGCACCTGGTCGGGGCCGCTGGCCGCCGGTTCGGGGGCGCCGCCGATCGGCGGGCCGATCCCCAACACCCGCGCCTATGTGCTGGATTCCGCGCTGCGCCCGGTTCCGGTGGGCGTGGCCGGGGAGCTGTACGTGGCCGGGGCCGCCCTGGCACGCGGCTATCTGGGGCGGCCGGGGCTGACGGCCTCCCGCTTCCTGGCCGATCCGTTCGGCCCCGCGGGGGGCCGGATGTACCGCACGGGCGATGTGGTGCGCTGGACGGCCGAGGGCGAGCTGCGGTTCGTCGGCCGGGCCGACGACCAGGTGAAGGTCCGGGGTTTCCGGATCGAGCTGGGCGAGGTGGAGAGCGCGCTGCGGCGCAGCCCCGAGGTGCGCGAGGCGGTGGTGGCCGTACGGAACACCGGGGCCACGCCCGAGCATCCGTCCGGGCTGAAGCGGCTGGTCGGCTATGTGGTCCCGGCGTCGGACGCGGCACCGACCGCGGGCACGCTGCGCGACTTCCTGGGCGGGATCCTGCCGCCCCACATGGTGCCCTCGGCGTTCGCCACCCTGGCGGAACTGCCGCTCACCCCCAACGGAAAGGTCGACCGCCGCGCCCTGCCCGACCCTGATCCCGCACCGGCCCCGGCTGCGGACCATGTCGCGCCGCGCACCCCGATGGAGAGCCGGATCGCGGCGATCTGGGCGGATGTCCTCGGCCTCGACCGGGTCGGCGTGCACGACAACTTCTTCGACCTCGGCGGGGACTCCATCCTGAGCATCCAGGTCGTCTCCCGCGCCCGCCAGTCGGGGCTGCGGGTGACCACCAAGGATCTGTTCAGCCACCAGTCGGTGGCCGCCCTGGCCGCCGTGGCCACGACGGAAGAGGTGGAGGGCAGCGCGGAGCCGGTGACCGGAGACCTTCCGCTCACCCCGATCCAGCGCTGGTTCTTCGCCACCCACACCGTCAATCCGCACCACTTCAACCAGTCCACGCTGCTGGAGCTGGACCAGGACGTGGACGAGGCCGCACTGGAACAAGCCCTGTCCGCTCTCCTCGTCCACCATGACGCGCTGCGGATGCGGTTCACGCGAGACGGCGGCGAAGACGGCGGCGAGTGGCGGCAGTACAACCCGGAGCCCGAAGCGGGGGCCGTCCTCGCCCGGTACGACCTGTCCGGGCTGCCGCCGGGCGGGGCGGATATGGCCATGGAGGAGACGGCCGACGCCCTCCACGCGGGCTTCGACCTCGGCAGCGGTCCGCTGCTGAAGGCCGCGCTCTTCCGGTTCGGCGACGCCCGGCGGCCGTTCCTCTTCCTGACCGCCCACCACCTCGTCATCGACGGAGTGTCCTGGCGGATCGTGCTGGACGACCTGGACACCGCGTACCAGCAGGGCGTGCGCGGCGAGGCGGTCGACCTCGGCACCAAGTCGACCTCGTTCCGGGACTGGGCCCTGCACCTCGCCGAGCAGGTCGGTGACGGCGCCCTGGACCACGAGGCCGACCACTGGGCCACGGCCCTGGACGCGCGGCCGCTGCCGGTCGACCACGAGACGCCCGCCCCGGGTACGGACACCCGGGCGATTCCCGTGGAGATCGACGAGGCGGACACCGAGGCGCTGCTGCGCGCCGCCCCCACCGCGTACCGCACCCGCATCAACGATGTGCTGCTGGCCGCCCTCGCGCTGGCACTGTCCCGCTGGACCGGACAGGACCGGGTCTCCGTCGAACTGGAGGGCCACGGGCGCGAGGACATCATCGAGGGCGCCGATCTCTCCCGTACGGTGGGCTGGTTCACCACGATGTACCCGGTCTCCTTCGACCTGCCCGCCGCCCGGGACACCGCGTCCATCGACTGGCGCCGCCTGGTCAAATCGGTCAGGCGTCATCTGCGGGCCGTCCCCGGCAATGGCTTCGGCTTCGGCGCGCTGCGGACGTTCGGGTCGCCCGAGGTACGGGAGCGGCTGACCGGCACCGGCGCCGGGCCGCAGGTCGTCTTCAACTACCTGGGCCAGTGGGACGCCCGGTCCGCCTCCGCCGAGGCCAAGGACGGCCTGGTCCACGCCGAGCACGGCTCGTTCGGCCAGGACCACGACCCCCGCGAGGGAGGATCGCATCTGCTGGAGGTCGTGGGCGCGGTGCAGAACGGCCGCCTCGGCTTCACCTGGTACTACCGTCCCGGTGTCCACGAGGAGTCGACCGTGGCGGCGGTGGCCGAGGACTTCGCGGACGCGCTGCGCCGTATCGCCCAGGACTGCCGGGGTGGCGCATGAGCGGGGAGCGTGGCGTGCCGTCGGGCCCGGGCGCCGCGTCGTCGGGCCCGGTGGAGGCGCCGCCGTCCGCGCCCCCGCCGGTGCCCCTGTCGCGCAACCGCGGCTACCGGCTGCTGTGGGGCAGCCAGGCGCTGTCGGAGTTCGGGTTCCACGCGACGATGATCGCGTTCCCGCTGCTGGTGCTGGCGCTCACCGGTTCGGGCGCCGCGTCGGGTCTGGTGATGGGCACGATCGCCGCCGCCCAGATGGTGGCCGGGCTGCCCGCCGGGGTCCTGGTCGACCGGTACGACCGTAAGGCGCTGATGCTGGTCTGCGAGGCGGCCCAGGCGGTGTCCGCCATCAGCCTGGTGGTCGCGGTGTGGGCCGACGCGGCCACCGTGCCGCACATGGTCGCGGTCGCGGCGGTGTTCGGGGCCGCCGCCGCCCTCTTCGAACCGGCGGAGAACGCCGCGCTGCCGCTGCTCGTGGACACCACCCAGCTGCCCGCGGCGGTCTCGATGAACACGGCGCGGGCGTCGATGGGGCAGCTCTCGGGCACCGCGACCGGCGGTTTCCTGTTCGCTGTAGGGCGCTTCGTCCCCTTCCTCGCCGACGCCGTCATGCACACCCTCTCCTTCGTGGCGCTGCTCTTCCTGCGGCTGCCGAAACCGGAGCGGCCCGCCGCCCCGCCGGGCAGGCTCGGCCACGAGATGCTGGCCGGTCTGCGGTGGGTGTGGCAGGAGCGCCGCATCCGGGTCACCATCCTGTGCGCGGTCGTGCTGAACCTGTTCTTCAGCGCCTTCTACCTCGTCGTCATCGTGCTCGCCGGAACCCGGGGGGTGCCCTCCGGGGAGGTCGGGGTGATGGCGGCCATGCTCGGAGTGGGCGGCGTCGCGGGCGCGCTCGCCGCGCCCGCACTCCACAGCCGCCTCGGCCCCTACCGCGCCATCGTGGCGGTGTTCTGGGGGCTGACCGTGCTCACCCCGGTCGCCGCCGTCGTGCACAGCGGCTATCTGACCGGGGTGCTGTTCGCCCTGATGGCGCTGTTCCCGCCCACCGCCAACACCGCGATCATGACGGAGCAGTTGCTGCGCACCCCCGACGAGCTGCGCGGCAGGCTCACCAGCGCCCTCGCCCTGGCCTGCGGCGTCGCGGGCGCGGCGGGCCCCGCGCTGGGCGGTCTGCTCACCCAGGCCCTGCCGGGCGACCAGGCGATCCTGGTGTGCTCGGCCGGAATGGCCGCCGCGGCTGTCCTCGCCACCGCCAGCCCGACCCTGCGCGGGCTGTCCACGAACGCCCCGTCCGGCAACCGGCCGACGGGCGCCTAGGCACCACCAACAGATCCGTACGCAACGACAGGAGAACAGCTCATGGACGACAACGCCCGCTACCAGGTGCTCCGCAACGACGAGGACCAGTACTCCCTGTGGCCCGCCGACCTCGACGTCCCCGACGGCTGGCAGACCGTCGGCAAGGAGGGCACCAAGGACGAGTGCTCCGCCTACGTCGACGAGGTGTGGACCGACATGAGGCCCCGCAGCCTGCGCGAGCGCATGACCTCCTGACCGCTCCCCCTCTCGGGGAATCTCCGGGGCGCGGTGTCCGTTTCCGCCCATGGACACAGGACCATGGACACCGAACCATGGACGCCGGACACCGCACCCGCAGGAGGCCCCCATGTACGGCGACGCAGCGACGGTCCGCACGATCCTGCGCGAGCTGGGCGACACCTGGGCCGTCGTCGGCCTGTCCAACAACCAGGCCCGCGCGGCCTACGGCGTGGCCGGGGTGCTCCAGCGCCACGGCAAGCGCGTCGTCCCCGTGCACCCGAAGGCCGAACCGGTCCTCGGCGAGCCCGGCTATGCCACGCTCGCCGAGATCCCGTTCCCGGTCGACGTGGTCGACGTCTTCGTCAACTCCGACCTGGCCGGGCCCATCGCCGACCAGGCGGTGGAGATCGGCGCCAAGGCGGTGTGGTTCCAGCTCGGCGTCATCGACCCGGCGGCGTACGAGCGCACCCGCGCGGCGGGCCTGGAGATGGTCATGGACCGCTGCCCGGCCATCGAGATCCCACGGCTGGGCGGGTAAACGGTTTGGGCGCGGCACGGCCCGGCGGATAGCTTCGCTCCATGATCCGCATACGGGCCGCCCGCCGCGACGGAGGCGCTGCTCGACTGGTTCGCCGGGCAGGGCGTCACCCGGGTCGATCTGCACGCCACGGACGACGCCGAGCGGCTGTACCGGAGCCTCGGCTTCGCCGAGCACTCCACCGCCCTGTCGCTGGACCTGTCCAACCGCCAAGGCTGACCACCGCTACGCGCCGAGCCCCTCCAGGACGACGGCGCCCGGCAGCCCGGCCAGCACCTTGCCCGGCACGATGAGCTTGCCCCGGCGGCTGCCGCTGCCGATGAGCGCGTACGGGATGTCGGCGACGGCGGCGTCCAGCAGCAGCGGCCAGTCGGCGGGCAGCCCGATCGGGGTGATGCCGCCGAACTCCATGCCGCTCTCGCCGGTCGCCGTCTCGATCGGCGCGAACGACGCCTTACGGGCGCCCAGCTGGCGGCGTACCACACCGTTGACGTCCGCGCGGGTGTGGGCGAGGACCAGGCACGCGGCGAGCGTGACCTCGCCGCCCCGCTTCCCGGCCACCACCACGCAGTTGGCGGACTGCTCCAGCAGCCAGGCGCCGTAGTTCTCGACCAGCACGGCGGTGTCGGCCTTGTCCGGGTCGGTGTCCACGTACAGCACCTGCTCCACCGGCCCGGTACCCCGCCAGTCGCGCAGCGCGCCGGCGACCGGGGCGGTCAGCAGGTCCAGGCATTCCACGGCGGGACGGACCTCGTCGAAGGCGTCCATCGGGGCATTCATACGGCTCAAACTAGCAGGCCGGGAGGGGTGTGCGGGCCCGGGTTTCAGCGGGCGGGCGGCACCGAGACAGCCATGGTCATCTCCACCGGTACCTCGCCGTCATTGCGGTAGGTGTGCGGGGTGTTGGCCTCGAAGGCGGCCGAGGTGCCGGTCGGCACGGTGTGCTCCCGGTCCCCGATGACGAGGGTCAGCTCGCCCGCCGTCACCCGCAGCAGCTCGTACGTCCCGGCCGGGTGCGGATCGGACTCGCTGCCGTCGCCGGGCATCAGCCGCCACTCCCACATCTCCAGCGGCCCCCTCGCCTCGGTACCCACCAGCAGAGCGGTGTAGCTGCCCGCCTCGGTGGACCACATCCGCACGGCCTGGTCGGCGGGGACGAAGGTCACCTGGGGGCCCTGTTCGTAGTCGAGCAGCGTCGTGATGCTCACGCCGAGCGCGTCGGCGAGCTTCACGGTGATGCCGACACTGGGGTTCGTACGGGCCTGCTCAATCTGGATGATCATGCCCCGGCTGACCCCGGCGCGGGCCGCGAGGGCGTCGAGGGTGTAGCCGCGTTCGTTGCGCCAGCGCTTGAGGTTGCGGGCGAGCGACTGCGTGAGCTGATCGAGGTCCGTCACAGAATCCAGTCCAGTCCAATATGGTGAATGGCGAAGTCGAGCATAGTGAACTACGGTGGGGTGTACTCCAGCGTCCATCACACTGTACGGCGAGGTCCCTCCATGTCCGCACTCTTCGCTCTCGCCACCAGCCTGATGTGGGGGCTGGCCGACTTCGGCGGAGGGCTGCTCACCCGGCGCACCCCCGCGCTCACGGTGGTCGTCGTCTCGCAGATCATCGCGGTGACCGTGCTCGGCGCGATCGTGGTGGCCACCGGCGGCTGGTCCGAGGCCGGGCCGCAGCTGTGGTTCGCCGCGGCGGCGGGCGTGGTGGGCCCGGCCGCCATGCTCTGCTTCTACCGCGCGCTCGCGCTCGGCCCGATGGGCGTCGTCTCCCCGCTCGGCGCCCTGGGCGGGGTCATGGTGCCGCTCGCGGTCGCGGTCGTACTCGGCGAGCGGCCCGGGCTGCTCCAGCTGGCCGGGATCGTGGTGGCGGTGGCCGGGGTGGTCCTGGCCGGGGGCCCGCAGACCGGCGGCACGCCCGTCCAGCGGCAGACCCTGCTGCTCACCCTGGTCGCCGCGCTGGGCTTCGGCTCGGTGATGGCGCTGATCGCCGAGGCGTCCACCACCCTGACCGGGCTCTTCCTCGCGCTGTTCACGCAGCGGGTGTGCAACGTGGTGGTCGGCGGCACCGCGCTGCTGATCTCGGTTCGGCGCGGCACCCGCGCGCTGCCCGAGGGCGGCATGCGCGTCGTCGTGGCGTCGCTGCCCGCGCTCGCCTTCGTGGGGCTGGCCGACGTCGCCGCCAACGGCACGTACAACCTGGCCGCCCACTCGGGGCCGGTCACCATCGCCGCCGTCCTCGCCTCGCTGTACCCGGTGGTGACCTCGCTCGCCGCCCGCGTCCTGCTGGGCGAGCGGCTGCGCGCGGTGCAGGCGACCGGCGCCGGGCTCGCCCTGGTGGGCAGCGTGCTGCTGACGACGGGCTAACGTGCCGGGAGACGGCGAGAGTTACGAACCCGGAGGAGACAGCGGTGGCGGAGCGGGCACTGATCGCGGGCGTGGGCGGCAAGGAGCCGAAGGTCGATCCGGAGGCGTTCATCGCCCCGACGTCCGTGGTGATCGGCGATGTGTCGGTGGCCACGGGAGCGAGCGTCTGGTACCACGCGGTGCTACGCGGAGACACCGCGCCGATCAGCGTGGGCACGCAGAGCAACATCCAGGACAACTGCACCGTGCACGCCGACCCCGGCTTCCCGGCCACCGTCGGCGAGCGGGTGACCGTGGGCCACAACGCGGTGCTGCACGGCTGCACCGTCGAGGACGACGTCCTGGTCGGCATGGGCGCCACGGTGCTGAACGGCGCGCACATCGGCGCGGGCTCGCTGATCGCGGCCCAGGCGCTGGTCCCGCAGGGGATGCGGGTGCCGCCGGGCTCGCTGGTCGCGGGCGTTCCGGCGAAGGTCAGGCGCGAGCTGACCGACGAGGAGCGGGAGCACGTCCGGCTCAACGCCGACGGCTATGTGGAGCTGGCCCGCCACCACCGCGCCGCGGCGGAGGAGCGGGCCAGTCAAGAGTGAGCGGTAGCGGCTACTCGGCGGCCGGGACGCGCTCCGGCTCGGCCGCCCCGGCTCCGGCCTTGGCGGTCCCGGCCTGAGATCCGGCCTTGACGGCCTCGGGTCCGGCCTTGACGGCCTCGGGTCCGGCCTCGGCCGCCGCCACCGGCTGCTGGGCCTCCCGGGCCGCGTGGGCCTTCTTCGAGCGCCACTTCATCACCAGCATCGAGCCGAGGCCGAAGCACAGCGCGAGGACGAGCCCGAGCCAGGAGAAGCGCTTGAGCCAGTCCTCGGCGACCTTCCCGACCGAGTAGATGACCGCGGTGGTGCCGCCCGCCCAGACGATGCCGCCGAGCACGTTGGCGATGGCGAACTTCCAGTACGGCATGCGCAGCACCCCGGCGAGCGGACCCGCGAAGATGCGCAGCAGCGCTATGAAGCGGCCCACGAAGACCGCCCACATACCCCACTTCTGGAAGGACCGCTCGGCGGTCGCCACCTGGTCGGCGCCGAAGTGCTTGGGGAATTTACGGGCCAGCCAGGCGAGCAGGGGCTGACCGCCCCTGCGGCCGATCAGATAGCCGATCGAGTCGCCGATCACGGCCCCCGCGATGGCGCAGCCACCGAGGATGTAGGGGTTGATGTGGTCCTGGGAGGCGGCCAGCAGCGAGGCGCTGACGAGGACGATCTCTCCCGGGAGCGGAATGCCCAGGCTTTCGAGGCCGATGACCAGGCCGACGAGCAGATACACACTGATCGCCGGTACGGTCTCAAGCCATTCCTCGATGTGCAACGCCGGTTCCCTCCCGTATGCCGATCCCTTGTCGGCGCACGCCCGATCGAGCGCACCCGGGAAGCGTACTCAATCGGCGCGGTCGCCACATTCCACGATGGATGCTCCCGGCCACGTCGGCTCGCGGGAGGGGCCCGTACGGGCGGCGGGAGAGGCTTGTCAGCCCTGCGGCCGCAGCGTCCAGGTGATGGACATCTCCCCGGTGACCGCTCCGTCCTCGCGCGTGATCTCGATCCGTACGGGGAATTCGGGGCGCTCGCCCGCGTCGAGTCCGGCCACCACCTCGGCCGCCGGGCGGCCGAGCCGGGCGGTCGCGGTGACCGGGCCCTTGGCGAGTTTCTTGTAGTCGATCTCGGCCCGCACGGCCAGCGGCACGGCGCGCTGGAGCTGGTCACCGAAGGCGGCGAGCACGACCGCGCCGGACGCGGATTCGGCCAGCGTGAACATCGCCCCCGCGTGCGGTCCGCCGACGTGGTTGTGGAAGTCGGGCTGGTCGGGCAGGCGCACCACGGCGCGTTCGGGCGACGCCTCGACGAACTCCAGGTTCAGGGTGCGCACCATGGGCACGGTGGCCGCGAGCATGTCGCCGATGGAGGGCAGGGTCTCTGACATACCGGGGAAGTTACCACCGGGTAGCAAATCCGGGGAAGGGGCGGCCGTAGCCGCTGTCGGCGACCCCATCTATCGTTATCGGCCATGTGGCCAGGACAGCAGCCGCCCGGGGGCGAGCAGAACCCGCAGGATCAGAACCCCTATCAGCAACCGGGGTACCAACAGCCCAACCCATACCAGCAGCCGGGTTACGGGCAGCAGGGTTACGGACAGCAGGGCAACCAGCAGCCGGGGTACGGGCAGCAGGGACAGCAGCAGCCGAATCCGTATCAGCAGCCACAGCCGGGCTACCCCGGCCAGCCGGGACAGCAGCCGGGTTACGGGCACCCGCAGAACCAGCCCGCACACGGCTGGAATACGCCCTCCGGACCGGCCGGGGCGCCGCAGCCGCCGCCGGACAAGAAGAAGCGCACGGCGACCATCGCGATCGTCGCCGCGGTGGCGGTCGTCGCCGCGGCCGTGATCACGGGCGTCGTCGTCCTGAACCAGGACGACGGCAAGGACGAACAGGCGAAGGACGACAAGAAGCCCTCCGCCCCCGCGTCCTCGTCCGCCCCGGCCGAGGACCCCTCCGCCGGTGGCGACGAGGACAACCCGCGCGCCGGTGGCGACGCGACCGAGGTGAAGCCGGTCATCCCCGGTTGGCAGACGGTCGTCAGCCCCAAGCGGCACGACGCGTTCGACGTGCCCGCGAACTGGGCGGTGAAGAAGCCGGATCTGAGCATCGGTTTCGAGGACGACGAGGGCAACCCGCTCGTCATCATGTCCGCCCCGGCCAAGTACAAGGAAAACGCCTGCACCGTCAAGGACGAGGACGGCGAGGAGAACATCAGCGGCATCGCCGGAGCCGGCACCAAGGGCGCGCAGGGCGCCAAGACCGAGGCCGACGCCTCCAAGGTCGAGGCCGAGAACTGGGTCTTCGCCGGGTTCGACCAGAAGGAGACCGGCACCCGGAAGGTCACCAAGCCCAAGCCGTTCAAGAGCGCCCACGGGCTCAAGGGCTACACCTCCACGGCGACGGTCACCGGCGTCAAGAAGACCGACAAGTGCGTCACGGACGGCAAGGCGGTCACCGTCACCTACACGGACATCAACGGCGACTTCGCGACCTGGGTGCTCTACTCCGCCAAGGGCGTCAAGGACGAGGTCCCGGACGCCACCATCAAGAAAATCATGAGCAGCCTGCGCCCGGTGGAGTCCGAGGGATAGTCATCAGCTGATGGGCGCGGCCGGAATTGGGTTGGACGCCGGGGCCCGCCCCCGGGAATAGTCCGCTGCGTGACCACTCCCCCGGCCTCGCGTCCCCCATCGCTCCGCCCCGCCTGGGCGGGCCGCAACTACACGCTGCTCACCGCCGCCGCGGTGGTGACGGGCCTCGGAAACGCCGGGGCCCTCATCGCGGCGGCGTTCGCGGTCCTGGACGCGGGCGGGGACAGCGGCGACGTCGGGCTCGTCGCCGCGGCCCGCACCCTCCCGCTCGTCGCCTTCCTGCTGATCGGCGGCGCGCTGGCGGACCGGCTGCCGCGGCACCGGGTGATGGTCGCGGCCAACGCCCTCAACTGCGCCTCGCAGGCCGTCTTCGCGGTGCTCGTGCTCACCGGTGAGGCGCGGCTGTGGCAGATGGCCGTGCTCGCCGCGCTCGGCGGCATCGGGCAGGCGTTCTTCGGCCCCGCCTCCGAGGGCATGCTGCTCTCCAGCGTCACCGCCGAACAGTCCGCCCGCGCCTTCGCGTTGTTCCGCGTCGGCACCCACGGCTCGCAGATCGGCGGTGCCGCGCTGGGCGGCGCGCTGGTGGCGATCGTCGGTCCGGGCTGGGTGCTGGCCATCGACGCCGTCGCCTTCGCCGCGGCCGGAGCGCTGCGCGGGCTGCTCGACGTCAGCCACATCGCACCGCGCGAGCCCGGCGGCGGCATGCTGCGCGATCTGCGCGAGGGCTGGCGGGAGTTCATCGGACGGCCGTGGCTGTGGGCCATCGTGGTGCAGTTCTCGGTCGTCAACGCCGTGGTGGCCGCGGCCGAGGCGGTGTTCGGGCCGCTGATCGCCGAGGAACATCTGGGCGGCGCACGGCCCTGGGGAATCGCGCTCGCGGCGTTCGGCGCGGGAACCGTCGTCGGCGGGCTGACGATGATGCGCTGGAGACCACGGCGGCTGCTGCTCGCGGGCAGCCTGTGCGTCCTGCCGTTCGCCCTGCCGTCGGCCGCGCTCGCCGTCCCGCTGTCCGTGCCCTGGCTGTGCGCGGTGATGTTCGTCGCCGGGGCGTCGGTCGAGGTGTTCGGGGTGTCCTGGATGACCGCGCTGCACCAGGAGATCCCCGAGGACAAGCTGTCCCGGGTGGCGGCGTACGACTGGCTGGGCTCCATCGCCATGGTCCCCCTCGCCACCGCCCTCGCGGGCCCGGCCGAGAGCGCCTTCGGGCGGTCGGCCGCGCTGTGGGGCAGCTCGGCGCTGATCCTGCTGCTGACGCTCGCGGTGCTGTGCGTACCGGACGTACGCCAGCTGCGGCGCCGCGAGCCGGAACCGGTGGCGGAGGGGACGCCCGTCACCGAGCCCTTGGCGGCGCCGGAGAAGCTCTGAGGGCCGCTGTACGTGGCGCCCGCTGCCGTACCGTCAGCCGACGCTGAACGCGCCGCCCGGCGGCTCCGGCGACGGCACCGCATCCTCGTCCCGCACCGGCACCTCGTCGCCGATGAACCGCTCCAGCGCCGCCCCGTACTCCACCCGCGCCGGGAACGCGTCGGCCGCGGTACGCCGCGCCAGCGCCCCCACCGGCAACTCGCCCTGCGACGCCACCAGCACCGCGTTCCCGAACCGGCGGCCGCGCAGCACCGCGGGCTCCGCGATCAGGCACACCTCCACGAACACGGCGCGGAACGTGGCCAGTTGGGAGCGGAGGAAGGTGAACGGCGCGCTGTCGGCGAGGTTGGCCATATAGCAGCCCCCGGGGCGCAGTACCCGGGCCGCGGCGCGCGCGTACGCGACCGACGTGAGGTGCGCGGGCACCCGCGAGCCGCCGAACACATCGGCCACGATGACATCGGCGGACGCCTCGGGCGCGGCCTCCAGCGCGGCGCGGGCGTCCGCCCGGCGCACGGTGATGCCCGCGCCGCCCGGCGGCAGCGGCAGTCGTTCGGCGACCAGTTCCAGCAGCCCGCCGTCGGCCTCGATGACCTGCTGCCGGGAGCCGGGCCGGGTGGCGGCCAGATAGCGGGGCAGGGTCAGCGCCCCGCCGCCCAGGTGCAGGGCGTCGAGGGGCGCGCCGGTCCCGCCCGCCTCGTCGAGGACGTGGCCGAGCCGTCGCGCGTACTCGAACTCCAGATGGCCGGGGTCGTCCAGGTCGACGTACGACTGGGGTGCGCCGTCCACCGTGAGCAGCCAGGCGCGCGAGCGGTCGAGGTCCGGCATCAGCTTGGCGGTGCCGTGGTCCACGGCCCGGGTCACGGGTATCGGCTCGTTCACCGTCCCATTGTGCCGTCCCGGCTTCCGCTCGCCCGCCCCGGGCGGGGTGGGCGAGCGGGTGCCGGTCCCTACGGCTGGACGGTGAGCACCGTGCCCGCGCCCACCGTGCGGCCGCCCTCGCGGATCGCGAAGCCGAGCCCCGGCTCCAGCGGCACCGCGCGGCCCAGCTCCACCGCCAGGGTGACGGTGTCACCGGGTCGGGCCACCCCGGCGGCGCCGAGGTCCACCTCGCCGACCACATCGGCCGTACGGAGGTAGAACTGCGGCCGGTAGCCGGTGACCACCGGGGTACGGCGACCGCCCTCGGCCGCCGACAGCACGTACACACTCGCGGTGAAGCGCCGCCGGGGCACGACGCTGCCGGGCGCCGCGACCACATGGCCGCGGCGCACCGCGTCCCGGGCCACCCCGCGCAGCAGCAGCGCCACGTTGTCGCCCGCCTCGGCGGACTCCATGGGTTTGCCGAACGTCTCGACGCCCGTGACGACGGTCGTCACGTCCGCGCCGAGCACCTCGACGCGGTCGCCGACGCGCACCGTGCCGCGCTCGATGGCTCCGGTGACCACCGTGCCGCGGCCGGTGATGGTGAGTACGTTCTCCACCGGCAGCAGGAACGGGGCGTCGGTGTAGCGCACCGGCGTCGGTACGTAGATGTCGACGGCGTCGAGCAGCGCCTCGATCGCGCCGGTCCACCGCGGGTCGCCGTCCAGCGCGCGCAGCCCGGAGACCCGTACGACGGGCGTGGTCTCGCCGGGGTAGCCGTGCGCGGACAGCAGCTCGCGCACCTCCAGCTCGACCAGGTCGGTGAGTTCGGGGTCGCCCGCGTCGGCCTTGTTGAGGGCGACGACGATGTGGTCGACGCCCACCTGCCGGGCGAGCAGCACGTGTTCGGCGGTCTGCGGCATGACACCGTCGAGCGCGGAGACGACGAGGATGGCGCCGTCGAGCTGGGCCGCGCCGGTCACCATGTTCTTGATGAAGTCGGCGTGGCCGGGCATGTCGACGTGCGCGTAGTGCCGGGTGTCGGTCTCGTACTCGACGTGCGCGATGTTGATGGTGATGCCGCGCGCGGCCTCCTCCGGCGCCCGGTCGATGCGGTCGAACGGCACATAGGTGCCGCCGGAGCCGCGCTCGCTGAGGACCTTGGTGATGGCGGCGGTGAGCGTGGTCTTGCCGTGGTCGACGTGGCCCATGGTGCCGATGTTCAGATGCGGCTTGGTGCGCGCGTAGGCCTGCTTGGGCATCCTGGACGTGGCGGACATGCGGCTGTTCCTCCTCGGAACGACAAGGGAAGCGCGGACCCCGGTGCCTGGCCGACCCTCCCCTGCGGGGTCCGTCGGAGTGGTCCGAGGAGGGTCAGCTTCGGGCGCCGTCGAAGATGGCGGCAGCCTTCGGAGCATCCGCGACCGCGGATGTCGTCATGAGGAAGGCATACCGGAACATGCCGTGATCATTGCGCACTGTTCGGTCACCGTCGAATGGTTTTCGTGACGTGCGGGGCCGGTGTGGTGCGTGCGAACCCCTGGGGCGCGCCCGGGTGTATCGGCCGGGCGACAACCAGCCGACGAGCGAACGACATCACAGCGCACCCGTGGCCCGGTCGGTTACGCTCCCCCCGATGCTCGACGTAGCCGTCCCCGCCCCGAAACCGGCCGTGAGCCGCGCCCGCGCCGTGCTGCTCTCGCCGTGGTCACGGCTGGGGCTGCTCGCCGCGCTGCTGGCCGGTGCCGCGACCGCGGTGTGGGTGTGGCAGCCGCACCGGCTGCTGGCGGACGGCTGGCCGCTGCAACTGTCGGGCCCGGCGGCCGTAGTGCTGTTCGCGGCCGCGTACGGGCTGTGCACCGCCGCACTGGTGCCCCGGCCGCTGCTGAACCTGGCGGCGGGTGTGCTCCTCGGCGCCCAGGTCGGCCTCGCGGCGGCCGTCACCGGTACGGTGCTCGGCGCCGGGATCTCGTTCGGCCTGGGCAGACTGCTGGGGCAGGACGCGCTGCGCCCGCTGCTGCGGGGCCGCTGGCTGGGCGCGGCCGACCGGCAGCTCAGTCGGCACGGCTTCCGCTCGATGCTGGCGATCCGGCTCTTCCCGGGTGTGCCGTTCGCCGCCGCGAACTACTGCGCGGCGGTCTCGCGGATGGGCTGGCCCGCGTTCCTGCTGGCGACCGGGCTCGGCTGTGTGCCGAACACGGCGGCGTACGTGGTGGCGGGCGGCCACGCCGCCACACCCACCTCGCCCGTCTTCCTCATCGCACTGGCCTGCATCGCCATACCCGCTCTCGGCGGGGTGGTCGTGGCCTGGCGCAAGCGCGGCCGCTTGCGGCGGGCGTGAGTTGATGACCCACACGGCTAAACCGGCCTTCGGACCGGGCCCTTGGCAGGCCGTTCGCCCAGGGACGCTACGCTGCCACCACAACCGGTTGCCGAACCCCGGCCACCGACCTTCACCTCGGCCGCCCCGCCTGTTCCGGCATGCCCCGGAGCAGCGCATGATCAGCCTTTGGATAGCGTAGACGCAATGTCGTGGTTTGAATCATTCATCCTCGGGCTGGTCCAGGGGCTGACCGAGTTTCTTCCGATCTCCTCCAGCGCCCATCTGCGCCTCACCGCCGCCTTCGCGGGCTGGAACGACCCTGGTCCCGCCTTCACCGCGATCACCCAGATCGGCACCGAGCTGGCGGTGCTCATCTACTTCCGCAAGGACATAGCCCGGATCGTGAGCGCCTGGTTCCGCTCCTTGTTCAACAAGGAGCGGCGCGGCGATCACGATGCCCAGATGGGCTGGCTGGTGATCGTCGGCTCGATCCCGATCGGTGTGCTCGGCCTCACACTCCAGGACGCCATCGAGGGCCCGTTCCGCGATCTGCGGCTCATCGCCACCACCCTCGTCGTCATGGGTGTCGTACTCGGCTTCGCGGACCGGCTCGCCGCCCGCGACGAGACGGGCGGCAAGCACCGTGTCGCCAAGCAGCGCAAGTCGCTGCAGGAGCTGAGCGTCCGGGACGGACTGATCTTCGGCATATGCCAGGCGATGGCGCTCGTCCCCGGTGTCTCCCGGTCCGGCGCGACCATCAGCGGTGGCCTGCTCATGGGCTACACCCGCGAGGCCGCGGCCCGCTACTCCTTCCTCCTCGCCGTCCCGGCCGTCCTGGCCTCCGGACTCTTCGAGCTGAAGGACGCGTCCGAGGGACACACCGAGTGGGGTCCGACGCTCTTCGCGACCGTCATCGCCTTCGTCGTCGGCTACGCCGTCATCGCCTGGTTCATGAAGTTCATCTCGACCAAGAGCTTCATGCCGTTTGTGATCTACCGCATCCTGCTGGGCCTGCTGCTCTTCGCCCTGATCGGCTTCGACGTGCTGAGCGCGCACGCGGCCGAGTCCGCGGGCTGACGTATGAGGGATGGGCCGCCGGCCGAGGAGGGAGGAGGTCCGGCGGCCCCTTCGCTCAGGTCTGGCGCCCCCTGAGCGGTATGTGATGAGTCAACCGCCACGGGACGCGTGGCGGGAGGGTGTGCGATAGATATATGCAAGCACTCTGTTCACGCGGGGTGTGAATACATCACACTCCGTACGACCTCTCCCCTGAGCTGGAGCCCATCAGCTCGACCAGCTCCCCCAGCTCCGAGATCCGCCAGTCCGCCCGCGCCACGTCATCACTGGCAGCCCACAGGTGCCCCCACGGCCCCCGGCGGAGGTGCGCGGCCCGCAGCCCGGCGGCCCGCGCCGCCCGGACGTCGAACACCGGATGGTCGCCCACATACAGCGTCCGGTCCGGCGCGGCCCCGCCGAGCGCGACGACCCGCTCGAAGAACCCCGGATCGGGCTTGGCCACGCCCCACTCGCCGGACGTCGCGATGGCGTCCGCCGGCAGCTCCAACCCGCGCAGCAGCTCCCCCGTGCGCACCGGCTGGTTCCCGGCCACCACGATCCGTACGCCCAGCGCACGCAGCGCCCCGAGCGCGGGCCGCGCGTCCGGATACAGATCGCGCCCCTCCAGCCAGTCCGCCCGCGCCGACGCGTCCCACGCCCGGCGCTCCGCGTCGACGTCCACCCCCGGCTTCGCCAGCCGGATCGCGTCCGAGTCGTCCCGCCCCTGCGCGACCACGGCCCCCACCAGGGCGGACAGCGTATGCCGAGGCACGCCGAGCCAGTCGGCCCACGCGGCCCAGTACCCGTCCTCCCGGACCAGGGTGGAACCGACGTCGAAGGCCACCACCTCGATCACCGCTACGCCTCCTTCTCCCCCGCCGTCCACTCCGCGTACCGGACCCGCTCGATCTCCAGCACCTCGCCGACCGTCCCCCACTCGTTCTTCCCCAGCCGCGCCAGCGGCCGCAGCCTGCCGACCTCCGGATGCCCGTCGACCATCACCCCGTCGTCGACCGCGGCATGCACCACCCGCCCGAACACCACCGTCGAGTCCCCGAGCAGCACGGTGCTGTGCAGCTCGCACTCCAGCGCCACCGGCGACTCCGCCACCCGCGGCGGCCGCACCCGCACGCTCTCCTCCCGCGCGACCCCGACCGCCTCGAACTCGCTCACCCCGCGCGGAAAGTCCGTAGCCGTCCCATTGATCGTCTCGAACATCCGCTCCGGCGCGAGGTTCACCACGAACTCCCCGGTCTCCTCCACATTGCGCAGCGAGTCCTTCCGCCCGACGGAGGTGAACTGCACGACGGGCGGCGACACGCAGGCGACGGTGAAGAAGGAGTGCGGCGCGAGATTCGCGGACTGCGTGTCCGGGTTGATGGTGGACACCCAGGCGATCGGCCGGGGCACGACGACCGAGGTCAGCAGCTTGTAGAACGGGTTCCGGCCGACGGTCTGAGGATCAAAGTCGATACGCATACGCCCCAGTATCCGCTGGCGCCCGCGACGCCCCCTAACGACGATCTGGATTGGCCTATCCACTTTGGTGGTACCGTGGCGGGCATCGAAACGGATAGGCCTATCCGGATCACATCTCCACGAAAGGACTCGCCGTGACCAGCATCGCCATCGTCGGAGCCGGGCCCCAGCTGGGACTGGCCATCGCCCGCACCTTCGGCTCGCGCGGCTTCGACGTCGCCTTGATCTCCCGTAGCCGCGAGAAGCTCGACGACCTCGTGGGCAAGCTCACCGCCGAGGGCGTCACCGCCGCCGCGTTCCCCGCGGACGTACTCGACCGCGACGCGCTCGGCCGGGCGCTCAAAGACGCCGCCACGCGGTTCGGCGGAATCGATGTCCTGGAGTACTCCCCGGTGGGGACGTTCGGCGTCACCACGCTGACCGCTCCGGCCGAGACCGAGCCGTCTCAGGTGGAGTTCGAGATGAACTTCCAGCTCTACGGGGCCATCGCCGCCACCAAGGCCGTGCTGCCCGCGATGCGCGCATCCGGCGCGGGCACCCTGCTCTACACCACCGGCGCGGGCTCCATCGAGCCCGACCCGCGGGTCGCCAACGTCAACGCCGCCGCGGCGGCCCTGCGCAACTGGGCGATCAATCTGCACAACGAGCTGACCGGCACCGGAATCCAGGCCGCCCACATCGGCATCGACGTGTCGATCGGCACCGCCGTGATCCCCGGCCTGCCGACGGCCCGGCCCGAGCAGATCTCCCCCGTCTACTGGGAGCTGCACACGACCCGACGCGACCAGGCCGAGCGCGTCTTCAGCCTCTGACGCCCCTCCCCCAAGGAGCAGTCCGGCATGACCACGATCACCGATCCGTCCTACGTCGACCCAGCGCTGATCAACCCCCGCGCGGTGCGTCTCGTCGAGGCGTTCAAGAGCGCCCTGGCGCGGATGCGTGACGAGGAGGGGCTGACCTTCGACGACCTCAACGCGGCCACCGACCTGCTACAGCGGATCCAGACGGCCACCGGCGCTCCCCTGGCGCTGGTCGCCATGCCGCTGTTCAGCGAGGTCTTCCAGGGCGGCCGGGACGGCTACACACCCTCCGAGGACGTCAACAGCCCCACCTACCTTCCCGGCTCCCCGCATGTCGGCAACCCCGGCACCCTGCCGATGCGGCCCGATGAACCCGGGATCCCGCTGGTCGCCTCCGGCCGCGTCGTGGACGGCCACGGCCAACCGCTCGCGGGCGCCAAGCTGGACGTCTACCACGCGGCCAACAACGGCGACTACTCCGGGCTTCACGACGACGGAGTGCCCCGGCACAACTTGCGCGGACACCTCTTCACGGACGACGACGGCCGCTACGCCTTCACCACCATCACCCCGGTCGCCTACGCCGATCCCCACGTCACGGCGGTCGACGGGGTCACCGAAGCCGTCGCGGCCCTCGGGCGCAGCCTCTACCGCCCGGCCCACATCCACTACGAGATCCATCACGCCGACCTCATCACGCCCTGGCGGGGCGAGATCTACTTCACGGGCGATCCCGTCATCCCCGTCGACTTCGTCGGCGGCACCCTGGCCCCTCCCGCGCTGCAGGCCGACACCCTCACCCTCCTGCACGAAGACCCCGAGGACATCGCCGGACACGGTTTCCAGGGCCCCTACAGGACCATGCGGTTCGACTTCGTCCTCAAGACCCGCACCAGCCCTGACGCCATCGTCCCGAAGGCCGGTCCGGCCTGAGGTCAGCCGCTCTTGCCCGGCGCCGGGGCGGTGGGGCCTCCCGGACCGGCGCGGAGCATGGCCCGGTAGAGGGCGTCGTGTTCGGGCGAGTCGGGCAGGGCGCCACGGGCAGGGGCCTCGAAGGACTGGATCATCAGGGCGACGACGCGCCGCCACGCATCCGGCGCGGCGTCGCCCGTGGCGTTCACGACACCGGCGTTGGCCATGTGCAGGAGCACCAGATCCGAGGGGTCGAAGTCCTCGCGCAGACGCCCCGTCGCCTTGGCCCGGTCGATGAGTTCCACCATGGCCCCGTACGCCTCGTCGCGGCGCTCCTCCAGCGCCTTGGCGGTGGGAAACGTCATGGTCAGTACGTCGGCGAAGCCGTAGTCGGCGGCCTGCATCGCACAGGCCGCCTCGATGTAGCCGACGAAACCGTGCCACGGGTCGGGGTCGTCCAGGGCGACCGCGACCGCGTCGGCGTACGCGTCCATGCGATCGGAGAAGACGGCGGCGACCAGTTCCTCCTTCGCGGGGAAGCGACGGAACATGGTGGCGATCCCCACCCCCGCCTCTCGGGCCACGGAAGCCATGGAGGCGTTCAGCCCCTCCCGCCCGAACACCGTGCGCGCCGCGGCGATGATCCGCTCCCGGTTGCGCTCGGCGTCGCTCCGCAGCGGCGGGGCGGCGGGATCGTCGGAGGGCTGGGCGCCAGGGTTCATGTCGCCCACCCTAGCAATCGGATTGCCCTATCCAGTTAGGCCGCCGCTCGGGGTGGGCTGGTCGGCCTCGATGCGCGGCAGGGCGACCTCTTCGCGCCGCAGGCCAAGCGGCCCGCACGTGGGGGGGCTCTGTCAGTACCTGTAACAGCAGGCTCTCCCCCGCCGCCTTGAGCTGCGGTTACCTCGATGACGGCAACCACCCCCTCGTGACGACCAAGGAGTCACCCCGCATGCCGACGCAGTCCGCACCCCCGGAGCTGGCCGAGATCGCGCCGAAGCTCGTCGAGCTGACCAACGAGGTCCTTTTCGGTGACGTCTGGCAACAGCCCGGACTGTCGCCGCGCGACCGCAGTCTGGTGACCGTGAGCGTGCTGGCCGCTCTCTACCGCGGCGAGCAGCTCGGCTACCACCTGGGCGTCGCTCTCGACAACGGCCTGAGCGTGCGGGAGTTGTCCGAGGCGATCACGCACCTGGCCTTCTACGCGGGCTGGCCCAACGCCATGACGGCGATCACCCAGCTGAAGAAGATCGCCGACGAGCGCGGCGTCTGACCGCCCGGCGCAGCCACCGGTACCGCATCCGCCCCCTCCCCTCCTGACCCGACCAAGGAAACCTGTCGTGGAACACATCACCGAGACCCCCACCGTCAAGGCCCCGCCCGAGCGCTTCACCGGCGACGTCTACCTCAACCCGATCGAGGCGCCCTCCGACCCGGCCCGTCTGGCCTCCGCCCTGGTGCGGTTCACCCCCGGGGCCCGCACCAACTGGCACTCCCACGCCAAGGGGCAGGTCCTGTACATCACCGACGGCGTCGGTCTGGTGGGCACCCGCGACGGCCATGTGGTGAGCGTGAGCGCGGGCGAGACCGTGAAGTGCCCGGCGGGCGAGGAGCATTGGCACGGCGCCACCGACACCACGCTGCTGGCCCACATCGCCATGGTGGTCGGCGACGAGAGTGGCGACGGCACCAGCTGGCTGGAGCCGGTCACCGACGAGCAGTATGCGGCGGCTCTCGCCGCCGTGGGCCGAGCCAAGGGGGGACAAAACTCTCCCTGCCACGGGCGTGATTCGTGATGCCAGACTTCCCACGGGCCGATCCGTCCGTGATGCGAAGGCTTAGGTATGCCAACCGAATCCCCTGAACCCGCTGTTTCCTCCTCCGCGCCCACCCGGCGTACGTTCGTCACCACCAGTACGGCGGTCGGTGGTGTCGTCGTCGCGGGTGGCGTGATCGGAGGGTCGGCGGTCCTCGTCGGCTCCGGAGACGCGGCCGCCCCGGCACCGGCGCCCTCCAGCCGTGTCTCCCTGACGGTCAACGGGACCCGGCGGACCGTCACGGTGGACAACCGCACCTCGCTGCTGGACCTGCTGCGCGAGCACTTCGGTCTGACCGGATCGAAGAAGGGCTGCGACGCGGGTGCCTGTGGGGCGTGCACGGTCCTGGTCGACGGGCGCCGGGTCAACTCCTGTCTGACGCTGGCCGTGCGGCTGGAGGGCGCCGAGGTCACCACGATCGAGGGCCTGGCCGACGGCGACGAGCTGCATCCCCTGCAGCAGGCGTTCATCGACGAGGACGCCTTCCAGTGCGGCTACTGCACCCCAGGTCAGATCATGTCCGGTGTCGGTTGCGTCCAGGAGGGGCACACCGGTTCGCCGGAGGAGATCCGGGAGTGGATGAGCGGCAACATCTGCCGCTGCGGCTGCTACGTGAACATCGTGCGCGCGGTCCAGCGGACCGCGCGCCGGAAGTGAGGCCGGGCCGTCATGCATCCCTTCTCCTACACCCGCGTCTCCGACACCGGGGAAGCCCTCGCCGCCGGTCATCTCGGTGGGCGTTACATCGCCGGAGGCACCACCCTGGTCGACCTGATGCGGGAGACCGTCGAACGCCCCGGGACGCTGGTCGACATCAGCGGTCTGCCGCTGGACGAGGTCACCGTCACCGAGCGCGGTGGGCTGCGTATCGGTGCCCTGGTGACCATGGCCGGGGCGGCGGCGCATCCCAAGGTGCGGACGTTGTACCCGGTCGTGTCCGAGGCGCTGGAGCTGAGCGCGTCGGCCCAGCTGCGGAACATGGCCACCATCGGCGGCAACATCATGCAGCGCACCCGGTGCACGTACTTCCGTGACGTGACCGCCGACTGCGACAAGCGTGTGCCCGGCTCGGGTTGTGCCGCCCGGGAGGGGGTCAACCGCACTCACGCGATCCTCGGCGCCTCCGACCGCTGCGTGGCCACCCATCCTTCCGACGTCGCCGTGGCGTTCGCGGCCCTGGACGCGCGGGTGCGTCTGACGGGACCGGATGGGGAGCGTCAGGTCCCCTTCGCCGACTTCCTGCTGCGGCCCGGCAACACTCCCCAGCGCGAACACGCCCTGCGCAAGGGTGAGTTGATTACAGCGGTCGAGATCCCGGCGCATCCGCGTCCGCTCAGGTCGGGCTATCTGAAGGTGCGTGACCGGCAGTCCTATGAGTTCGCCCTGACCTCGGCGGCGGTCGCCCTGCACATCCGGGGTGGGGTGATCCGTGAGGCGAGGGTGGCCGCCGGTGGCGTGGGGACCGTGCCGTGGAAACTGCCCGAGGTCGAGCAGCACCTCATCGGTGAGCGCCCCTCCGCGCCACTGTGGGCGGCGGCCGCCGGGCGCGCGGCGGCCGGAGCCCGTCCGCTGAAGCACAACCGGTTCAAGGTCGAGCTGCTGAAACGGACCGTCGAACGCCAGCTGCGCATCGTAGGAGGTACGAAGTGAGCCCCCAGCCGCAGGCAGCCGTGGGTGCGCCGCTGTCCCGGGTGGACGGCAGACTGAAGGTCACCGGCAAGGCGCTGTACGCCGCCGAGCACGAGGTCGACGGTGCCGTGCACGCCGTCATCGTCGACGCCTCCGTGGGTCGCGGCCGCGTCACCTCGATCGACACCGGCGACGCCGAAGCCCACCCGGGCGTACTGCGCGTGCTCCACCACCGCAACGCCCCGACGCTGCCGTACCGCGACAACCCCGGCTCCAACAATCCGCCCGGCGGCCGTCGGCTGCGGGTGTTCCAGGACGACCGGGTGCTCTTTCACGGCCAGCCGGTCGCCGTCGTCGTCGCCACCACTCTGGAGGCCGCGCAGCACGGCGCGAGCCTGGTCAAGGTCGGCTACGACGCCCAGCAGCCCTCGACCGACCTCACCGGGGCCGAACCTGGCGATCCGACGAACTACGCGCGCGGCGACGCGGAAGCCGGTCTGCGCTCCTCCGCCGTGCGGCTGGACCTGACGTACCGGCTGGCGCGCAACAACCACAACCCGATGGAGCCGCACGCCACCATCGCCCGCTGGGACGGCGACCAGCTGACCGTGTGGGACAAGACGCAGTGGGTGGTGGGCACGCAGACCGAACTCTCCACGGTGTTCGGCCTGCCCATGGACTCCGTCCGCGTCATCTCGCCGTTCGTCGGCGGGGCCTTCGGCAGCGGGCTGCGCTGCTGGCCCCACGTGGTCGTCGCCGCGCTGGCCGCCCGGGAGACGGGCCGTCCGGTCAAGCTGGTGCTGAGCCGCGGGCAGATGTACTCCGGGACCGGGTTCCGGCCCTCCTACGCGTACCGGCTGCGGCTGGGCAGCGACCGGCGGGGCCGGCTCTCCGCCGCGGTCCACGACATCGACGCCGAGACCTCCTCGTACGAGACGTTCACCGAGGCGGTCCTGCCCGCCGGACAGATGCTCTACAGCATGCCCAACGTGAGCCAGGCGTACCGGACGGTGCCGCTGGACGTGCACACCCCGATCTGGATGCGCGGGCCCGGCTTCGCCACGGCGTCGTTCGTCATCGAGTCGGCCATGGACGAACTCGCGGACACACTCGGCATCGACCCGATCGAACTGCGCAGGCGCAACGAACCGAACGAGGACGAGTCGTCCGGGCTGCCGTTCTCCACCCGCCGTCTGCGCGAGTGCTACACCACCGGCGCCCGCGAGTTCGGCTGGCACCGCCGCGCCTCCCGGCCGCGCTCCCGCCGTGAGGGCGACTGGCTGATCGGCCTGGGCATGGCCGCGGGCGTCTATGACACCGCGCGCAACACCGCCAAGGCCCGGGTCCGCCTGGACGCGGACGGAACCGCCGTGGTCGAGGCCGCCTCCAGCGACATGGGGCCGGGCACCTACACCTCCCAGACCCAGGTCGCCGCCGACGCCCTCGGTCTGACCATGCGCACCGTCACCTTCCGGCTCGGCGACTCCCGCTACCCGCCGACCCCGCCACACGGCGGCTCGATGACCATGGCCAGCGTCGGCTCCGCCGTCCTCGACGGCTGCGACACGGTGCGACGGCAGGCCATCACACTGGCCGTCGAGGACCGTGAGTCGCCGCTGTACGGGGCGGAAGCGGACGACATCGTGGTCCGTGGCGGCCGGCTGCACATGAAGAACAACCCCACGCGCGGCGAGACCTACCGGGCACTGCTGGCCCGCAACAACCGCACCCACCTCGAAGCTCTCGGCTCCTTCACCGGACCGTCAGGCTCGCAGCGGCACTCCTTCTACGCCTACAACGCGACCTTCGCGGAGGTCGCGGTCGACGCGACGCTCGGGCTGGTGCGGGTGCGGCGGATGCTGGGTGTGTACGACGCGGGCCGTATCATCAGCCCCAAGCTGGCCGAGAGCCAGGCGATCGGCGGCATCGTGGGCGGCATCGGCACGGCCCTGCTGGAGCACACCGTCACCGACCACCGCGACGGACGGATCGTCAACGCCAACCTGGCCGACTACCTCGTCCCCGTCAACGCCGACGTCCCCGACGTCAAGGCGATCTACCTGGACGGCGAGGACCCCGAGGCCGACCCGCTCGGCGTCAAGGGCCTCGGCGAGGTCGTCCACGTCGGTGTGGCACCCGCCATCGCCAACGCGGTCCACAACGCCACCGGCCGCCGCGTCCGCCAACTCCCCATCACCGCCGAGGCGCTGCTCTGACCCCCTGGGTCAGGTCGGGGACGCGGAGGCGGGCAGGTCGTGGTCGGCGGCCCAGGAGGCGAGGATGCGCAGCCGCTCGTGGGTGGGCGAACCGGGCGGGGCCGTCCACACGGTCAGATGCTGGTCGGGGTCGGTGTTGGCGGTCAGGGTGTCCCAGTCCAGCACCAGCTCGCCCACGACCGGATGGTTCAGTGTCTTCGTGCCCACCGTGCGGGCGGCGACGCGGTGATCGCCCCACCACTGGGCGAACTGCTTGTCCCGCATGGACAGTTCACCGACCAGCTCGGTCAACCGGGGATCCTCGGGATACCGCGCGGTCTCCATCCGCAGCTGGGTCACGGCGATGTGGGCGGAGGACTCCCAGTCGGCGTACAGGGTGCGCATCGCCGGATCGGTGAAGATGATCCGCGGGTAGTTGCGGTGCTTTTCCGGGACGCGGGAGAAGTCGGTGACCAGGGCGGCGGCCAGCGCGTTCCAGGCGAGGATGTCGCCGCGCCGCCCCTGCACGATGGCCGGGGTGGCGGTGAGGTCGTCCAGGACCCGCTGCAACTGCGGCTGGACCTGCTGCCTGCCGCGCCGCCGGGTGCGCGTGGTGGGTTTGCCCGCGAGCTGGAAGAGGTAGCCCCGCTCGTCGTCGTCCAGGTGCAGTACCCGGGCCAGGACGTCCAGGACCGGCGCCGATGCCTGCATACGGCCCTGTTCGAGACGGGTGTAGTAGTCGGTGCTGATGCTGGCGAGCTGGGCGACTTCCTCACGGCGCAGCCCCGCCACCCGGCGGGGGCGGCCGCTCTCGGGCAGGCCTACCGTGCGCGGGCTCAGCTCGGAGCGGCGCTTTTTGAGGAATTCTCCCAGCTCATTGAGGGGGATGTTGCCGGTCATGCTTCCCAGCATGACACCGATCCCACCCGGGAAAGGGGGGAGGAATTACTCCCAGGATGTTTCCCTCCCGGGATGGTTTTCTCCTCTTTTCGCGCCTGCCCCCGCCTGTGAGGCTCGACCGCGAGCAGCCGTTCGTCCTCGTGGCGGGCTGCCGCACACACCACCCCCGGCACCGAAAGAAGCACCCTCATGCGCGGAGCAGTCATCCACGCCCCCGGCGACGTGCGTCTCGAAACCCTGGACGACCCGAAGATCGCCCACCCGACCGACGCGGTCATCCGCACGGTCGCCACCTGCGTGTGCGGTTCTGACCTGTGGCCCTACCGAGGTCTGGAGCCGATCGGCGACCCGCATCCGATGGGGCACGAGTACGTCGGCGTCGTCGAGGAGGTCGGAGCCAAGGTCACCTCCGTCAAGCCGGGCCAGTTCGTCGTCGGTTCGTTCGCCACCTCCGACAACACCTGCGCGAACTGCCGTGGCGGCTGGCAGTCCAGCTGTCTCCACCGCGAGTTCATGAGCACCTGCCAGGCCGACTACGTCCGCGTCCCCAACGCCCACGGCACCCTCGTCGCCACCGACGGCCACCCGGACGGCGCGTTCGTACCCGGCCTGCTCGCCGTGTCCGACGTGATGGGCACCGGCTGGTACGCGGCCCTCGCCGCCGAGGTCAGGCCCGGCTCCACCGCCGTGGTGGTCGGCGACGGAGCGGTCGGCCTGTGCGGTGTCATCGCCGCCAGGGAACTCGGCGCCGAGCGGATCATCGCCATGAGCCGCCACGCCTCGCGGCAGAAGCTCGCCCTCGAATTCGGCGCCACCGACATCGTCACCGAACGCGGCGACGATGGTGTCGCGCGCGTCAAGGACCTCACCGAAGGCCTCGGCGCGGACTCGGTCCTGGAGTGCGTCGGCACCCCGGAGGCCATGCGGCAGGCCCTGCACACCGCCCGGCCCGGCGGCAACGTCGGCTTCGTCGGCGTCCCCCACGAGGTGGCGGTCGACGGCCAGGAGCTGTTCTTCTCCCACGTCGGCCTGCGCGGCGGACCCGCTCCCGTGCGCCGTTACCTGCCGGAGCTGATCGATCTGGTCCTCTCCGGCCGGATCGACCCCGGGAAGGTCTTCGACCACACCCTCCCCCTGGAGCAGGTCGCCGAGGGCTACCAGGCGATGGACGAGCGCCGCGCCATCAAAACCCTCCTCAAGCCCTGACCCACACGTCCCAGGACGACTTCATGAACATCCGGCTCGCCACCGCCGACCACGTCGCCATCGAACCGCTGCCCGCGTCGGCTCAGCAGCCCCGCCACCACTTCGGAGAACACGGCATGAACCCCACCTATGACTTCAGCGGGCAGGTCGCCCTCGTCACCGGAGCGGGCTCCGGCATGGGTCTGGCCACCGCCCGCGCCTTCGCCGAAGCGGGCGCCGCCGTCGCCCTCACCGACATCGACGAAGCCGCTCTGAACGCGGGCGCGAGGGGGCTCACCGACGAAGGTCACCGCGTCCTCGCCCTCGCCTGCGACGTCAGCGACGAGGAGCAGGTCGCCGCCGCGGTCGACCGCACCGTGGAGACCTTCGGCCGCCTCGACATGGCCTACAACAACGCCGGTATCCAGATCCCGCCCAGCGACGCCGCCGACGAACCCGCCGAGCGGTTCGACCGCGTCAACGCCATCAACCTCCGCGGCGTCTGGGCCAGCATGAAGCACGAACTGCGCCACATGCGCGCCCAGGGCAGCGGTGCCATCGTCAACTGCTCCTCCCTCGGCGGCCTCGTCGGCATTCCCGGCCGCGCCTCCTACCACGCCTCCAAGCACGGAGTCATCGGCCTGACCACCAGCGCCGCCCTCGAATACGCCCCGCGCGGCATCCGTATCAACGCCGTCTGCCCCGGCACCATCGACACCCCCATGGTCAGCGACATGATCGCCAAGGGGGAGCTGGACCGCGCCGAGGCCGAAGCCAACCAGCCCATCAACCGGCTCGGCACCGCGGACGAGATCGCCCAGGCCGTCCTGTGGCTGTGCAGCCCCGGAGCCGGGTTCGTCCTCGGCGTCGCCCTCCCCGTCGACGGCGGCTACGTCGCCCGGTAGCGACCGCCGACCCGGCGGTGGCTTCAGGCGAACGCGGGCAGCAGGAGGGCCATTCCGAGACCGAGCACGCTCACCAGTGTCCGCACAGCGGTCTGTGTCTTCGCGGCCTGCGTCAGGCTCATGCCGAAGGACTCCTTGACCAGCCAGAATCCGGCGTGGTTGACGTAGTTCAGGCCGAGCGAGCCGGAACCGATGGCGATCACGAGGAGGGACTAGAAGGTCACACAGGGATCGGTCGGCTCTGCAGTTGCTCGACCGCGTGGACGAGGGGCGCGAGTCCGGGCACGGATGTCGCCGCGTCGAGGGCCTCGCGCAGGGCCGCGTTGTTGGTGGGGCGGGCCTCGTCCAGCAGGCGCCTGCCCTCGTCGGTGACGTCGGTGTAGATGCCGCGCCGGTCGGTGGCGCACAGGTAGCGGGAGAGCAGGCCGCGGTTCTCCAGCCGGGTGACCAGGCGGGTGGTCGCGCTCTGGCTGAGGACGACGGATTCGGCGACCTGGCGCATCTGCAGGTGGCCGCCCTCGCCGTCGTGCTGTCGGCTGAGGACATCGAGCAAGGCGTACTCACGCGCGCTCAGGTCGTGTGCCGCCTGGAGCGCGCGTTCGATGCGGCCCTCGATGCGCCCGTGCAGCAGCGAGAGCGCGGACCAGCTGTGGGCGAGAGCGGTCATCGCGGGGTCGGTGGCGGTCATGTCGGCTCCCTCGGTCCGGCCGGTCGACTGGGGCCCATCGCGGAACGGCACCCCTTAGTCACGTACGCCACTATAGCGCGCTTGCATATATAAGGCGTGTGCAATTATTGTCGATGCCCGTAAGGCGCTTGCGCGTCTATTCATCGTCTGCACCGTAAGGACACACGTCATGCCGCTCGCACTGCTGGCCCTGGCCATCGGGGCCTTCGGGATCGGGACCACCGAATTCGTGATCATGGGGTTGCTGCCCCAGGTCGCCGGAGACCTCGGGGTGTCCGTGCCGACGGCCGGGCTGCTCGTCACCGGTTATGCGCTCGGCGTCATGATCGGGGCGCCGATCATGACGGCCCTCGGCACCAGGATCTCCCGCAAGAACATGCTCATGCTGCTCATGGGCCTGTTCATCGTGGGCAACGCCATCTCCGCCGTGGCTCCCGTCTTCGCCGTCATGCTCATCGGCCGGGTCGTGGCCTCGCTGGCCCATGGCGCCTTCTTCGGCATCGGCTCCGTGGTCGCCGCCGAGCTGGTGGCCCCGGAGAAGAAGGCCGGGGCGATCTCGCTGATGTTCACCGGGCTGACCGTGGCGAACGTGGTCGGCGTGCCGCTGGGCACGTTCGTCGGCCAGAGCGCGGGCTGGCGCGTCACCTTCCTCATCGTCGCGGCGCTCGGTGTCGTCGGCCTGGCCGGTGTAGCCAAGCTGGTCCCGGATCTGCCCAAGCCCGAGGGCGTACGGCTGCGGCACGAGGTCGCGGCGTTCAAGAACCCCCAGGTGCTGCTGGCCATGGCGATGACCGTGCTCGGCTTCGGCGGCGTCTTCGCCGCGATCACCTACATCGCGCCGATGATGACCGAGGTCAGCGGCTACGCGGACTCCTCCGTCACCTGGCTGATGGTGCTCTTCGGCCTGGGCATGGTGGCCGGGAACCTCACCGGAGGACGGTTCGCCGACCGCCGGCTCATGCCGATGCTCTTCACGGCCCTGGGCGGTCTCGCCGTCGTCCTGGCGCTGTTCACCGTCGCCGCGCCGAACAAGATCGCGGCGGCCGTGGCCGTCTTCCTCATCGGCGCGCTGGGCTTCGCCACCGTCCCGCCGCTCCAGAAGCGGGTCCTGGACTACGCGCACGGCGCCCCCACGCTGGCGTCGGCCGTCAACATCGGCGCCTTCAACCTGGGCAACGCCCTCTCCGCCTGGCTCGGCGGCATCGTGATCTCCGCCGGGTACGGCTACACCGCCCCCAACGCCGTGGGCGCCGTACTCGCCGCCGCCGCTCTCGTCCTCGCGTTCGTCTCACAGCGCCTGGAGCACCGATCCGGCCCCGTCGCCGCCCCGTCTCGGCGGCCCGCCACCGGGCGGGCGGCCACGCCCGACGCCGAAGCCGTCCCTCACTGACCCCCGGCGCGCCGCCACGGCGAGTCGCCCCGCTGACCACCGAGGACGCGGACGTACTCGGGCCGTGCTGACCTCCGGCGAGACCAGCACCCGTAAGGCCTACACCTCCCTCCAGCTCGACGCCCCGACAGCCGACCTGGTGGACCTGGTCAAGCCCGACGACCACGGCTTCGCCACGGCCGCCCTAAGGCGCTCTGAACCCTCCCAGCCATAGAAAGGACATCCCCCCATGACGTCGATTCCGAAGGTGACACTGAACAACGGTGTCGCGATGCCGCAGCTGGGCTTCGGTGTCTTCCAGGTCCCCGACGACCAGACCACCGCCGCGGTCAGCAGCGCCCTGGAGGCCGGATACCGCAGCATCGACACCGCCGCCATCTACGGCAACGAACGCGGAGTCGGCCGTGCGCTGGCCGCCTCCGGCATCCCCCGCGAGGAGTTGTTCGTCACGACCAAGCTGTGGAACGAGGACCAGGGCTACGACGCGACCCTCGCGGCCTTCGAGACCTCCCTGGAGAAGCTCGGCCTGGACCACGTCGACCTCTACCTGATCCACTGGCCCACCCCGGCCCGTGACCGGTACCTCGACACCTGGCGCGCCTTCGAAAAGCTGCTCGCCGACGGCCGGACCCGCGCCATCGGCGTGTCCAATTTCCAGGTGCCCCACCTCCAGCGCCTGCTGGAGCACACCGGCATCACGCCGGTGATCAACCAGGTCGAGCTGCATCCCGCCCTCCAGCAGAGCGAGCTGCGCGCCTTCCACGCGGAGCACCGGATCGCCACCGAGGCATGGAGCCCGCTGGCCCAGGGTGCCGTCCTCGGTGCCCAGCCCCTCGTGGACATCGCCGACACGTACGGCGTCAGCCCCGCCCAGGTGGTGCTGCGCTGGCACCTCCAGACCGGCAACGTGGTCATCCCCAAGTCGGTCACCCCGGAGCGCATCCGGCAGAACCTCGACGTCTTCGGCTTCGAGCTGAGCGACGACGACCTCGCCGCGATCGCCGGCCTCGACACCGGTACGTGCACGGGCCCGGACCCCGACACCCTCAACTGATAACTGATCGACCGACATCAACCGTTCACCGCTCCAGGAGGGCATAGCACCGTGAACATCGACCTTTCCGGCCGGACCGCGCTCGTCACCGGTTCCACCCAGGGCATCGGTTACGCCATCGCCGCCGGTCTCGCCCGCGCCGGAGCGCGCGTCGCCGTCAACGGCAGGCGCGCCGAGACCGTCGAACAGGCCGTACGGAAGCTGCGTACCGAGACGGGCAACGACGCCATCGTCGCCGCCCCCGGGGACCTGGCGGACGAGGACGGCACCCAGGCCGTCCTGGACGCCGTTCCGCAGGTGGACATCCTCGTCAACAACCTCGGAATCTTCGGCGCGACCCCGCCGCTGGAGATCGACGACGCCGAGTGGCGGCGCTACTTCGAGGTCAACGTGCTCTCCGCCGTGCGCCTGATCCGCGCCTACCTGCCCGGCATGAAGGAGCGGGGCTGGGGCCGTGTGCTCTCCCTCGCGAGCGACTCCGCCGTCGTCGTCCCCGCGGAGATGATCCACTACGGCATGACGAAGACCTCGCTGCTCGCGGTCACCCGCGGCTTCGCCAAGGAGGCCGCCGGTACGGGGGTCACCGTCAACTCCGTGATCGCCGGGCCCACGCACACCGGCGGAGTGGAGGACTTCGTCCGCCAGCTCGTCGGCGACGAGCTGCCCTGGGACGAGGCACAGCACCAGTTCATGGTCGAGCACCGCCCCCAGTCCCTGCTCCAGCGCCTCATCGAGCCCGAGGAGATCGCCAACATGGTGGTCTACCTCAGCTCCCCCTACGCCTCCGCCACCACCGGCGGCGCACTGCGGGTCGACGGCGGCTACATCGACTCGATCCTGCCCTGACACCGCCGCAGAAAGAAAGGTGCTCCTCATGAGCCTCACCACGCTGCTGCCCGGCCGCCTCGGATTCGGTACCGCACCGCTGGGCAACATGTTCCGCGCGATCCCGGAGGAGGAGGCCCAGGCGACGCTGCGGGCCGCCTGGGACCAGGGGATCCGCTACTTCGACAGCGCTCCGTTCTACGGCGCGGGCCTCGCCGAGATCCGCCTCGGGGAGATGCTCGCCCAGCACCCACGGGACTCCTTCGTCCTGTCGACGAAGGTCGGCCGGATCATTCACGACGAGGCCGAGGCCCCCTCCGGCCGCGACCTCGGCGAGAAAGGCGGCCTGTTCGAGCACGGTCGGCCGAACAAGGTGACCGACGACTACTCGGCCGACGCCACCAAGCGCTCGATCGAGGACAGCCTCCGGCGGCTGAACACCGACCGGCTGGACATCGTCTGGGTGCACGACATCGCCCAGGATTTCCACGGCGACCGCTGGCTCGCCCAGTTCGAGACCGCCCGCACAGGCGCCTTCCGCGTCCTGGACGACCTGCGTGACCAGGGTGTCATCAAGGCGTGGGGGCTCGGCGTCAACCGTGTCGAGCCGGTCGAGCTGACCCTCGCCCTGGACGAGCCCCGCCCCGACGGCTTCCTGCTCGCAGGCCGCTACACCCTCCTCGACCACCGCCAGGCACTGCAGCGGCTCCTGCCCGCTGCCCAGGAGCAGGGCGTCGACATGGTCGTCGGCGGCCCCTACAGCTCCGGTGTCCTCGCCGGCGGCACCCACTTCGAGTATCAGAAGGCCCCGGCCGACATCGTGGAGAAGGTCCGGCGGATCAACGGCCTCGCCGAGCGGTACGGCGTGACCGTCAAGGCGGCGGCGCTCCAGTTCTCCCTGGCCCACCCTGCCGCCGCGGCCGTCATCCCCGGCGCCACCCGCCCCTCGCGCATCGCCGAGGACCTGGCAGCCCTTCGGGAAGAGATCCCCACCGACTTCTGGGACGAACTCCGGGCGGCCGGCCTGCTCGATCCTGCCGCGCCGTGAGCCCGTGCGCCCATGAGTTCGGAAGCCGGATTCCAACGAAGGCGGCGCCGATCGTCGACGTACGGAGCTGGACTACCGAAACAGGTTGACCATCATCTGATGAAACAATCCAAGAGCCGCGATCGCGACCAGCCACCACGCAGGATCACGCCACGGGCGCTTGGGCCATTCATCATCCTCCATCTCGGATCCTTCCCCTGTTCAGCTCACTCCTGAGCGACAGTCGTACGCCTTGTGAACGCGGTCAACGGCTGTTCCGTCGTATGCGATGCGCCGCGTTCAGGCGGCCTTCCGCAGGGCTGCCCGGCGAGGGAGTGCTGAGACGGTAGGTGTTGCCGTCCTCGTTCACCGTCCGGCCGGTGAAGAGGCTGGGGGCAGCGGTGGGGAGGACCTGATCGGCCACCTACGCGATTGCCAGGTGTGCGACACCTGGGCGAAGAGATGGCTGTGCCGGTCGAGGTAGGCAATCAGTCACGGTCAGCCACGCCTCGTCCAATAGGTTGCACAAATTGGGCCCCCTCCCAATTCTTCCGTCTAGCGAGGTGTCGATACACTTACACACCCTTCAGGAGCCTAGAAGGCGAAATACGAGAATTCACCACATCGGTGCTGGGCCGCACCAGGGGGCCGCGGGGCGGTCAGTTCGTCAGGAGTCTGCGCAGCCACAGCAGTCGCGCGGCGCGGGCGTCGTGGGAGATGGCGGCGTGCGGGGCCATTCCGCTGAAACCGTGGAAGGCGCCGGGCCAGACGTGCAGTTCGGCCGCTCCCCCGGCCTGCCAGAGGCGGGTGGCGTAGTCGACGTCCTCGTCGCGGAAGGTCTCGGCGGATCCCACGTCGATGAACGCGGGCGGCAGCCCGGACAGGTCGGTCGCGCGGGCGGGTGCGGCGTAGGGCGGCACGGCGTCCGTTCCGCGGGCGGCGCCGAGCAGCGCCGTCCACCCGGCCTCGTTGGAGGCCCTGTCCCACACCCCGACCCCGGTCATCTGGCGGGCGGACGGGGTGTCGTTGCGGTCGTCCAGCATCGGGCACATCAGCAGCTGCCCGAACAGGGCCGGACCACCGAGGTCGCGCGCCAGCAGGGCGACGGCCGCCGCGAGGCCGCCACCGGCACTGCCACCGACGACGACGATGCGCTCCGGGTCGACGCCCAGCTCCTCGGCGTGCTCGGCGGTCCACCTCAGGCCCGCGTAGCAGTCCTCGACCGGGCCCGGATACGGCGTGCCGGGTGCCAGCCGGTATTCGACGGACACCACGGCCAGTCCCAGCTCCTCGGCGAGGTCGAGCATCTCGGGCAGGCCCGTACGGTTGTCGCCGACCATCATGCCGCCACCGTGGATGTGGTACAGCGCCGGTGTGGGGGTGGCCGGGGCGGATGGGCGGCAGATCAGCAGCGAGACGTCCGGCGCGTCCGCCGGGCCGGGAACGGACCGCTCCTCGACCCGGAAGGCCCCGTCGCGCTCCAGGTCCTCGGCCGTCACCGGTTCCATCCCGGGCACGTCCTCAGGGGGCGTCGTGCCCGGATCGGCCCCGGACCCGCCGGGCGGCAGCATCTGCGTGATGACCGCGAGGGCCGCGGCGAGTTCCGGATCGAACGGCGGCGGTGGCCCGAGCGGTGCGGTGGCCGCCGGGTCGGGGGAGGTGTTCTGCATGGCCGGCTCCCAGGGTCGCGGAAGGAGGATCCCCCGCCGTCGGCCGCCCCCAGCGAGAGGTCAGCCGTCGCGTGGCGGATTCTACCGGCCGGGTGCCGCCGACATCCTGCTCAGCCGAGGGCGCGGTGAAGGCGGCCACGGGCAACAGCCTTGTATTGCGGCCGTGTGTACGAGCATGAACATCGCATGAGGGCAGCTCGCCATGTGTTGTCCGGGGCGCCGCCGCCCTCCACCGTTGATCAGCATGAACGATCCCAGGATGTCCCGCCGCCTCTTCCACGGCCTGATGGGTGGCAGCGCGCTGAGCGCGGCGGGCGTGGCCGCCGCCGGACCGGCCACCGCGAACGACAAGCCCGGCGAGGCAACGGAGGAGCGGCCCTTCCGTGCCCGCTCGGGCGGCGCCGGGGGCCACCGGCCCAATCTGCTGGTCATCCTGGGCGACGACCTCGGCTGGGCCGATCTGTCGTCCTATGGCGCGCCGCACATCAAGACCCCGCACCTCGACCGCCTCGCCCGGCAGGGGGTGCGCTTCACCGACGCGTACTCCGGCTCGGCGACCTGCTCCCCCACCCGCTTCAGCCTCTACACCGGCCGCTATCCCGGCCGGACGAAGGGCGGACTGGCCGAGCCGGTCGGCGACCGCTCCGAGGGGCTGGACCCGAACCATCCGACGCTCGCCTCGCTGCTCAAGGGCGTCGGTTACGCCACCGCGCTGATCGGGAAGTGGCACTGCGGCTGGCTGCCCGACTACAGCCCCACGAAGTCCGGCTGGGACGAGTTCTTCGGCAACTTCGGCGGCGTCCTGGAGTACTTCTCCAAGCTCGGGCAGCTCGGCGAGTACGACCTGTACGAGGGCGACGCCGAGTACCAGGATCTGCGCTACTACACGACGGTCCTCACCGAACGGGCCGTCGAGTACGTCAGCCGCGACCACGACCGGCCCTGGCTGCTGAACCTCAACTTCACCACTCCCCACTGGCCGTGGCTCGCCGAGGGCGACGCCGCCACCGGAGCGTCCATCGCCGCGAAGATACGGTCGGCGAAGAGCCATGACGAGGTGGTGAGCGCGCTGAACCACTTCGACGGTGGTTCCGTCGCGAAGTACACGGAAATGGTGGAGAGCCTGGACGCCGCGGTGGGCGAAGTCCTCGAGGCCCTGCGCCGCTCGGGTCAGGAGGACGACACCCTGGTGCTGTTCGCCAGCGACAACGGCGGCGAGCGCTTCTCCTACAACTGGCCGCTCAGCGGAGAGAAGTTCGCCCTGCTGGAGGGCGGCATCCGGGTTCCGGCCATCCTGCGGTGGCCGTCCCGGATCGACCCGCACCAGGTCAGCCACGAGCCGAACTTCTCCCCCGACTGGACCGCCACCCTGCTGGAGGTGGGCGGCGCCCGGCCGGACCCGGCCTATCCGCTGGACGGCACGAGCCTGGCCGGTTACCTGCTGCGCGGCGAAGCGCCGCGTGACCGCGACCTCTTCTGGCGGGTGCGGGACAACCGGGCACTGCGGCGCGGCGACTGGAAGTACTACCAGGACGCCGACGGCAAGGACCAGCTGTTCAATCTCGCCCAGGACGTACGGGAACAGGCCGATCTCGCTCCCGACAAGCCGGAACTCCTCGCGGAACTCAAGACCTCCTGGGAAAGGACGGCCGAGAAACTGCTTCCCTATCCGGCGGCCTGAGGACCGGCCTCGCTACGACACGCTTCTACTACAGCGTTTCTACGACACTCTTCTAGGAGACATTGAAGGAAATCTTCTCCAGGACCGGTCCGGCGCCGGAAACCTGTCCCTCGGCAAGTGCCTCGGAATACTGGCCATTCGCCTGGAGCGCACTGAGGGCTTCCGCGGTGAGATTGACGGTAATGCTGATGCCGCCCTCGGAACCCGGGGCTCGGTCAATGCTGATCTGGTTGCTCATGTCCGGGGACGCTACCCGAACTCCCCACCTTCCGAAGGCTTTTGAGCATTGATGGCAAAAGGCGGGGAAGTGGCTCAGCGGCCGGTCCACCTCGGGGTACGTTTTTCGGCGAATGCGCGCGGTCCCTCCCGCGCGTCGTCGGATGTCAGCATGGCCCGGTATGCGGGCAGGTCGCCGTGGCGCAGGTGGGCGTAGCCTTCCTCGATCGTGGAATTCGCCGTGGTCCGGAGGATTTCCTTGATGGCCGCCACCGCCAGTGGCGCCCCGGCGCGGATGTCGCGGGCCAGCCGCAGCGCCGTCTCCAGGAGGTCGGGGCCGTCGACGACGCGGTTGACCAGGCCCCAGCGTTCCGCCTCGGATGCGGGCATGCGGCGTCCGGTCAGCAGGAGGTCGCCCGCCACCGCCTGCGGGAGGCGCCGGGGGAGCCTCAGCACGCCGCCGGAGTCGGGGATCATGCCGAGGGTCACTTCCGGCAGGGCGAACTCGGCGTGGTCGGCGGCGACGATCAGGTCGGCGGCCAGGGCGAGTTCGAAGCCGCCGCCGAGGGCGAGGCCGTTCACCGCCGCGATGACGGGCTTGTCGAGGTCGAAGAGTTCGGTGAGCCCGGCGAAGCCGCCGGGGCCGTGGTCGGCGTCGATGGCTTCTCCCGACGCCGCGGCCTTGAGGTCCCATCCCGCCGAGAAGAACCGCTGCCCGGCGCCGGTGACCACCGCCACCCGCAGCGTCTCGTCCCGGGCCAGCCTGTCGAAGGCGGCGTGGAGCGCGCGGCTCGTGGCCACGTCGATCGCGTTGGCCTTGGGGCGATCCAGGGTCACCAGCAGGATGCCGCCGTCGGCCTCGATACGTACCGGGTCAGCCATGCGCTTCTCCTCGTTCGTCGGTCCCCAGCCTGATCAGCACATCGGCGGCCACGACGCCACCGTGACCGGGAAGGACCAGCAGGGGGTTGATGTCGAGTTCCACGAGGGTGTGCGCGTGGCCGCGCGCGTAGTCGGCCACGGCCGCCACCGTGTCGATGACGGCGTCGACGTCACCCGGCGGCTGGCCACGGAAGCCGGTCAGCAGCGGCCAGACGCGCAGCCGTCGCAGCGCGGCGCGGATCTCGTCGTGCCGTACGGGCAGCAGCAGGGTGGCCGCGTCGTGGAGGAGTTCGACCATCGTGCCGCCCGCGCCGAGGGTGAGCGCCGGGCCGAACTGCGGGTCCCGGTGGACACCGACGATCAGTTCCGCCACCGCGCCCTCGGCCATGCGCTCCACGAGGAAACGGTCCGAGAGCCCCGCCATGGCGGCCACCGCCTCGCGCACCCGCTGTTCCCCGGTCAGCCCGAGGCGCACCCCGCCGACGTCGCTCTTGTGCGCGATCGTCTCCGACAGCGCCTTCACCACCACGGGGAATCCGATGTCCCGGGCCGCCTCGGCGGCGGTCTTAGCCGACGTGGCCACGGAGCCCGGGGGAACGGGAACGCCCCACTCGGCGAGGGTCCGCTTGCCGCGCCACTCGTCGAGAGAGAACGACCCGGGCGGCGGTGCGGGGGTGGCCGGGTCGAGCGGCAGGGCCGTATCGGCCGTCTCCTGGGCCAGCCCGGTCTGGCGCGCCGCGGCGATCGCCGTCAGGCATTCGGCGATGCCCTGCATCGGGGCGACGCCCTCGTCCAGCAGCAGCGTGCGCACCGGCTCCGGCAGCCCTTCCGGCAGCGTACTGACCACACAGGCGGGCGCGCCGGTGTGCCGGCGCGCGGCCAGGCAGGCGTCCAGGGTGGTCTGCCACGCCTCCGGGGAGCAGCGGTCCGCGCGGGGGAAGTCGAGCACCAGGAGATGCATGTCGAAACCGGTGGTGAGGAAGGCGCGGAAGCAGTCGCGCTGGGCGTCGAAGTCGCCCCAGATGTAGGTGTGGTAGTCCAAGGGGTTGGCGACGGACACCCGGTCGCCGAGCACCTCCCGCAGCCGCCGGGCGGTGTCGTCCGCAAACGGTGGCAGTTCGACGTCGTGGTCGTGGGCGAGGTCGGCCAGCAGAGACGCCTCTCCTCCCGAACAACTCGCGGAGGCGATGCGCGCTCCGGTGCTCGGCCCGTGGACGTGCAGATACTTCAGTGTCTCCAGGAAGGTGGCGACCTGGTGCACCCGGGCCATGCCCAGGCGCCGGAAGAAGGCGTCGCAGAGCACATCGGACCCGGCCAGGGAGCTGGTGTGGCTCAGATTGGCCCGGCCGCCCAGTTCGGACCGGCCCGTTTTCAGCACGACGATCGGCACGCGCCGCTGGAGGGCGCGTACGGCGGCCCGGGACAGCCCTGCGGGGTCGTCGATGCCCTCCAGGTGGAGACCGATCGCGGTGATCCGGGGGTCTTCCAGCAGCGCTTCGACCAGTTCGGCCACCCCGGTCACGGCGGCGTTGCCGACCGTCACCAGCCGGGCGAGCGGCAGCGATCTGCGCTGCATGGTGAGGTTCTGGCCGATGTTGCCGCTCTGGGTGATGATGGCGACGCCACGGTCCACCCGCCGCCCGCCGTGCTGGTCGGCCCAGAGCGCGGCGCCGTCGAGGTAGTCGAGCATCCCGATGCAGTTGGGCCCGATCACCGCCATCCGCCCCGCCGCACGGACGAAGTCGCGCTGCCACCGCGCACCGGTCTCCCCGTCCTCGGCGAAGCCCGCCGCGTGGCAGACCGCGCCGCCCGCGTCGCGTGCGGCGAGTTCCGCCAGCACCTCGACGGTGGCATCCCTCGGTATGGCGAGGAACGAGGCGTCCGGTGGGTCGGGCAGCGCGGCGGCGTTCGGGTAGCAGCGCAGGCCTTCGATGCTCGTACGCCGGGGGTGGACCGGCCAGATCGTCCCGGTGAAGCCCGCGCGGCGGCACTGCCGGATCGCGGCGGCGGCGGTGTCGCCGCCGAACACGGCGATGTGGCGCGGGCTCAGCAGGCGCCGGAGGTTGTCCCTGGTGCCCATCGCCGGGTCACGATCCGAGGGGGCGCAGCAGGGACCGGGAGATGATGTGGCGCTGGATTTCGCTGGTGCCGTCCCAGATGCGCTCCACGCGCGCGTCCCGCCAGAACCGTTCGATCGGCAGTTCCGCCATCAGCCCCATGCCGCCGAAGATCTGCACCGCCCGGTCGGTGATGCGGCCCAGCGCTTCCGAGGCGTACAGCTTCGCCATCGCCGCGTCGCGGTCGGTCATGGTGCCCTGGTCGAGTTTCCACGCCGCCCGCAGGGTGAGGAGTTCCGCGGCCTCCAGTTCGGTGGCCATGTCCGCCAGGGGGAAGCCGACGCCCTGGAAGCGGCCGACCGTCTGGCCGAACTGGCTGCGTTCGGCGGCCCATCCCGTGGCGAGGTCCAGGACGCGCCGGGCGCGGCCGACACTGGTGGCGGCGACGCTGAGCCGACTGGCGCCCAGCCACTCCCCCATCAGGTCGAAGCCACGCCCCTCTTCGCCGAGGCGCTGGCCCACGGGGATACGGCAGTCCGAGAACGACAGCTCGCACTGGTGGTAGCCCCGGTGCGATACGCACGCCGAGCCACGGGTGACGGTGAGCCCGGGGGTGTCCAGGTCCACCAGGAACGCCGTGATCGGGTTCTTCCGCCCGCGCCCTGGTTCCGGCGCCGCGTCGGTGGCGCCGGTGGTGGCGAAGAGGATCACGAAGTCCGCCGCGTCGGCGTGGCTGATGAAGTGTTTGGTGCCGTTGAGGACGTAGTCGTCGCCGTCCGCCACCGCGCGGGTGGTCATCGAGCGTACGTCGGATCCGGCGCCGGGTTCGGTCATGGCGAGGCAGTCGTGGCGTTCCCCGCGAATGGTCGGGAGCAGATAGCGCTCGCGTTGCTCCCCTTCGCATGCCCGCAGGATGTTGCTCGGCCGGGCGACGAGCATCTGCAGGGCGTAACCGGCGCGGCCCAGCTCGCGTTCGACGAGGGTCATGCTGGTGGCGTCCAGGCCGCCGCCACCCAGTTCTTCGGGCATGTTGGCCGCGTAGATCCCGGCGTCGAGGGCTTTTCGGCGGATCCGTTCGGCCAGTTCGGGCGGCACTTCGTCGAGCCGCTCGACCTCGTCCTCGTGCGGCTCCAGCTCGGTCGTGACGAACTTGCGCACCGTCTCCACGATCATGCGCTGCTCGTCGGTGAGTTCGAAATCCATGGCGGCTCCTCAGGACGGCGGGGCGGGAGCGGATGGGCTGACGGGAGCGAAGAGGTGTTTCAGTCGCGGCGGCGGATGCCCATCGGGCGGCCCACGGCCTCGGGGCGGGGCAGGGTGGTGTGGGCCTGCTGGATCGCGGCCAGCCGCTGGAGCAGGGGCGTGGGCAGGGGACACGACCTTCCCTGCTCCATGTCGACGTGCACCAGCATCTGTTCGGCCGTGGCCAGCAGGGTGCCGGTGGTGCCGTGGTGCATTTCGTGGAAGATGTGCACGCGCTTGGTGTCGTGGTCGAGTACGCGGAGGGTCAGCCGGATCGGCTCGCCCTCGGCCACTTCGCGGCGGTGGTGCAGATGGGTTTCCACCGTGTAGAGCGAGTGGCCCTCGGCGCGGTACCGCTCGTCGATGCCGATGTAGCGGAAGAACGCGTCCGCGTTGTCCCCGAAGACCAGCAGGTAGCAGGACTCGCTCATGTGGCCGTTGTAGTCCACCCAGGCCGCGTCGACCGTGGTGTGGTGCAGGGACAACGGTGCGGGGATGTCGTCGCTGTGGGCCATACCCGGCTCCTGTTCCTGAGGTCGCTCAGTTGCGGAGGATCTCGCGTTGCACGAAGTCGTAGAGGGTCCGCCGCATCCGCTCGGCGGTCCGGCCGGGGCGGCCGGTGAGCACCTGGATACCCAGTCCGTCGATCAGGGCCGTCAGGGTCGCCGCCAGTTCCTCGGGATCGGCGTCGGTGAAGACGCCCTGGGCCTGGCCTTCGGCGATCGTGCGGGCGACCGTGTCGTGGTAGCGGGCGTAGGAGTCGGTGTGCAGCACCCGCAGTTCTGGGCGCAGCGCGCTTTCGTTCCACACCTGCAGCCAGATCGACCACTCCCGCTGCAGCGCGCCCGGGGTGGGCAGTTGCAGCTCGACCAGGCGCAGCAGCCGCTGATGGGCGTCCTCGATGCCGTGCAGTTCCGCGACCTGGCGGTCGAACGCCTGCTTCACCGAATGGCGCAGTGCCTCGGTGAGCAGGCCGTCGCGGCCGGGGAAGTGGTAGTGGATGGTGGCGGCGCTCGTGCCGCAGGCCTCCGCGACGTCCGACACCCGCACCGCGTGATAGCCGCGCTCGGCGATGAGGCGCCAGGCCGCGTCGAGGATCTGCCGGTACCGGCCGGTGTCGCCGCTGGGTTCCGGTCGCCGCGCGGTGCGCTGCGGTACGGCGGACACGGTGTCCGCCTCGTCGCTGCCGTTGATCAGCCAGTTCACCGTGACGTTGCCGATCTCGGCGATCCGGGTCAGCTCGGCGGGGGTGAACCGCCGGGCGCCGGTCAGCGACTTGGACAGCTTGGTGGGGTCCAGCCCCATGTCGTCGGCGAACGCGCGCTGGCTGCCCGGGTATCCGCGCAGCACCTCACGTACCCGCTGACGCGTCGCGTCCGCAGTGTGCAGCATGCCGCCGACCCTAGGGGTGCGTTGCGAAACCCGCAATAGTCTGACGCATCAATCGCATCGCAACGCGGCGCCCTGGTCCCCCTCTTCCACGGGAGCCTCTTCCATGGGTGCTTCTTCCATGGGCGGCATGAAGGTGCGCAGCCACCGCTCCGTCTGGGCGACGTGGGCCTCGGCGGCACCGGCGGCGGCGCGCGGATCGCGGTCGGCGATCGCGGTGGCCAGCACGCGGTGGTCCTCGTCGCTCTTACGCCGCATCGTCTCGCCCTCGGGGAGGGTGAAGATCTGGTACTTGCGGGAGCGGGCGCGGAAGACCGCGAGCAGGGAGGCGAGGGCGGGGTTCCCGGCGGCGGTGGCGATCTCGGCGTGGAAGCGGTGGTCGAGGTCCGAGGCCTCGGCCGGGTCATCGGTGGCGTCCATGGCCTCGATGAGCGCGAAGAGCGTCCGTACCGTCTCCGGTGTGCTGCGGGCGGCGGCCTGCGCCGCGACATGGGCCTCCAGGACGCGCCGGATCTCGTACATCTCCAGCAGACCGGAGAGCGGCAGCAGCTCCAGGGTGAGCGAGAGGCTGCCTATCATGTCCTCCGGCCTGAGCTGGGAGACATACGTGCCGGAGCCGTGCCTCGGCTCGATCACGCCCAGGGCCGCGAGCATCCGCACGGCCTCGCGCAACGAGCCCCGGGACACGCCGAGTTCCTCGCACAGCTCGCCCTCGGGCGGAACACGCCCTCCGGCGCCGAGGCGTCCGGTGGCGATCATGTGCCGTAGGCCGTGGAACGCCTTGTCGACTGCGGACATCCGATTTCCTCCCAAAACGCAAGTCATCTGATGACCTACGCCGCAGACCCCTTGATCGCACGGAATCTATCCTGCAAGATGCCGAGTCATCATACGTGTTCTGATCCTGATCCCCCTCGGAACACCCGGACCCCGGCAGATCGGGAGTCATGTGAGCGAGACCGATGTCATCGCGGCGCCACGTCCCCTGTTGCTGACCGACGGCAGGCCCGCCGACCGGGCGTGGTCGCTGGACCCCGCCATGAGACACCTGAACCACGGTTCCTTCGGCGCCGTTCCCCTGGTGGCACAGGAGCGGCAGAGGCAGCTGCGCGCGGAGATGGAGCGCTCCCCGGTGGTGTGGTTCCCGGCGCTGCCGCAGCGGGTCGCCGACACCAGGGTGGAGGTCGCCCGCTTTCTGCGGGTGGCCGCCGACGACCTGGCCCTGGTGCCGAACGCGAGCGCCGGGGTCAGCACCGTGTACGCCGCCCTCGACCGGCACCGTGGCGGGGAGATCGTCGTCACCGACCACGGCTACGGGGCCGTCACCATGGGCGCCGAGCGGCTGGCGCGCGACCGCTGGGAGGGCAGGGTCCGCACCGCGCGGGTGCCCCTCGACGCGGACGAGGAGCGGGCGTACGAGGCCGTGTTCGCCGAGGTGTCCGAGGCGACCGACCTCATCGTGCTGGACCAGATCACCTCGGCGACCGCCCGCCGGATGCCGGTGGAGCGGATCGGCGCGGAGGCGCGGCAGCGCGGGATTCCGCTGCTCGTGGACGGGGCGCACGCACCCGGTCTGCTCCCCGCCCCGCTCTCCGGGCTGACCTGCGATGTCTGGGTCGGGAACCTGCACAAGTGGGGGTGCGCGCCACGCGGTACGGCGGCGCTCGTCGCCCATGGTCCGCTGCGTGAGCGGCTCTACCCGCCGATCGACTCATGGGGCGCCGAGGATCCGTACCCCGACCGCTTCGACCAGCAGGGCACGGTGGACGCCACCTGCTATCTGGCGGCGCCGACGGCGCTCGGCTTCATCGAGCACACCTGGGGCTGGCAGCGCGCCCGCCGCTATATGGACCAGCTGGCGGGCTACGCGGCGCAGGTCATCGGTGCCGCGTTCACCGAGCTGACCGGCGCCGACAGCGCCGTCGACGTCGGCATGCCGGTCCCCGGGATGCGGCTGGTGCGGCTGCCCGACGGGCTGGGCCCCACCCGCCTCGAGGCCGACGCGCTGCGCGACCGGGTCGCCCGGGAGCTGGGCGTGGAGGCGGCCTTCACCAGCTTCGGCGGCATCGGCTATCTGCGGGTGTCCGCCCACGTCTACAACACCGCCGCCGACTACGAGTACTTCGCCGAGGCCTGCGTCCCCGTCCTCGGCGAGTGGGCCCGCGCGGCTCGCGGGCGGCACGGCGCCTCGTAGCGGCTCGACACGTACGCCGTGCGCGCACTCGACAGGTACGCCCCCTCCCCCGGGCCGCTCCCAGCGCGGCCCGCATCCAAGGAAGAGGTCAGCACGATGAGGAGAAGGACGGCAGCCCTCGCCCTCGGCACCGCCGCCGCGATGGTCCTGACCGGCTGTTCCACCATGAACCCGGGCGCGAACGGAACGGTCACGCTCAACATGGTCGAGAGCCTGACCAACCCCGCCCGCACCGATCTGCTCAACGGGCTCATAGCCGACTTCGAGAAGCGGAACCCCAAGATCAAGGTCAATCTGATCTCGCCGCCCACCGAGCAGGCCGACCAGAAGATCCAGCAGATGCTCCAGTCCGGCAGCGGCGTGGACGCCCTGGAGGTACGGGACATCACCGTCGGCCCGTGGTCGAACAACGGCTGGCTCCACGACATGAAGAAGGACCTCAAGGGGTGGCAGGGCTGGCAGGCCATGACGGAGAACGCCGTCAAGGCCGCCGAGGACGCCAAGGGCCACACCTATTTCGTCCCCTACGGCTTCTACGGGCTGAGCCTCTTCTACCGCACCGACCTGATCAAGGACGCCGGGTTCAGCGACCCCCCGGCCACCTGGGAGCAGTTGCTGAAGCAGGCGTCCGCCATCAACGACCCGGCGAAGCGGCGCTACGGCTACGCGTTCCGGGGCGGGGCCAACGCCAACAGCAACGCCACGGCCGTCATCGAGGCGTACGTGGCCGACCAGGTCGACCCGTCCAACGGCTACCAGCTGAAGGACGGCCGCACGATCTTCTCCTCGCCCAAGGCCGTGGACGCCCTCCAGACCTACCTGAAGCTCTTCAAACAGGCCTCCCCCAAGTCGTCCGTCTCCTGGGGCTACCCGGAGATGGTCGAGGCCTTCTCCAACGGCTCCACGGCCTTCCTGCTCCAGGATCCGGAGGTGATCGCCACCGTCTCCGAGTCCAAGTCGGTCTCGAAGGGCCAGTGGGACACCGCTCCCCTGGTGGCAGGGCCGAGCGGGAAGACCGTCCAGCCGCTGGCCACCGCCGGGTGGGGCATCGCGAAGGGCAGCAAGCACAAGGCGGAGACCGTCAAGCTGATCAAGTTCCTGTCGCAGGGCAAGGCGTCGACGGACTTCACCAAGAAGAACAGCCTGGTGCCGATCCTCAAGTCGGCCACCGAGGACCCGTTCTACAAGACCGGCCCCTGGTCGTCGTACGTCACCATGACCAAGCACCCCGACACCTATCTCAACGTCAGCCAGCCGCGCGGGGTGGCCTGGTGGCGCGAGTGGGAGCAGAGGTCCGACACCGATGTGCAGAAGATGGTGAGCGGCAAGATGACGCCGAAGGAGCTGCTGGAGGGCTGGGACGCGTACTGGACCGAGAAGTGGGAGCAGGAGAAGTAGGGATGCCCGCCACCTCCGCAACCACCAGGCCGAAGGCGCCGCGGCCGGTCCGGAAGAAGGCCGATCCGCATCCCCGGAGCGGGCAACAGGGCGGCCGCAGACGGGAGTTCACGACCCGCCGGGGACTGCTCATCGCCGCCTATATGGCGCCGGCCGCGATCTTCGTGGCGGTGTTCACGTACTACCCCGTGATCGCGGGCAGCCAGATGGCCTTCCGCCACTGGGACCTGAACGATCTCACCGACACCTCGTGGGTGGGGCTCAAGAACTTCCACGCGGTCTTCGCCGACCCCAACTGGGACACCGTGCTGGGCAATACGGGTCTCTGGGTCATCGGCTCGATCGTGCCGCAGCTGGTCATCGGCTTCGCGCTGGCGCTGTGGCTGCGCCGCCGGTTCCGTTTCCGGGGCGTCTACCAGGCGCTGGTCTTCTTCCCCTGGGCGATCTCCGGGTTCCTCATCGGCATCCTGTTCCGCTGGATGTTCAACAGTGAGTTCGGCGTCGTGAACGATCTGCTGCAGAAGGCGGGGCTGATCGACGAGCCGGTGGCGTGGCTGGCCGATCCGCACAAGGCGATGATCGCCGTACTGATCGCCAACACCTGGTACGGCGTCACCTTCTTCGCCATCATGATCCTGGCCGCGCTCCAGTCGGTCCCCGACGAGCTGTACGAGGCCTCGGCGCTGGACGGGGCCGGGAAGGTGCGCACGCTCTTCCAGATCACCATCCCCTACATCCGGGTCACGCTGGTGCTCACCGTGCTGCTGCGGATCATCTGGATCTTCAACTTCCCCGATCTGATCTTCGGGATGACCGGTGGCGGGCCCAACAACGAGACCCACATCGTGACCACCTGGATGATCAAGATCACTCAGCAGGGGGACTACGGCAAGGCCTCCGCGCTCGGCCTCCTCGTGGTCGCGGGGCTGCTGGTGTTCACGGTGTTCTTCCTGCTGGCCACGCGTGAGAAGAAGCGAGAGGTGGGGCCGTGACCGGCAAAGAGACCTCGGCGGGCCGGGTCGTCCGCATCGTCTTCCTGGGGCTGTGGCTGGCGTTCACCGTCTTCCCGCTGTACTGGATCACCATCACCTCGCTGAAGGCGCCGGGCGACATCTTCGCGTTCCCCATCGCCTACTGGCCCGAGCACTTCTCGCTGGAGAACTACAGCGAGCTGTTCGACAAGGCCGATTTCGGGACCTATCTCACCAACAGCCTGATCGTCGCGGCCGTCGCGGGCGCCGCCGCCACCGCGATCTCGATGCTGTCGGCGTATGTGCTGGCGCGCTTCGAGTTCCGCACCAAGTCCGCGCTGCTGACGGCCGCGCTGGTCACCCAGATGATCCCCGCGTTCATCGCGCTGGGCCCGCTGTATCTGCTCATGACCGACCTGAGGCTGGTCGACAACCGGCTCGGGCTCATTCTCGTCTACGTCGCCGTGTGCATCCCCTTCTGCACGGTGATGCTCCGCGGCTTCTTCGAGAACATCCCCGACGCGCTGGAGGAGGCCGCGATGATCGACGGTCTCTCCCGGTTCTCGGCGCTGTTCCGGGTGCTGCTGCCGGTGATGCGTCCGGGGATCGTGGCGGCGTTCATCTTCAACTTCGTCAACTGCTGGAACGAGCTGTTCCTGTCGGTGACCCTGATGAACAGCGACGCCAACAAGACCGTCCCGACGGCCCTCAACGGCTTCATCTCCAGCTTCAACATCGACTGGGGTTCGATGTCCGCGGCGGCCGTGTTCACGATCCTGCCGACCATGGTGCTCTTCGCCTTCGCGAGCCGCCACATCGTGCGGGGGCTCACCTCCGGCGCCGTGAAGGGGTGAGGCCGCTCCGCTCCGGACATTGATCATTTTGCTCGGTCGAGGGCGCTTTCACCCCGGTGCGGTGAGCAGATTGCCCAGCCGGAAGAGGACATGTTGCGCAGCAGGTGCGGTCTCTGTCTACTTCTCGCATCACACGGCATTCCTGGACGTCGGATCCAGGCGGTGGAGGTGGTCAATGTGGTCATGGACGCGACCTTCTCGGGCGTCCCGGGCAAGGACCCGGCCGGGAAGGGACACCCCGGGACGCTCGGCACGCTGGAAGCGGTCGAGCGCCGGGTGCTGTGGCTGTCCACGGCCATGATCGACCACGCCAACCGGGTCCGGCCGAACCCCACGGGGCTGAAGGTGGGCGGCCACCAGGCGTCCAGCGCGTCGATGGCCTCGATCATGACGGCGCTGTGGTTCCACACGCTGACCGCCGAGGACCGGGTGTCGGTCAAGCCCCATGCCTCGCCGGTGCTGCACGCCGTCAACTATCTGCTGGGCGAGCTGGACGAGTCGTACCTGACGACGCTTCGCGCGTTCGGCGGGCTGCAGAGCTACCCCAGCCGGTCCAAGGACCCCGACCGGGTCGACTACTCCACCGGCTCGGTCGGCATCGGCGCCACCGCTCCCCTGTGGGGCGCGCTCGCCCGGCGCTATGTGGAGGGCCGCTTCGGCGGCGCCGGGACCGGGCGGCAGTACTCCCTGCTCGGTGACGCGGAGCTGGACGAGGGAGCCATCTGGGAGGCGGTCCAGGACCCGGTGGTGTCCTCGCTGGGCGAGGTGACGTGGATCGTCGACCTGAACCGGCAGTCCCTGGACCGGGTGGTGCCCGGCATCGCCGCCGGGCGGCTGCAGGGCATGTTCACGGCCGCCGGGTGGCAGGTGCTCACGCTCAAGTACGGGCATCTGCTGCGCGAGCTGTTCACCCGGCCCGGCGGCGACGCCCTGCGCACCCGTATCGACGCCATGGGCAACCCCGAATACCAGCGGCTGCTGCGCTGCACCGCCGGACAGCTGCGCGAGCGGCTGCCCGGCAGCGGCTCGACCGCCGCCCCGATCGCCGGGCTCATCGCGCATCTGGACGACGCCACGCTGCTCGCCGCGCTGCGCAACCTGGGCGGCCATGACCTCGGCGCCCTCCTGGAGGCGTACGACACCATCGACGACACCCGGCCGACCGTGATCTTCGCGTACACGGTCAAGGGGCACGGGCTGCCCACCGAGGGCCATCCGCAGAACCACTCCTCACTGCTGACGGCCGACCAGATGGGCCCGCTGGCCGAGCGGCTGGGGGCGGACCTGGACCGCCCCTGGGCCCGCTTCCCCGACGGCTCGGCGGAGGCGTCGCTGTGCGCGGCCGCCGCCGAGCGGCTGCGACGGCCGGAGCGCGCGCCGCGGCAGCCGCCCGCCGTTCCGGCCGACCTCGGCCGCCCGGCGCCCACCGGGACCGGCCACACCCAGCAAGCCCTTGGCAGGACACTGCTGGACCTCACCCGCCGGGCCCCCGAGGCGGCGGGCCGGATCGTCACCGTCAGCCCGGACGTCAGCTCGACCACCAACCTGGGCGGCTGGCTGAACAAGGTCGGCGTGTGGTCGGCCACGGAGGGCACCGACTGGTTCGCCGACGACGCCGAGACGATCCTGCACTGGCGGGAGAAGCCGACCGGGCAGCATGTGGAGCTGGGCATCGCCGAGACCAACCTGGTAGGCCTGCTGGGCGAGTTGGGCGCCACCTGGAGCCGCTGGGAGCAGCCGCTGCTGCCCATCGGCGTGGTGTACGACCCGTTCGTCAACCGGGCGCTGGAGCCGTGGTCCTTCGGGATGTACGCGGGCGGGCAGTCCATCCTGGTGGGCACCCCGTCCGGGGTCACCCTCGCCCCGGAGGGCGGCGCACACCAGTCGATCACCACGCCGTCGCTGGGCATCGAACAGCCGGGGTGTGTGTCGTACGAGCCCGCCTTCGCCCTCGACACCGAGTGGTGTCTGCTCGCCGCCCTGGGTAACCTCGGCCGCCCGCAGGGGAGTTCGGCGTATCTGCGGCTGTCGACCCGGCCGGTGGACCAGTCCCTGGCCGCCGTGCCCACCGACCCCGCCGCGCGTGAGCGGCGGCGCCGCCAGGTGGTGGCGGGCGCGTACCGGCTGCGGCGCCACGCCGAGCCGGTGGTGACCCTCGCGGCGATGGGCGCGCTGATCCCCGAGGCCCTGGCCGCGGCCGAACGGCTCGACGCCCTCGGCCACGGTGCCGATGTGGTGTGCGTGACCAGCCCGGATCTGCTGTTCCGCGCCCTCCAGGCCCGGCGCGGCCTGGCCGAGGACCCGGACTGGATCCTCGACCGCGCCTTCCCCGCCGACCGCGCCACCCCGCTGGTCACCGTGCTCGACGGCCACCCGCACACCCTGGCGTTCCTCGCCACCGTGCACCAGGTGCCCGTCACGACGCTGGGTGTGACCCGGTTCGGCCAGTGCGGCGCCCTCGACGACGTCTACCGGTACCACGGCATCGACAGCGACAGCGTCCTGACCGCCGCCCTCGACCTCATCGACTGAGCGCTGCTCACAGGTGGCGCAGCTTGTCCGGGTTGCGGATGACGCGGATCTCCGTGATCCGGCCGTCGGCGACCTCGACGCAGACGACGGTGTCCGGGCGGCCCGCGGCGGTGATGAGCAGGCCCGGGTGGCCGTTGACGTCGACCGCGTGGACGCGGGGGTCGTCCATCGGCTGGGTGATGACGGCGGCGAGGAAGCGGGCGACCTTGTCCGCGCCGTGCTGTGGGCGGATGGCGGCCTTGACCTTGCCGCCGCCGTCGCTCCACGACGTCACATCGGGGGCGAGCAGCTCCATCATCCGGTTCAGGTCGCCGCCGAGACACGCGGCCAGGAACTCATCGGTGACCCGCCGCCGCACCTCGTCCGGTGTGTCGTAGCGCGGCCGCCGGGCCTGGACGTGTGCCCTGGCCCGGTGGCCGACCTGCCGTACGGCCGCCTCGCCGCGCTCCAGCATTCCGGCGATCTCCTTGAACGAGAAGCCGAAGACCTCCTTGAGCACGAAGACCGCCCGCTCCAGCGGCGAGAGGGTGTCGAGGACGACGAGCATGGCGAGCGAGACGGACTCGGCCAGCTCCGCGTCCTCGGCCGCGTCGGGCTCGGTGACCAGCGGCTCGGGCAGCCAGGGCCCGACGTACTGCTCGCGGGTGGCGGCGGCCGAGGTGAGCCGGTTGAGGGCCAGGTTGGTCACCGTACGGGTCAGATACCCGGCCGGGTTGTCCACGGCGGTGGACACCTGGCTGCAGCGCAGCCAGGTGTCCTGCACCAGGTCCTCGGCGTCGGCGACACTGCCGAGCATGCGGTAGGCGATACCGAACAGCATCCGTCGGTGCTGCTCAAAGGTGGTTGTGTCGATCACATCCGGGACGGTACCGCGCAGGCGTCCGAAAAGCCCTGGCCTACCAGGCCGAAGGCGCTGTTGACGCGCGAGCGGTAGTTCTCCAGGGCGACCATGGCGGTGAGTTCGACGAAGGCGGCCTCCCCGAGCCGTTCGAGCAGGGCGGCGGCCAGCTCGTCGGTGACACGGGGCTCGGTCTCGGTCATGGCCTCGGCGTAGTCCAGGACGAGCAGCTCCAGCTCGGTGAAGTCCTCCCGGTGCTCACGCCACTGCGGGACCTTGCCGACCTTGTCCAGGGGCAGCCCGAGGGAGTGGGCCTCCCAGTGGCCGAAGTCCATGCACCACGAGCAGTTGATCTTGGCCGCCGCGGCCATCACGGCGAGGTGCTTGAGCCCCTGGTCGAGCCGGTTCCACTTGGCGACCCCGCGCTCGTGCCGTACGGAGGTGAGCAGCACCCTCGCGTTGTGGCCGAGGGCCAGCCCGGGGTCGAGCACCTTGCCGTAGGTACGCCGGGAGTACCAGGCGCCGAGGCGGTTGAGCAGGGTGTTGGGCGGGGTGAGCGAGATCCGGGCCATGGGGGTCTCCTGTGTCGCTTCGGAAGGCTTCCGGAGGTGTGACAGGGGAGGCCGCCGGAGTGTGACATCGCGGTGCCGCATTCGGTGCTCCGGCGTGTGTTCACCGTCGGCTCGCTGCTCAATGGAAATACGATTCGAGCGTGCCACGGCGCCGGACGTCGAGTGTCGCGCAGTGGAATGAGCCGCCGAACGGGGCGTAGTGCAGCAGGTCGCAGGGGATCGGTTCGAAGCCCCAGCCTTCGAGCGCGCGCAGCATGTCGGTGTGGTGGCGCTCCGCGATCACTCGTTTTTCGTCGACCATGAGGATGTTCATGCTGAGCCACTTTCCGCACATCGAGGTGAGCCTGAGCAGCCGCTCCTCGATGGGGTTGGGCTCGGGGGCGATCAGGACGTCCCAGGAGTTCAGGATGTCGGGCAGGCGGTCCACGTCGATGTACTCGGGGTTGATGAGCACCTTGCCCGGCGACATCAGGAGGAAGGTGGTGTCGATGTGCATCGGTGTGCGGCAGCGGCTCTCGATCTCGTGGACGCGATATCCGGATCCGAGGTGACGGCGCAGCCAGTCGATGCCCAAGCGGTTGGTGACATTGCTCCGCAGTACGAAGAGGTCGCGCCCCGCGCGGACGAAATCGGCCGCGTCGAACACCGGCTCGAACTCGGTGAGGATGTAGCGCATGGGCTCGCCGTCTTCCGGGGTGCGGAATTCCGGCTCGTACAGGGCGTCGGTGAGCTGCGGCTTGGGGGCCGAGGTCCAGCGTGCGCCACGGCGGAAGTAGTCCTTGAGGATCGCGCGGTAGGAGTGGGTCTCGAAATACCGGCACGGCCACGCCATCGGCGTCTCGATGATCTCGTCGCCGATCACGAGCATGCTGTCGCGCGGACACGTGTTGCAGAAGCCACGGGACGACCAGTCGGGGGTGCCGAAGCGCTGCCGGTGGTCGACGGCGTCGGGGCGGGTGACCGTGACGCCGAGGGAGCGCAGGAGAGCGATGAACTCATCGAGTTCCCGCTGCGCCGGTTCGATGAGCACGCGCGGATACTTGATGCCCGAGGCGAGCCCCTGCCACCGGCCCGCCCACCGTGGGATGTTGCAGGACACGACGGGGTGGCTGGAGGGGATCGTGGCGCCGTCCAGGCGCCCGACGATGATCTCCTCCAGCGGATCCCATTCGTTGTGTGAATTGACCGGCGAAACGAGCTGCTCCGCAGGAAGGTCAGGTCTCTGCACTACCGCCATGGTCCATCGCTTCCGCTCACCGACATACAAACGTAAAGTATTCAATACGTTTCGCACGGTGACCAATCGCACTGCTCCACAGCGGTGAGCAGAATCCTCCATTCAGCCTCACCGCAGCAGGGCCGCCAGGGCCGTGGCCGTCTCCGGGTGGCGACCGGCCAGCGCGGCGCCCGCCGGGCGGGGATCCGCCGCCTCCCATGTGCCGTCGCAGCCCAGCAGGTTCGCCACCGCGTCGCACGTCGCGGGGTGGGCGGCCAGCAGCGCACCGCGGCGGCCGCCCTCCGCGCGCGACGCGGACCGGGGCGCTCGCGGCTCCGGCTGGGCCCGCCACGGCGGCACCCAGGTGTCCAGCGCCCCGAGACGGCCGGGGAAGATCCGCCCCGCCTCGCGGATCAGCAGCGGGGCCAGGTCGGCGCCGTCCGCTCGCAGGGTGGTGATCAGGGTCGGCAGCCAGGGCAGGAGCACCGCGTCCGGCAGCCGTCCGAAGGCGTTCGACACCGCCTCCACGACGAAGTCGGTGAGGCCCGGGACGGGCTCCAGGGCGTGGACGAAGCCGCTGAGGTAGCGCGGATAGGCGGGCACCACCAGGGGGTTGCCCAGCAGTTCGTCGCACCTCGTCCGCAGCTCCGCGCGGGAGAGGTGGCCGAGCTGCTGCTGCGCGGCCCAGAGCAGCGCCGTCTTCGACGGCTCCCGGGGATGCGACTGGGCGACGGCCAGCTCCAGTTGGGTGCGGTCGCAGCCCAGCGACAGCGCCAGGCTCTCCATGCTGAACAGGAACCCCAGCGTCGCCGCCACCTGGCGGACGGTGGCGTCCTCGTCGGCGAAGGCCGTCGGCAGCAGGGTGCAGTAGTGCGCGTATCCGGTCTTGGCGAAGGACTCGATCCACGGCGGCAGCACCGGCTCGCTGGTGCGGTAGTACGCCAGCAGCCGCCGCACCCGGCGCAGCACATCGGGTGCCCCGTCGACGCTGCGCTCGGCCGACAGCACCTCCAGCGCGCGGGTGCCCAGCTCGTCGGCGAGTCGGCGGCTGCCCAGGTACAGCGTGGCGTCCTCGACGGCCTGGAGGACGGTGGCCGCGGTGGCCTTCGGGTCGTACGCCGTGCGGCGAAGGCGCTGCTCCAGGACCTGCTCGATGCTGACGCCCTCGTAGCCCAGCTCGATGAGCGCCCGCTCATGGGTGCCGAGCGCCACGTCCCAGGACTCCTGGATCGGCCGCTCCCCCAGCGTCCGCTCGCCCATGATCGGCCGCGCGGTGCCGTGCGGCATCAGAAAGCGCAGCATCCACAGCACGTCGGAGCACGGCTGAAGCTCCGGCCGGGAGGCGATGTCCAGCAGCGCGCGCTGCACACCACGCTGCTGGAGCCTCAGGTTCAGCGGTGCGAGCCGGTCGTGGACATCGCGGGCCAGCGGTGGCAGCGCGTCGTAGCCGACCTTCCCGATCCGGTCGCCGCCCATCATGATCTCGACGAGACGGCGCACATCGCGCCGACCGGGCACGGTGTCCTTCTCGACGCAGGTGACGGCCGCGTCCTGGAAGTCGTACGGCGTGGGCCTGGTCCGGTCGCGCATCCCGGCCAGCAGGATCGACGTCTCGAACACGGCGATGGCGTCGGCGGTGGAGGCGAGGTAGCCGTTGCGGCGGGCGGCGCGCACGATCTCCACCGACCAGCCGACCAGTTCGGCCTCGTCCAGCCGGTCCAGGACGGGTGGTCGCCGCAGAAAGCCGGTCAGCTTGTCGGAGGGCGGATCCGCCGGTGCCAGGGCCGCCGAGGGGGCCGTCTTCCGGGGCTTCGGCTTCTTCGTCCCCGCCTGTCCCGCCAGGCGGTACGGCTCCACCCGGGTGCGCTTGACGTTCTTCGCCCAGACCGTCGCGGCGATCGACACCGACCCGGCGGCGAGGCCGAACTGCGCCTCGATCGCCGCGTGGCTGGAGGGGATCAGGCCGTACTGCCAGGTGGTGGCGGTACGCGGGCTGATCCGGTACGTGTCGGCGCCGTCGACGCCGAACTCCTCGACGCGGCTGGCCGCGTGGAAGGCGCCGCACACGTAGAGGCAGTCGGCGGGATCGGTGCCGGTCGCGGCCAGGTGCTCGCGCATCCTGGTCCACATGTAACGCTCGCGGTCCTCGTCCACGCGCACCCGGTGCGTATCGCCGGGGGCGAGGCGCCGGAAGAGGCTGCCGATCAGGAACATGGCCTGGCGGTAGGTGTCGTGGTCGCTGTCGCCGAGCGGCAGCTCGACGTACTGATGCCACCACTCCGACCAGTGCCGCACCTTGCCGTGGCGCAGCAGGTGTTCCTCCAGCTCGGCGAAGCGCGGCCGCAGGTCGCCGATCTCCACGCCGACCGCGTCCCCGTGCAGCGCGGCCTCTTCCTCGGTGGCGGGAGCCTCCGGGTCGGCCGATTCCCCGGTGTCGGTGCCGCGCTGGTCCCACTGGAAGACATGGTCCGAGGAGCGGTCGACGAGGACCAGCTCGACGCCCGGGGTGTCCAGCGCGTACGCGATCGCCTGGTACTCGGCCGAGGCCTCGGTGACCGGTGCGACGACCGACAGCGGGGACCATTCGGGCGGGAAGCCGTCGACGTCGGTGGCGAACGCCTGGACCGCCACCGGGAGCCTGCAGTTGCGCAGTTCGGTCAGCAGTGGCGCCATGTCCTCGCACAGCTCCAGGTACACGACCTTCGGCTGCTTCTGGCGCAGACGGCGGGCCATCGCGATCGCCGAGGCGGGCGAGTGGTGGCAGACGGGGAAGATCTCCAGCGGCTCGCCGACCGCGCGGTCTACGTCGTCGACGAGGCCGAGGAGGATGCCTTCCAGGGCGTCCGGGCCGTCGGCGAACGTCGCGGCGGCCTCGCCCAGTCGCGCGCGCAGCGCCTCGAAGGGCCCGTCGTGCGAACCTTCGTGTGTCACCTGGTGTGCCCCCTGGTGCGTGCCGCTCATGACAGGGTGGCGATCGCGTCGCGGCCGCCCTCCAGGAACTCCGGCCAGGATCCCCCCTCGTCCTTGCTGCGCGGCTCCACGACACCGTGCAGGTATTTGTTGAGGATGGCCAGATCCTCGGGCTCGCGCCGGGCCAGCGACCCGACGAGCGAGGTGGCGAGGGTGTGGGCGGTCAGGGCGCGCTCGCCGAAGAAGTTGCTGTGCAGGATCGCGTCCTCGAGCACCCCGATCTGTTCGGCGGTGGACAGCGCGGACTCCAGCTTCTCGTCGTCGCTGCCCGCCGAGGCCGCCGAGGCGCGCAGATCGGCGAAGCTCCGCAGCAGTACGTCGAGCAGTGTCGGCGGCACGTCCAGCTCGATCTGGTGGCGGCGCAGCAGTTCCTCGGTGCGGAAGCGGACGATCTCCGCCTCGCTCTTCTTGTTCGTCATCACCGGGATGCGGACGAAGTTGAACCTGCGCTTGAGGGCCGAGGACAGGTCGTTGACGCCCCGGTCGCGGCTGTTGGCGGTGGCGATGACCGAGAAGCCGGGCTTGGCGAAGACGATGCCGTCGCTGTCCAGTTCGGGGACAGAGATGTACTTCTCGGAGAGGATCGAGATCAGCGCGTCCTGGACGTCGCTGGTCGAGCGGGTGAGTTCCTCGAACCGGCCGATCGCGCCGGTCTCCATCGCGGTCATGATCGGCGAGGGGATCATCGACTCCCGCGACTGGCCCTTGGCGATCACCATGGACACGTTCCAGGAGTATTTGATGTGGTCCTCGGTGGTGCCCGCCGTGCCCTGCACGACCAGCGTGGAGTTGCGGGAGATCGCGGCGGACAGCAGCTCGGCCAGCCAGCTCTTCCCGGTGCCAGGGTCTCCGATGAGCAGCAGGCCCCGGTCGGAGGCGAGCGTGACGATGGAGCGCTCGACGAAGCTGCGGTCGCCGAACCACTTCTGCGCGATCTCCCGGTCCAGGCCGTCGGAGCGCTCGGAGCCCAGGATGAACAGGCGGATCATCTTCGGGGACAGCCGCCAGGAGAAGGGCTTGGGGCTGTCGTCGATGGACTCCAGCCAGTCCAGCTCCTCGGCGTACTTGATCTCGGCGGGGGCGCGCAACAGGTCGGACATCACAGGGCCTTTCTAGGTGAGGAACGTCTTGAGTTCGTGGACGAGCTTGGTGATATGGCCGGACAGCACCGGCGCGCCGAGGTCCTTGAAGCGCTCCCGGAACCACGGGTTGACACTGCCGCGTCCGGAGCTGGTCACCGAGCCGACCGGGATGAATTTGGCTCCCGAGCGGTGAATGGCGGCCATGCTCTCGAAGAGCGGTTCGGTCTGCCATTCGTAGAAGTCGGAGATCCACACGACGACGGTGTTGCGGGGCTCGGCGATCTTCGGCTGCGCCAGGGCCATGGCGACCGTGCCGTCGGTGCCGCCCCCGAGGTTGGTGCGCAGCAGGGTTTCGAAGGGGTCGTGCACCCACGGCGTCAGGTCGAGCGCCTGGGTGTCGTACGCGATGAGGTGGACGTCCACCTTGGGGAGCCCGGCGAAGATGGACGCCAGGATGGTGCAGTTCACCATGGAGTCGACCATCGAGCCCGACTGGTCCACGACGACGATCAGCCGCTGGGGCGTGGTCTTGCGGGCGGTGTGCCGGTAGTAGAGGCGGTCGACGTACAGCCGCTCCTCCTCCGGGCTCCAGTTGGTGAGGTTCTTCCAGATGGTGCGGTCGAGGTCGAGGTTGCGGAACACCCGCTTGGGCGGGACGGAGCGGTCCAGGGCGCCGACCGTGGCCTTCTCGACCTGGGTGCGCAGCACTTCGCCGACCTCGTCGACGAACCGCTTGATCAGCGCCTTGGCGTTGGCCAGGGCCACGCCCGAGAGGTTGCCCTTGTCCCGCAGCAGCTGCTCGATGAGCGACATGCTCGGGGTCAGCCGCGCGGCGAGCTGGGAGTCGGCCAGCACCTCGCGCAGACGCATCCGCTTGACGAGGTCGGCTTCCAGGGCGCCGAGTTCGGGGCCGATGTCCGGGCCGATCTCCGGGATGAGCTTGCCGAGGTCGGGCGTCGTACCCGGGCCGCCGGTGCCGGTCGGGCTGACGCCCGGGCCCGCCGCCCGCCCGCCGGACTTTCCGCCGGACGGTTTCCCGCCGGGGCCCGAGCGCAGCTCGCCGGGCTCGCAGCCGAGGGCGCGCTCCAGCCAGCCCGCGTCGGACTGCCAGCGGGCCAGCTGTCCGGCGGTGACCGTGCCGGAGGCGCGGGCGAACACGTTGAGCAGGACCTTCGAGGTCAGCGCCGCGCGCCGTACTTCGGCGGCCCGGTCGCGTGCTCCGTCATCGCCGGGTTCGGGGGTCATCAGACCGTCGAACTCGGCGGCCAGCTCCGGGTGGCGCTGCACGATCGAGTCGACGGAGGCCTGTGGGTCCAGCAGGGCGGGCGGCAGCCCGATGTCCTCCACGACGGCGAGGCTCGCCGATTCCAGGGTGGCCTGCTCCTCGGGGTCGAAGAGTCGGGCGAGGAGCCGCCAGTACAGGAGCTGACGGCGGTTGCCGTGGGGGTCCTGGAGGTCCTGGAGGTCCGTACCGGGGTCGTGATCGGTGGTGTGCTCCGTCATTTCCGCAGCAGCCTCCCGGCCCGCTCCCGCAGCGCGGTCACGGCGTCGGTGGCGGCCTTCTCGGCCTTGACCCCGGCCTTGTCGGTCGTGCGCCCGGCCCATTGCCCGGCGTGGATGGCGACGGTGTTCTTCCGTACGGTCTTCTCGACGGCCAGGGGCTGGAGGCGGTACGCCCCCGCGTCCCAGCGGAGCAGACCGATGCACGCGCTCGACGCCGCGACGGCCTCGGGTGTGAGCGGACCGGCGGTCGGGATGCGGTCGGTGTCGACGGCCAGCGGGTGCCCGGCGACGGTGAACGTCAGCGTGCCGTCGCCCTTCTGGGCGGCGTAGCCCTCCAGGAAGACGGGGACGGCGATGCGCGCCGGATGCCGGTCCAGGGGCGCGGTCGGCGCGTCGGTGGCGGTGGCCAGGGCGACGCGGGCGCTGGCGAAGGGGTCGGCGGGCTCGCCCGGCTGTGCGTGCTCGTCGCTCCAGATCAGGTCGCCGTCGGCGGTGACCGGCATGTCGGTGAGGTTCACCGACCGGCCCTCGCTGACGGCGTCCAGGAGCGACATGGCGGGCCGGAGCAGCTGCCAGATGCCGACGCCGACGACCGTATCGGGCTTGGGCACCGACACGCTGGCCCGCAGCAGGCGGGGCGCGGCGCCGTCGGCGGGCTCGAACACGGCGTGGACCTGGGCCTGTGCCGCGGTGGCGTGCTCCTGCACATCGACGCCGAGGGGCAGGAGGCGGCCGGTGGCCGTGCCGGTCGCGGACGCGGCGGCCGCACCGGGCAGCGTCAGCAGCAGCGCCCGCGCCCACAGGTCGGCCCATCGGCGCGCCGGGACACGGTCCAGGGAAGCGCCGGGGCAGGAGGCGGCGAGTTCGGTGGCGAAGCCGTCGAGCAGCGTCGCCAGGCGCCGCAGGGCCGGGTCGGGCAGCATCGCGGAGACGATCTGCGCCGAGCCGGACACCACATCGTGGTCGATGCCCTGCCATCCGCATCGTGCCAGGTCGGAGAGGTAGGAGCGGGCGGCGGCGAGCAGGTTCGCCGCTTCCTGCCCGCCGGGCGCGGGCGACGCGGGGGGCTCCGCGCCGCGCGGCCGGGCGGTCGCCTCCCAGGCCCGGGTCATCAGCGCGTCGTGGACGGACCCGAGAAGTGCGGTGCGGGCGGCGGCGAGGGCGACGAAGTGGTCTTCGCCCGCGGCTCCGGCCGCCGCCTTCTCGGCCGCCTCGGCGACCCTGGCGGCCAGCGGCGTCCCGGCGACGGCATCGGCGAGATCCGTCAGCGCGGCGGAACGGTCGGGGTGGGGGCGGAGCAGACCGGCGACGAGTGCCTGGTCGAAGGCGTCGACGGCGGCCAGGGCTGCATCGAGGTCGGCGATGGGTTCGGCGAGCAGATCGGCGCGCATCACGCCACCGCCCTGGTCGACGGGAACCACTGCATCTCCGGCAACGGCGCGGTGGCCGGGGCGAGTTCCAGATAGGCCAGGTGGCGCAGGAACCGGCTGAAGACCACCGCGGCGGCCTGGGTGTCCCCCTGCGGTGGGTGGGTCTCCATCATGGCGACGGCGATGGCCAGCCCGGCGGGCTCCCCGTCCGCGCCCTCCACCCGCAGATAGCGGGCGACGCGCTCGGCGCCGTACTGCAGCACCGCCTCGCTGATCAGGGCCATGATGTGCTTGCAGTACGAGCCGTGCGCACCGCCGCAGGGGCGGTTGTTGTTGGTGCTGCACGCGTACGCGTAGGTGGTGGCCGCGACCGACGAGACGTAGACCCGCCCGATGTCCGAGCCGCTGGACACCACACCCTGCAGACGTCCGTCGGCCAGCTCGACGAACGGGACCTTGGCGAGCTTGCGCGGCCGTGCGGGCGGGATCACCCGTGCCGTGCTCGACCTCTCCCAATCTGACAACGCGCCATCTCCTCTGCGCACAGGGGTATTTCCGCACCCGAGCGGCGCGGCACGAATGAACATACGTGCGCCCACTGACAACGCCCGCTCCGGTACGTTGCTCGGCACCGGCCGGGCAGCCGAGCGGCCGGATCGCCAAGGGATCGGGGAACATCGTGAGCACACAGCAGCCCTGCGTCGTCCTGGTGTACCAGCGGACGACGCTGCCCTGGGTCTTCGAGAGCGCCGAGCGCGCCGGGATCCGCCTCATCCTGGTCCCCCGCCCCGACGAGACCGTGGACCCGGACCGGCTGCCCCCGGCCGTGGCCGACGTACTGCGCCTGGACATCGACGGGGACCGCGCGGGCGCCCTGGCCACGCTGCGGAAGCTGCACGAGACCACCCCGTTCCAGGGCATCTGCACCCTGTACGACCCGGCCGTGCCGTTCGTGGCGGAGGCCGCCGGGACCCTCGGGCTGCCCGGCATCGGACGGGACGCGGCGCTCGGCGCGCAGGACAAGCGGGTGATGCGGGAACGGCTGGCCTCGGCGGGGCTCAATGCGCCCCGCTTCGTCGCCATGAAAGACGCCTCCGCCTGGGAGGACGCCGCCCACCTGGACTTTCCCGTGGTGGTCAAGCCCGCGCACGGCTTCTCCAGCCTCGGTGTCACCAAGGCGGAACGCCCGGACGAGCTGCGGGCCGTGGTCGACGAGGTCTGGCAGGTCTGCCAGGACACGCTGGGCGAGGGCCTGATCGTGGAGGAGTATCTCGACGGGCCCGAGTTCGCCGTGGAATCCCTCGCCCACCACGGGGAGGTGACGGTGTGCGCCATCGGCTACAAGGGCGAGCCCGAGGGCCCGTACTTCGAGGAGAGCGTCTACCGCGCCCCGGCCGTCCTGCCCGAGGCGGTACGGGACGCCATCCGGCGCGAGGTCACCGCCGCGCACACCGCCCTCGGCATCACCGACGGCCCCACCCACACCGAACTGCGGCTGCGCGGCGGACGGCCGTATCTGCTGGAGCTGGGGGCCCGCATCGGCGGTTCCGGGGTCTCCGGGTACATCGTGCGGAACGTCACCGGGCTGGACTTCGCCGCGGACGCGCTGCGGATCGCCACCGGGCAGCCGCCGCGCTCGTTCCGCCCCGGCCACTCCCCCGCCGCCACGGGCGCCGCGGCCAACTACATCGTGCCGTGCGGCGGTTCGGGGCGGATCACCGCCATCCACGGCCTGGACGAGCTGCGCGCCGACCCCCGGGTGGACCACGTCGTGCAGATGCTCTTCCCCGGCGATGTGGTGCGGCCCTACCCGGACTTCACCGGGTACCCGGCGTTCGTCCTGTCCCGGCACGCCACGACCGCCGAGGCCGAGGAGTTCCACCGGGCACTGGAGACCGCCATCCGCGTCGAGTACGCGCCCGTCTGACGCGTCCCTAGGCCTGGGTGACCGGGGCCTGCCACAGGGCGACGATGGCGTCGATGAGGCCGGTGGCGGTGGCGTGCCACGTCGTGCGGGAGGTGGGGGCGGCGTCGGCGAGGGCGCGTTCCCGCTCGGCGGTCATCTGTGTGATGAGGTGGCGCGTCATGGCCGCCCGTTCGGCGTGCACCTCGGCGGGCAGGTCCGGCAGGCAGCGGCTCATTCCGTCCTGCAGCGGGTGCAGCGACGGCGCGGCGGCGAAGGCCTCCGCGGTGGTGACGGCCTGAAGCGCGGGGTCGGCCGTGACCTGGGCGATGAACCGCGCGTACCAGCTTGGGTGGCCCAGAGCGGCCAGGTGCTCGGTGGTCGGGCGGACCACGCAGGCCACCCAGTCCCGCAGCTCGGTGGAGTCGCCGATGTCGGCCAGCATCCCCGCGCGGATCCGCTCCATCTGCTCGGCGTGGCGCCGGACGATCGCGCGGACCAGGTCGGTCTTGGTGCCGAAGTGGTAATTGACCGCGGCGTTGTTGCCCTGTCCGGCGGCCGCGCTGATCTGGCGGTTGGCGACCGCGTGCACGCCGTACTCGGCGAACAGCCGCTCCGCCGCCGTCAGCAGCGCCTCCCGTGTCGCGCTGACCCGCTCGTCCTGCCTCGTTCTCGCTGCCATCATCACCACCGCGTCCCCGCTCCGCACACCACCGCATTAAAGCCAACGCTTTAAAGCATACCCCGTGGCGCGCCGGGCGGCGTCGCGAGCCCCGCCGGAGGCCGCCATACGGCCACCGGCAGGGCTCCTCGCCACCTCAGCGGCAGGTGCGTCCGGTGTTGACGCACCGCACCATCTGGTTCATCACGCGCTCGTCGAAGACGTTGATGAAGTCACCGTGGTCGGTGACCGGCTTGTGCAGCTGCTCGGGGAACCCGTCCACCGCGTAGAACGGCCGGGTCTTGCCGTTGTCCTTCACGCTCGGCGCGTCCACGTCGTACACCAGGCGCTGCACCAGCTGCGGAATCGCCACGAAGCCCTTCGGGCAGCGGCCCTCGGCGTCCGTGAACGCCACGTGGGAGCGGTGGTTGGCGCTATCGGCGTTCTTGCCGTCCCAGCAGCTCTGGAACTTCGACGTACGCACCACATCGCTGCCCTGCGGGCAGATCGGGTACTTGTCCTTCAGCTGCCGGTTCTCGAACCCGGTGCAGCTCCAGGCGGCGTTGGCGTTCGCCGTGCCGTTGCTGAAAGCCTTCGCGTCGCCGGTGATGATGCGCAGGAACTTGGGCATCGCCACGACCTTGCCGCGCGGGTTGCCCGCGTACTCCAGGGTGACCTTCTTGGCGGTCAGGATGCGGCCGGTGTTGCCCTCCGCGCCACCGCCCTGCCGGTCCGCGTCGAACTCACGGGTGCCGTCCTGGAGGCGCAGCACCGGCCAGTAGTACGAGGACTTGTCGCCCTGGTTCTTGCAGCTGGTGCGGCCACGGGCGAAGGCGTTGTTGTCGGCGAACGCGTTGTTGGCCTGGTTGCCGACGTAGTCGTGGGTGTGGTGGGCGCCGTTGGACACGCCCGGCGCGACGATGACGTTGTCGGTGTTGTAGAGCTTGTTGGCGTTGACGCCGCACGCGGTGACGAAGAGGCCCTTGGAGGCGTTCCGCGCCGGGCGCGGTGTGCGCACGTTGGGCTGGACGCTGGTGATGTCCACGAAGTCCGCGGCGGCCGGGCCGTTGCCGTTCTGGCCCTGATCGCCGCCCTGGTTGCCGCCCTGCTCGCCACCCTCGTTGCCGCCCTCGTCGCCGCCCTGGTTATCGCCCTGCCCGCCACCTTGCTGGTTGCCGGTGGCCTTGAGCGTGCAGGGGGCGAGTCCCTTAAGGCCCTGCGGGGTGGCGGCCACTCGGCCGATGGCGATGGAGATGCGGTCGATGGCCGCCGTGCGCTTGTCCTTCAGCGGCCCCATGATCGCGTTCTGCGCGAAGTTGGCGTCCTGCTGGATCGCCCGCTGGGAACCGGCCAGCCGCTGGTACGCCTCGGCCACCTGCTTGTCCAGCAGGGCGAGTTCCCGGTCCACCTCGGCCCTGGCCCGCTGGGGCACCGCGCTCAGGCGCTGGCCGACGTCGGGGCAGTCGATGGTGGAGGCCTGGGCGGATAACGCCCGGTCGCGGTTGCCACTTGGCCGCGAATCGCCCGCGTCGGCCGAGGCGTACAGGTTGACCGTCACCAGGCCGCCCGCCCCCAGGGCCAGTGCGGCGGTGGCGACGATCGCCCGTCTCGCGGTCTTCGACCGTCTACGCGTGTTGCGTCGCATGGAACTCCTCTGTCATGTCGGACGCGTTCGACGGAAGGCTATAGCCATGCGGCCGGGCCGGAGCGCCGGGGTGGATCACGTCATCGATCCGTCATATGTCCCCGAGTTCGGTGGCTCCCCGGGGGTCAGGCGGCCACCTTGGCCAGGAACGCGGCCACGTTGGCCACCATCCGCTCGACCTTCTCCTCCACGGTCAGCGACTCATGGAGTCGCGCGCCCGCGCCCGCGTCCTTCTTGCCGCGCACATACAGCGAGCAGGCGAGGTCGCCGCATATGTACGTACCGACCGAGTTGCCCCGCTGCCGGGCCTTCCCCGCCTTCGGCGCGACCATCAGGGAGACGCCACCGGTGTGGGAGGTCAGACAGAGCGAGCACATGCCGCGCGGCGTCTGCCAGGAGGCGGGGGTGGGGCAGCGCAGCGCCAGGGCCGTCGGGCGGTCGTCCAGCGTGGTGACGAGGTAGGCACGGTCGTAGGCCTGCGGATCGCGCCACCCGAGGTAGTCCAGGTCGTCCCAGGGCCGGTCGGCCAGATCACGGGGTACGGACAGGCGTTTCGCCTCGCCCTTGGTGCAGTTGACGAAGGCGGAACGGATCTCTTGCTCGGTCAGTGGCTTCATGAGCGGGAGGCTAAGTTGCCTAAAGGTCTTAGGCAACTGGATAATGCCTGTGCCACCGCAGGTGACAGGGGCGACGGAGAGGGAGGGCATGGCATACGCAGGGCTGACCGCGGAACGTCTGACCCGGGCCGGGGCGGAGCTGGCCGACGAGGTGGGCTTCGAGCAGGTGACCGTATCGGAGCTGGCCAGGCGGTTCGACGTCAAGGTCGCGAGCCTGTACTCGCACCTGAAGAACTCCCGCGACCTCAAGACCAGGATCGCCCTGCTCGCCCTGGAGGAACTCGCCGACCGGGCCGCCGACGCCCTGGCCGGGCGGGCCGGGAAGGACGCGCTGATCGCCTTCGGCCACGTCTACCGCGACTACGCCCGCGAGCATCCCGGCCGCTACGCCGCCGCCCAGTTCCGGCTCGACCCGGAGGCGGCGGCCGCCAGCGCGGGCGGCAGGCACTCGCAGATGACGCGGGCGATCCTGCGCGGCTACGACCTGACCGAGCCGGACCAGACCCATGCGGTCCGGCTGCTCGGCAGCGTCTTCCACGGCTTCGTCAGCCTGGAGCTGGCGGGCGGGTTCAGCCACAGCGCCCCCGATTCGGCGGAGTCCTGGACCCGGGTCCTGGACTCGCTCGACGCCCTGCTGCGCAACTGGCCCGCGCCCTGATCACCCGCCGAAAGCACACGGGCGCCACTCGCTGAATAGCCCATTCGCTCCCCTGCGCGCTTTCCCGCCGAGCGTCGGCCGTCACTCCGGTGACCTGCGTAAACGATCAAGCGAAGCGGTGGCCGTGGCCTCGTGCGGTCACGCCTCGTGTTGCGGCGGTGGCGGACTGTCGGTTGTCTCATGAGCGGAACACCTCTCAGGTGCCGCGCGATCAGGACGGCCACTGCTCCGTTGGAGGATCTTCATGCGTTACGTACCCGCCGGTGCAGGCATCGGCCTGGTTCTCTGTGCCCTCGCGCTGCAGGGCCCGGCCGCCGCCGCCGATGACTCGGAGCTTCGTATCAGCCCGAAGAAGAGCGCTCCGGGCTCCACGATCACCGTCAGCACGACCGCCTGCGGCTCGGACGTGACCTATGGCAAGGGCTCCGCGGGCGGAGAGGAGTTCCACCTGCTCGGCGAGGGCCACAAGGGTGTGCTCACCGGCCACTTCCGGATTCCGAAGGATGCCGACTCCGGCCGCCACGACGTCATCGTGAAGTGTCCGCCGAGCATCAAGATCACGGACACGGTCAAGGTCAAGCGCAGCCACCCCAGTGGCGGGGTCGACGCCGGATTCGGGCCTGCCGCGATCGGCGAGAACAAGCCGACCCTCCTCGGTGGCACCGTCCTGGCCATCACGGCCGGAAGTGTGCTCATGATGCGCCGCCACCGAAGCGTCCGCCGCTAGTCCCGGGCGGATCAGTCGGAAACCGGTGGTGGCATGGGACGCGGACGTGGCCGTCGTCGGGGCGGGCGCGGCCGGGCTGACGCTGGCCTACCGGCTCGCCGCCCTGCCCGCCCCGCCCCGGGTGCTGCTGGTCGAGGCGCCGGACGGGCCGCTGCGGCCGCCGGAGCGGACGTGGTGCTGGTGGGAGGAGCCGGGCGGTGAGTTCGACGGGGCGCTGGCGGCCCGCTGGAGCCGGGTCAGGGTGCGCGGCGCCGATGGCCACCCGGTGGACCGCGAGATCGCGCCCTTCGTCTACAAGATGCTGCGGTCGCGCGACTTCGAGCGCTGGGTGGCCGCCCGGCTCGCCGCGGCACCCTCGGTGCGGCGGGTCGAGGCGGTGGTGGACGAGGTACGCGACGACGCGGGCGGCGCCGTGGTGCGGGGCGCCCGCGCCGGGCGCCGCCCGGTGGAGTGGCGTACCCGGTGGGCCTTCGACTCCCGCCCGGCGGCCGCCCTGCCACCGGCCCGTACGACGCTGCTCCAGCACTTCCGGGGCTGGTTCATCCGCTGCGCCGCCCCGGCCCTGGACCCCTCGGTGGCCGAGCTGATGGACTTCCGCACCCCACGGCCGGACCGTGGCCTGTCCTTCGGCTATGTGCTGCCGCTGAGCGACCGTGAGGCGCTGGTGGAGTACACCGAGTTCTCGCCCGGGGTGCTGGACGACGCCGCGTACGACGCGGCCCTGCGCCACTACACCGGCACCGTGCTGCGGCTGCCGCCCTTCCGGGTGCTCTCCACGGAGCAGGGCGTCATCCCCATGACAGATGCCCGCTTCCCCCGCCGCGCGGGCGCCGCCGTCTTCCGGATCGGCGCCGCGGGCGGCGCCACCCGCCCGGCCACCGGCTACACGTTCGCCGCGGTGCAGCGCCAGTCCCGCGCGGTGGCGGCGGCCTTCGCCACGGGCCGCCACCCGGCGCCGCCCGCCCCGTATCCGTCCCGCGCGCTCGCCATGGACGCGGCGATGCTGCGCGCCCTGGCCACCGGCCGGGTGGCCGGAGCCGAGGTCTTCACCGGTCTCTTCCGCCACGTCCCCGCCGCCCGTCTGCTGCGTTTCCTCGACGGCCGGACCGGCGTGGCGGAGGACGTCATGGTCGGCGTGCGGACACCGGTGGTTCCCATGCTGCGGACGGTGGCCGAACTGCCCTGGCTACGACGGCGGCCCGACCGGTCAAGGCCGCCCGCGCCACGTCCCACAGCACGGTGACCGGCGTGGCTGGGCGTCGGCGGGGGCGGGACCGGCGGGCCGAGGTGTTGCCGGTGGCGGCGGGGCGGGCCCGGGTCCCGGCCGGGGATGCGCCACGGGTGGCGGTGGTGGGCGGCGGGATCGCGGGACTCGCGGCGGCGACCGGACTGGCCGAGCGCGGGGTCGCGGTGGTGCTGTACGAACGCCACGCGATGCTCGGCGGGCGGCTGGCCGGATGGCCGACGACACTCGCGGACGGGTCGGTGGCGACGATGAGCCGCGGGTTCCACGCCTTCTTCCGGCAGTACTACAACCTGCGCGGGCTGCTGCGCCGGATCGACCCGGCCTTGAGCGTGTTCACCGGGCTGCCGGACTATCCGCTGTGGCACAGCTCGGGCCTGCGGGACGGTTTCGCGGGTGTCCCGCGCACCCCGCCGTGGTCCGCGCTCGGCTTCGTCGCGCGCAGCCCGTCGTTCGGCTGGCGGGACCTGGCGGGCATGGATCCGGTGGCCGCGCTGCCGCTGTTCGACGTCCGGCTGCCACGTGTCCACGAGCGGCTGGACACGCTGAGCGCGGCGGAGTTCCTGGACGCGGTCGGCTTTCCGGCGGCCGCCCGCCACCTGGCGTTCGAGGTGTTCTCCCGCAGCTTCTTCGTGGATCCGGGTGAGCTGTCGGCGGCCGAGCTGGCGGTGATGTTCCACATCTACTTCCTCGGGTCGAGCGAGGGGCTGCTGTTCGACGTGGTGCGCGAGCCGTTTCCGTACGCGCTGTGGGAGCCGCTGCGGCGCTATCTGGAGGGCCACGGCACACGGGTGCGGCTGGGCAGCCGCGTGGAGTCGGTGCGGCCGCTGGACGGCGGGCGGGTGGCGGTGGACGGGGAGGCGTACGACGGGGTCGTGCTCGCCCTGGACACGGCGGGGCTGCGCGGGCTGGTCGCGAACTCCCCGGGCCTCGGCGACCCGGGGTGGCGGGCCCGGATCGCGGCGCTGCGGACGGCGCCGCCGTTCCTGGTCTCCCGGCTGTGGCTCGACACCCCTACGGCCACCGGCCGCCCCGGTTTCCTCGGTACGAGCGGTTACGGCCCGCTCGACAACGTCAGCGTGGTGTCCCGCTGGGAGGGCGAGGCGGCCCGGTGGGCTGGGGCCACGGGTGGATCGGTGCTGGAGCTGCACGCGTACGCGGTCGACCCGGCCGCCGAACGGGCCATCGTGGAACGTGAGTTGAGGGAGGAGCTGGGCCGGGTCTACCCCGAGACCCGGGATGCCGACGTGGTCGACGTACGCCACGAGTGGCACGCCGACTGCCCGGCCTTCCCGGTCGGTGGCTACCGCGACCGGCCCACGGTGCGCACACCCGATCCGGCGGTGGTGCTGGCCGGGGACCTGGTCCGCACCGATCTGCCGGTCGCGCTGATGGAACGGGCCGCCACCACCGGGTTCCTGGCCGCCAACGCGCTGCTCGCCCGCTGGGGCGTGAGCGGCCAGCGGCTGTGGACGGTCCCCCGCCACGGCCGCACGGCGGTGCTGCGCGGGGTGCACCGGCTGACGGAGCTGACGCTGACCGCCCGTCAGCCCGGGAAGCGGCCCGACTCCCGCAGGGCCCAGCGGCGTTCGGCGTAGGCGAGGTCGTCGCGCCACAGACGGCCGGACGCGGCGCGCATCAGGGGGCGCAGCAGGGGCGCGGCCGCGCGGGCGACGGCGAAGCCGGGGCGGTCGGATGTGGCGAGGACGGCCTCGATGACGGCGGTGCGGGGGCGGCCGTGGTGGTCGGCGGTCAGCGGGGTGGCGTGGGTTTCGACGACGGAGCCGCGGCCCTCGCCGTCGGTGATGCGCATGACGACGGTGCGGGGTCCGGGTGCGGAGAAGGCGGCGCGGACGGGGACGACGACGCGGCCCGCGAGTTTGAAGGACACCTGGACGGCGAGGGCGTCTTCTGCCCCGTCCGGCTGCTCGTCCGGCTGCTCGACGGTGAGGTCGACGAAGGAGTACGGGTGGAGCCACGCGCCGTGCCACGGGTCGAGGCGGTTGGCCACGACATCGGCCGGTTCGCAGGTGCCGGTGACGTCGTGGACGGCGGCGACCGTGGACCCCGCCGCCGGGCGGGGCGGCAGCACCGGGCGTTCCAGCGGCTCCTCGCCACCGGCCGCGTCGAGCCGTACCCAGGCGAGGACACCGTCGTCGTGGGCGGGCAGCGGGGACCAGCCCCTGGCGGTGTCCTCGTACGGGGCGAGGCCGTGCCAGTGGCAGATCAGCCTGCCCCGGCTGACCACCGCGTCCTTCAGCGGCGCCCCGAGGTGCGGGCACGCGCCGGGCCCGGCGCGGAGCCGTCCGGTGGCGTCCCGCCACGCGACCACCTCGGTGTGGGCGACGGTCCGGCCGAAGGGGCGGCCGGGGGTGATGGCGGCGGACGCGCCGAGCACGTACCAGTTGCCCGACGGGCGGTCCTGCGCCCGTTTCAGGGCCGCGGCGATCAGGGCGGGCCTGGCCTCCCGCCAGGTGTCCCGCTGCCGGTCCCAGGCGACGGCGCGGCGGCGCAGGGACAGCGGAAGGCGGTGGCGTACGGGTGGCGTCATGCGGCCTCCTCGACGGGGAGCGGGCCGCCGTGCGGGGTGTGTCCCGTACGCGCGGTACGGGTGGCGAGCAGCCGGGCGGCGCCGACCCGCACCAGCCCGTCGAGCGCCACCGCGGCCCGTACCCGCCGCCGCACCGCCGACCGCCGGTGCAGCACCGCGTAGCCGTCGCGCTCCACGGCGGTGACGATGCCTCCGTAGAGCACATACGCGGTACGGATGCAGGGCCGCGCCACCGGGTCGAGCATCGGGATACCGGGCAGCGCCCGGCGGTAGTAACCGCGGGTCAGCGCGGCGAAGTCGCGCAGCGCGGCGGTGATGTGCCGGTCCGTCCGCCCGGTGCGGCGGCTCCACCGCAGCCGTTCCCGGTCCACTCCGTGGGCGGCCAGCAGATCGGCGGGCACATAGATCCGGCCACGGTCCAGGTCCTCCCCCACGTCCCGCAGGAAGTTGGTGAGCTGGAAGGCGATCCCGAGCGCCGCCGCGTGCGGTTCTGCAGCCTCGCGGGGCACGACGTGGCCGAGTACGGGCAGCATCTGGAGGCCGATCACCGCGGCCGAACCGTGGGTGTAGTGGCGCAGGTCCGCGAAGGTGGGGTAGTCGGTGACGGTCAGATCGGCCCGCATCGAGGCCATGAAGTCGGTGAAGTGGCGGTGGTCGATGCGGTAGGTGGCGGCGGTGTGCGCCAGGGCCCGTACGACGGGTTCGTCGGCACGGCCGGTGCGCAGGGCCCGGCGCAACTCGGTGTCGAGCCGGTCCAGGCAGTCCGCGCGCCGGGCTGGGGCTGGTTGGAGATCGTCCACGATGTCGTCGGCCCAGCGGGCGAATCCGTAGAGCGCGTGCACGGCGGGGCGCCGGGCGGCGGGCAGGAGCCGGGTGGCCAGGAAGTACGTCCTGCCGTGGCGGGCGTTGAGCAGGCGGCACCGCAGATAGTCGGCGCGCAGCGCCGGGTCGTGGATTCCGGCGGCGTCGAGTTCGTCTCCGGTCATGGGGTTCCTTGCCGCTGGAGGGCCCTCGGCCGGGTGCGGGTGCGGCGGGGGCCGGGGCGGGAGTGGTGGCCGGTGATGCGGGCGGCGGCCAGCTTTCCGGAGATCAGCACGGTCGGGACGCCCACCCCGGGGGTGGTGCCGCAGCCCGCCAGCACCACGTTGTCGTGGCCGCGTACGAGGTTGGCCGGGCGGAAGGGGCCGGTCTGGCCGAAGGTGTGGGCGAGCGAGAACGGGCTGCCCGCGGCATGCCCCTGGGCAGTCCAGTCGGCCGGGGTGACCAGGCATTCCTCTTCGACGGCCGCGCCGAGCCCGGTCAGGCCGCGGCGCTCCAGTTCGGCGAGGACGCGGTCCCGGTAGCGCGGGCCCAGGGTGCGCCACGCGGTGGCGCCGGGCCCGATGTCGGTGTTGGGGCAGGGCGCGAGGATGTAGTGGACGTGGCGGCCGGGCGGGGCGAGGCCGGGGTCGTGGGTGGTGGGCCGGGTGATGAGGAACGAGGGGTCGCTCATCAGCCGCCCGGACACGGTCAGTTCCTCGAACGTGGCGCGCCACGCGCCACCGAAGGAGAGGGTGTGGTGGGCCAGCTCCGGCCAGGTGCGGTCGGTGCCGGTGTGCAGGACGACGGCCGAGGGCGAGCGCCGCGCTGGCAGCGGGCGGCGCGGGGTGCGACCCAACAGCCGGTAGGCCTCGGTCAGTTCGCAGCTGAGGACGAGGGCGTCGCAGGGAACGCGGCCGTGCGTGGTGATGACGGCGGTGACCCGCCCGGCCCGCCGCTCCAGCCGGGTGACCCGCTGCCCGTAACGCAGGTCGGCACCGGCGTCGGCGGCCGCGGCGGCCAGCGCGCGGGGCACGGCGTGCATGCCGCCACGGGGGAAGTACACGCCCGCGACGGTGTCCATGTACGCGATGACGGCGTACGCGGCGAGCGCGCGGGCCGGTGGCACGCCCGCGTAGAGGGCCTGGAAGGAGAACACCCGGCGCAGCCGTTCGTCGCGGAGGAAACGGCCGATGCCGGGGTCGAGCCGCCCGAAGCCGCCGAGCGCGGCCAGCCGGGCCAGATCGGGGTGGAGCAGCTGGAGCGGCGAGTCGAAGTTGGCGTCGATGAAGCGGGCCATCTGGGCCCGGTGCAGCGCTTCCAGCCAGGCCCGCAGCCGCCGGTATCCGGCCGCTTCACGCGGCCCGGCGAAGGCGCGTACGGACTCCTCCATCGCGTCCGCGCCGGTGTGCACGTCGAGGCTGCTGCCATCGGCGAACCGGGCCCGGTAGGCGGGGTGCAGCCCGACCAGTTCGAGCCGGTCGGACACCTCCTCCCCCACGGCGGCCAGCGCCTCGGCCAGCAGATGCGGCATGGTGAGCACGGTGGGGCCGGTGTCGAAGCGGTAGCCACCCCGCTCCAGGCGTCCGGCCCGCCCACCGGGCCCGGTGTCGCGCTCCACGACCGTCACCCGCCGCCCGGCGCCGAGCAGATGCAGGGTCGCGGCGAGCCCGGACAGCCCCGCCCCGACGACAACGACATGCCCGGTAGCCCCGGCGACACCCCTCATGCTCCACCACCGCTCTTGCCCCCGGCCCGGCGGCCCGCAACTGTGTCGGCGAGCAGTCCGGCCCACGGGGCGGGGCCCGGTCGCGGAGTGACGGCCGGTAGCAGGGCGGGAGCCTGCCGCTGAGCACAGGCCGGGCGTGCGCCGGGCGGCCGGGCCGCGCGGCGGCCCGCGGCGGAGGGGGGCAGATCGCCGCATGCCCGGCTCGAGACACGCGGGGCGCGCCACGTGGCGCGCCCGGCCCCGGCCACCGTGGCGGACGCCATCCGGCCGGGGTCGGCGCGCGGCTCCTCGCCGCCCCCCGGGCAGGCGGCACGGGCGGGAGTCGCCGCACCACGGAGCGGGCCCGGGGCGGGCGGCCGGGCTGCGCGGTGGCCCGCCACGGAGAAACGCAGGGCGCCGCATGCCCGGCCCGGAGCGCGCCACGTGGCGCGGTGGGGTCCGGCCGCCATTCGGCCGGGGTCGGCACACGGCCCCGCGCCGCCACCCGGGCAGGCTGCGTGGGCGGAAGGCGACACACCATGCACCAGGCGAGCGCCGCGCCACCGGGTGGCGCGGTGGGGCCCAGGCGCCATCCGGCCGGGGGCGGCGCACGGCCCCTCGCTGCCACCCGGGCAGGCGGCACGGGCGGGAGTCGCCGCACCACGGACCGGGCCCCGGGCGGGCGGCCGGGCGGCGCGGTGGGGGCCGGGCGGCTTCCGGCACCGGGGGTCGGTGCCGTCCGGGTGGGGTGCGGTGGCCTCTTGTCGCCGGTGCATGGTTTCAGTCTTCTGACGGCCGGGCCGCGCACCCGCGCCCGGGGCCGTACGGCCGAACGAATTCGACCGTGCGGGCCCCTACCGCCTCACCGCCCCGGCTCCGGCAGACCGGGGCCGGTGCAGTGCACATCGGCGGCCGGGAGGTGGCCGTCGACCAGATACGTGGCGGCCGCCCGGTCGACGCAGGGGTTGCCGCGGCTGGCGAACACCCCGTGGGAGTAGTCCTGGTGGAGTGTCACCAGCCGGGAGCCCGGCAGCCGGTGGCGGAGCCGGTGTGCGCCCTCGATGGGGGTGACGGGGTCGTGTGCGGAGGCGATGAGCAGGGCGGGCGGAGCGCCGGGGCCGCCGAGCGGGGTGCGGTGGGCCGGGCGGTGGTGCCAGTAGGCGCAGGTGGACGCCTCGATCCCGGTGAGGACCGGCTGCGGGTCGAGCCGTCGCATACGGCGCACATCGGCCACCACCTGGCGGGGTGCGGGGGCGTGGCCGTCCGCGCACTTCACGATGCGGTTGGCGGCTTCGTAGTTGCGCGATTCCGCGCCGTCGAAGGGGGCGTCCGGGCGGAGGAGCGCGGTGTCGCCGTCGCGCAGGGTCGCCCGGATTCCGTCGGCGAGGTCCGTCCAGCGCTCGGTGCGGCCGAGCGCGTGGTAGACGGCGCGGTCGAACTCGGCCGGGCCGACACCGCCGGTCAGCCGGGCCCGCGCGCGGCGGTAGGCGTCGCGTACCGCGTCCGTACGGTGGCCGAGCCCGAAACGGTCCGCGTGGCGCGCCGCCCAGCCGAAGAACACCTCGCGCTGGCGCAGCAGCGCCCGGGCCTGCGTCAGATCGAAGTCGTACCACTCCTCGGGGCCGACGACGCTGTCGAGCACCATGCGGCCCACCCGGCCGGGGAACCGGGCGGCGTAGGCGGCGCCGAGGTAGCTGCCGTAGCTGACGCCCAGGTAGCCGGTGCGCGGCTCGCCGAGCGCCGCGCGGAGGGCGTCCATGTCGTGTGCGGTCTGCTCCGTCGACAGGTGGCGGAGGGCGTGGCCCGCTCCCCTGGCGCAGTCGTCCGCCATGCGCCGCAGGGCGGCGAGGTGGGCCCGCTCGGCGGCGCGGCCGGTGGGCACGGGGTCGGCGCCGGGGGTGTCGAAGTGGCCGCCCATGGGGCCGCAGTCGGCGGGGGCGCTGTGGCCGACACCGCGCGGATCGAAGCCGATGATGTCGTACGAACGCCGCACGCTCTCGGGCAACTTGGCCCGCTTGGTGACGGCGTACGGCAGGCCGGAGCCGCCGGGTCCGCCGGGGTTGACCATGAGGATGCCGCGCCGCTCGGCCGGGGTTCCGGAGGCCCGTACGCGGGAGACGGCGATCCGGATGTGCTCGCCACCCGGGTGGCGCCAGTCCAGCGGCACGGTCAGCCGCGCGCAGGTGACGCGCGCGGGCGCGGGCGGGTCGGGTACGGAGGCCGGGCAGCCGCCGAAACGCAGTGGCGGGGCGGGAACCCCGGCGCGGGCCGGGGTGGACGGGAGAAGGGCGGCGGCGCTTGCCGCGAGCGCGCACCACAGGACGGTGCGCCGTACAGCCGGATTCATGTGTCTCGCAATCAGCTCAGCTCAGAGGATCCGGTCGGATCATCAGATGACAATGAAAACGATTATCGATATCGTCTAGGCGGTCAAGACGGGTGCCCCTGCCGCCAAGGGCGCGGCCCGGCCTGCCCGGAAACCCAACCGCACGGCGACGAAGGAGAGTTGTGGCTCATCTGCTGATGGTGGAGAGCTGGGTCGGATCGATGAGCAGGCTGCTGCCACGGGCGATCCGCGAGAGCGGGCACGAGTTCACCTTCCTCACCCGTGACCTGCACCACTACCTGCGCTCCGCACCCGAGGGCACCGCCCACCCGCTGCTGGCTGCCCGCCATGTGCTGACCGCCGACACCAACGACCCCGGCACCCTGCTGCCGGAGGCCGAGCGGCTGCACACGGCCCTCGGCTTCGACGGGGTCATCACCTCGTGCGACTACTACCTGCCGGTGGCGGCGCGCATCGCGGACCGCCTGGACCTCCCCGGCCCCTCGGCCGAGGCGGTGGAGACCGCCTGCCGCAAGGACGCCACCCGGCGCGCCCTCGACGCCGCCGGACTGCCCGGACCCCGGTTCGCGGTCCGCTCCGGCTGGGCCGAGGTGGCCGACGCGGCCCGCGACATCGGCTATCCGCTGGTGGTGAAGCCCGTGGACCTGTGCGCCGGGATGTACGTACGGCGCGTCGACGACGAGGCCGCGCTGCGGGACGCGTGGCGCGCGCTCGACGGCTTCCCGGTCAACGCCCGGGGGCAGCGCCGCTCCCCCGCCGTGCTGCTCGAAGAGCTGCTCGACGGCCCGGAGGTCAGCGTCGAGACCGTGTCGTACGACGGCACCACCGAGGTCATCGGGGTGACCGACAAGAGCGTCGGCGGGGCGCCCGCGTTCATCGAGACCGGCCACATGTTCCCCGCCACCCTCGCGCCCGCCGACGACCGGGCGGCGCGCGAGACCGCGCTGTTCGCCCTGAAGGCGCTCGGCCTGGACGGCGTCGTGGCGCACACCGAGATCAAGCTGACCGCCGCCGGGCCACGCGTGGTGGAGGTCAACCCGCGCCCCCCGGGCAACCGCATCACCGAACTCATCCGCCACGTCACCGGGATCGACCTCGCCACCGCATGCGTGGACGTCGCCCTCGGCCACCGCCCCGACCTGCGGGGCTGGGACACCGGGCTGCGCAGCGCCGCCATCGGCTTCCTGGTGCCGGACACCACGGGCACACTGGCCGCGATCGACGGCGGCGACACCGTACGGGAGGCGCCGGACGTCCTGGAGGTCCAGCTCACCGAGCCCGGCGCGGCCGTCACGGCGGCCGGGAACAACAACGCGTACCTCGGCCACGTCATGGCGGGCGACCCCGAGGGGCCCGGCGCCCGCGACCGGGTCGAAGCGCTGCTGTCCGGACTGCGCCCGCGGCTGGTGGCCCGGTGACCGCGCGCCCGGGCCCGCTCACCGCCGCACCGCCGTGTGCCTCGTACGAGGACCTGGTCGACCGGGTGCTGGACGGCGCCTTCGGGCCCGATCCGCGCACCCAGCGGATCGCCGTGGCCTTCACCACGCGCCAGGCCGTACGCCACGACGGCCGCAGCGGCGGCTACCGCAACGAGGTGCTGAGCCTGCGGCTGGGCGAGGCCGTCGGATCGTGCGCGGTCGAGCCGGGCGCGCTGCCCGACGAGGCCATCGACGACTGCGTCGGCGCGGACGTGGCGCGGCTGCTGCGCCACGAGCTGACACCGGTCCGTATCGCCGCCCTCGACGCCTATCTCCTGCGAACGCTGCCGCACACCTCGCCAGCGTCCGGTGCACATCCCCAGCCGCTGGCCGCCGGAAGCTCGCTGGAGAAGTCCCGTGCCCGCGCCGAGGCCGTCACCGGGCTGCTCGGCCCGGCGCCGGGCCAAACCGTGCTGGTCGTCGGGGTCGTCAACTCCCTTCTGGAAGCCTTGCGTTCACGCGGCCTCGGCTATGTGGCGTGCGACCTCAAGGGCGGTACGACGGAATGGGGCGAGCCGGTCGTCACCGACGCGCTGGCCCAGCTGGACCGCTGCGACGCCGTGCTCGCCTCCGGTATGACACTCGGCAACGGCAGCTTCGAGCCGCTGCGCGAACACGCGCTGCGCCACGGGAAGCCGCTGGTGATGTTCGCCCAGACCGGCAGCGCGATCCTGCCGCGGTTCCTGGGCGCCGGGGTCAGCGCGGTGTGCGCCGAGCCGTACCCCTTCTTCTGGCTCGACGGCGGCCCCGGGCTCATTCACTGTTATGGGGGTTCCGCATGACCACGGCCGTCCAGCACACCACCGCAAACCCCGAACTCCTCGCCCTGCTCGGCCGCACCCCGCTCGCCCGGGTCACCACCGATCTGCCCTGCCCCCACCCCGGTTTCTGGGCCAAGCTCGAAGGGCTCGGCGCCGGTGGCATGAAGGCCCGCGCCGCGGTGTCCATGCTGCTCGGCGCCCGGGAGCGCGGGGAACTGCGGCCCGGCGCGCCGGTGGTGGAGTCCACCTCCGGCACCCTGGGCGTCGGCCTCGCCTTCGCGGGCCAGGCGCTCGGCCACCCCATCGTGCTGGTGTGCGACACCGAGCTGGAACCGTCGATGCGGCGGTTGCTGCGTACCTACGGCGCCCAGCTGGAACTCGTCGACCGCCCGGCGCCCGAGGGCGGCTGGCAGGCCGCGCGCCTGGCCCGGCTGCGCGCGCTGCGGACCCTGCTGCCGGACGCGTACTGGCCCGACCAGTACAACAACCCCGACAACACGGCCGGTTACGCCTCCCTCGCCCATGAACTGACCGCCCAGCTCGACCACCTCGACATCCTGGTGTGCAGCGTCGGCACCGGCGGCCACAGCGCGGGCCTCGTCCGCCCGCTGCGCGCTCGCTGGCCCGGGCTGCGGCTCATCGGCGTGGACGCCACCGGCTCGACCATCTTCGGCCAGCCCGCCCGGCCCCGGCTCATGCGGGGTCTGGGCAGCAGCATCCATCCGCGCAACGTGGCGTACGGCGCCTTCGACGAAGTGCACTGGATCGGCCCGGCCGAAGCGGCGGACTCCTGCCGCAGGCTGGCCCGGGGCAGCTTCGTCAGCGGCGGCTGGAGCACCGGCGCGGTCGCGCTGGTGGCCGCCTGGGCCGCCCGTGTCCACCCGGGCGCCGTCGTCGCCACCGTCTTCCCCGACGGGCCGCACCGCTACCTCGGCACCGTCTACGACGACGACTTCACCACCGCCCACGGCGTCGACCTGACCGCCGCCGCCACCCGCCCCGTGCAGATCGCCCACCCGCGCGCCGCCGAGGCCACCGGCTGGGCCCGCTGCACCACCGTCACCGACCCGCTGACCGGCGGGACCCCGACCCGGGAAGAGAGCCCGTGAACGTCAGCCAACGCACCGTGACGCTCCACCTCGCCGAGCCACTGCGCATCTCCCGCTCCACCATGGCCGCGCGCGACGCCGTGTGGCTGCGGATCGAACACGCCGGGCAGCGCGGCCACGGGGAGGCCGTCAGCAGCGCGTACTACGGCCTGGACACCGCCACGCTCCAGCGGCTGCTGCACGAAGCGGCCCTGGAGCTGGGCCGGTTCGCCGACCCGGAGAGCGCGCTGCGGGCCCTGTGGGAGGAGCAACCGGGCCGCCGTCCCGCCGCGGTGACGGCGGCCGTCGAATCCGCCCTCCTCGACCTGTGCGGCAAGCGCGCGGGACACCCCGTCCACCGGCTCGTCGGCGCCACCGCCGAGCCGTACGCCGCCACCGCCCGCACGATCGGCATCGCCTCGGCCGAGCGCGCGGCGGTGCGGGCCCGGTGCCTGGCCGACAGCGGGTTCTCCGTCATCAAGGTCAAAGCCGGTACCCCGGACCCCGAGGACGACCTGGCCCGGATACGGGCCGTACGGGCCGCCGCACCCCACGCCCGGCTGCTGCTCGACCCCAACGGCGCCTGGACCACCGCCCAGGCACGCGAACTGCTGCCCCGCTGCGTCGAGTTGGGCGTCGAGGCCGTCGAGCAGCCCATCGCGCCGGGCGCCCCCGAGGCGCTGGCCCGGCTCGCCGCGCACGCGCCGCTCCCGGTCATCGCCGACGAGGACGCGGTGGCGTACGAGGACGTCCGCCGCCTCGCCGGGCGGGTCCAGGGCGTCAACGTCAAGCTCGCCAAGTGCGGTGGTGTCCACGCCGCGCTGCGGATCGCCTCGCTCATCGAGGGCAGCGGCACCGCGCTGATGCTCGGCTGCCTGACCGCCAGCACCCTCGGGATCGCCCCCGCCGTCCACCTCGCGGGCCACGCCCGCTGGACCGACCTGGACGGACACCTGCTGCTGGCCCGCGACCCGTGGACCGGCATCGGCGGAACCGACGGCGTGGTGCGGGCCAGTGGCCACCCCGGACTCGGCGTACGGCCGCTCGCCACCGCCGAGGAGACGGGAGAGGAGGGCCGCCGTGAAAACGTGGCGTGAGCTGCGCGGCTTCCCGCTCGCCATCCGGTTGCTGCTGGTCAACCAGCTCGGCGTCAACACCGGCTTCTATCTGCTCATCCCGTATCTCGCCACCCACCTCGGCGAGGATCTGGGCATGTCGGCGGCGGTCGTCGGCATCGTCCTGGGGGTGCGCAACCTCAGCCAGCAGGGCCTGTTCCTGATCGGCGGATCGGCCGCGGACCGGCTGGGCGCGCGGAACGTCATCATCGCCGGATGTGCCGTACGCACCGCGGGTTTCGCCCTGTTCGCGCTCGGCGACGGACTGCCGGTGCTGCTGGCCGCGTCCGTGCTCAGCGGCCTCGCGGGGGCGCTGTTCAACCCGGCCGTGCGCGCGTATCTCGCCCGGGAGGCGGGCGGGCGCAGGGCGGAGGCGTTCGCCCTGTTCAACGTGTTCGCCACCACCGGCGCCCTCATCGGGCCACTGCTCGGCAGCGCCCTGCTGCTCGTGGACTTCCGCGCCTCGGCGCTCACCGCCGCCGCCATCTTCGCGGTGCTGACCGTGGCGCAGGCGCTGGTGCTGCCCGCCCGGGAGGTCGAGCCGTCGTCCGGCGGTGTCCTCGCGGACTGGCGGGAAGTGGTGGGAAACCGCGCCTTCCTGGCGTTCGCCCTGGCCATGGTCGGCATGTTCACCCTGGAGAACCAGCTGTATCTGCTGCTGCCCGCCGGGGCGCGCCGGGCCACCGGCTGGGACGGCGCGGCCGGGCTGGTGTTCCTCGTCGGCACGGTGGCCAACCTGGCGCTGCAACTGCGCGTCACCCGCGCCCTGAAGCGGCGTGGAAGCCGGGGCCGGTGGATCGGCGTGGGCCTCGCGCTGATGGGGCTGGCGTTCGTACCGCCGATGCTGGTGGCGGGGGCCTCGCCCGGTGGCCGTGGCACGGCGGTGCTGTACGCGCTGCCGGTGCTGGCGGGTGCGCTGCTGCTCTACCTCGGGGTGATGGCCGCCCAGCCGTTCGTGATGGACCTGATCCCGGGCTTCGGGCGGCCGGAGCTGACCGGCACCTACTTCGGGGTGTTCTACGTGGTGTCCGGCATCGCCGCTGCCGTGGGCAACACGGCGGTCGGCTGGGCCATGGACACCGGGGAGGGCGGCGCCGCGTGGCTGCCGTGGGCCTGCTGCCTGTGCTTCGGCCTCGCCTCGGCGGGCGGCGTCGCCTGGCTGCACCGTACGGGCGCGCTGCCCGCCCGTACCGAGCCCGTGGTGGTGGCGGCGGCGTGAGCGGGGACAGGAGCTGCGACATGGGATCCGGCAATCTGCTCACCGACAGCCCCGCGCTGTACGAGGCCCGGTTCCCGGACCCCGAACGGCTGGCCGGGCGCTGGGCCGAGGACACCCTGCGGCGGTACCGCGCGGGGCCGCGCGTCCTGGACCTCGGCTGCGGCACCGGGCGCGACGCCGCGCATCTGCACCGCGCGGGCCGCACGGTGACCGGCACCGACCTGTCCACCGCCATGCTCGACTACGCGCGCGAGCGGCATCCCGGGCCGGAGTACCGCCGGGCCGATCTGCGCGGCTTCGCACTCGGCACGTTCGACGCCGTCGTGTGCCTGGACAGCGCCCTGCTGTACTGCCACACCAACGACGAACTCGACGGCTTCCTCGCCTCCTGCCACCGCGCTCTGGCACCCGGTGGCCTGCTCGTCGCGGAGATGCGCAACGGCGCCTACTTCCTGGGCCGCACCGACCTCCTGGACACCCCGGCCGTCAACGCGTTCACCTGGCGGGGAACCGGCTACCGGTCCACCACCACCCTCCGCGTCGACCGGACCGCGCAACTGCTGCGCCGCACCCGGGTGTGGACCGCCGACGACGGTTCGCCACCGGTCGAGCAGCGCTCCGCGTGGCGGCTGCTGTTCCCCCAGGAGCTGCGCCACTTCCTGGCCGCACACGGTTTCACCGTCCTCGCCCTGTACGACGGGCCGGGCCCGCGCACCGAACCGCCGTGGCGGGACGGCGACACCCCCGGCGCCACGGCCGACGCCACGGCCGACGCCGACCGGCTGCACCTCATCGCCCGCCGGGAAAACCCCTGACCGCCTCCCCTCAGCCAAGGACACCGCATGCATGACGACCCCGCGCCCCGCCTCCGTCACCCGAGCCTCCGCCACCCGGGCCTCCACCGCCGTGGCTTCCTCGCCGCCTCGGGCGCGGCCTCGCTCGGCGCGCTCGCCCTCACCGGATGTGGCGGCGCCCCCTCCGGCGCGCCCGGACCGGGCGAGGGCAAGCCGAAGCGCGGCGGGCGGCTGCGCGCCGCGTTCGCCGGTGGCGGGGCGAGCGAGAGCCTCGATCCGCATCTGGGCGCCCTGTTCGCCGACGCCGCCCGCGCCAAGGCGCTCTACGACAAGCTCGCCGACTACGACGCGAACCTCGTGGCCCGGCCGCGCCTCGCCGCGTCGTGGGAGCCGAACGCGGGCCTGGACCGCTGGAAGGTCACGCTCAGGGATGCCGCCTTCCACGACGGAAAGCCGGTGACCGCAGGCGATGTCCTCTACAGCTACCGCCGCATCGCCTCCCCGGCGAAGGCCTTCCGCGCCAAGGCGTCGCTGGAGCCCATCGATCTGAAGGCCAGCCGGGCGCTGGACCGGCGGACGGTCGAGTTCGTCCTCAAGCGCCCGACCGCCGAATTCCCCAATGTGCTCGCCGCGTTCGGCGCGTACATCGTCCCCGAGGGCGCCGAGGACTTCGATCGGACGCCGGTCGGCAGCGGGCCCTTCCGCCTCGTCTCGTTCTCCCCCGGCCGCTCCACCGTGCTGCGGCGCAACGACGCCTACTGGGACGGCGCGCCCTACCTCGACCGGCTGGAATTCATCGTCGCGAACGACGAGTCCGCGCGCGTCAACTCCCTCCTCGGCGGCCAGGTGGAATACGCCCACGAGCTGAACCCCGCCACGGCGCGCGCCCACGAGGGGACCGGCCAGATCGAGATCGTCCGGCTGAAGGGCAGCGCCATGCAGGCGTTCGCCATGAAGACCGACCGCCCGCCCTTCGACGACCAGCGGGTCCGCGAGGCGTTCTTCCTCATCGCCGACCGGAAGGAGCTGGTGGACGGCGCCCTGTCCGGGGCGGGCGAGATCGGCAACGACCTCTTCGGCAAGGGTTACGCGTACTACGCCGACGGCCTGCCGCAACGCGAACAGGACCTCGGACGCGCCCGCGAACTGCTCAAGCGGGCGGGCGCGGAAGACCTCAGGGTCACCCTCGACACCTCGGCCGTCGCCGCCGGATTCACCGAGGCCGCCGGGATCTTCCGCGACCAGGCCGCCAAGGCCGGGGTCACCATCACGGTGCGCAACGGCAGCAAGGACTCGTACTGGAACGACATCCTCGACTCCGGCACCCTGTGCAGCTACCGCTCCGGCGCCATGCCCATCGAATCCCATATCTCCCAGCGGCTGCTCACCGGCTCCACCACCAACGCCACCCACTGGCAGCACAAGGACTTCGACGCCCTCTACCAGCAGGCCCAGTCCACCAGGGACGCCAAGCAGCGGGCGGCCGTGTACGCGCGCATGCAGCGCCGTCTGTACGCCGAAGGGGGCTTCCTGGTCTGGGGGTTCGCCGACTGGATCATCGGTACGGCCCGCACGGTCGGCGGCGTGGCGCGCGACGCACCGGCCAACACGCTGGACTGGGCCCGGTTCGACAAGGTCTGGCTGCGGTGACGGGTCTGCGCTCCTGGCTCGCCCGGCGGCTGCTGCTCGGCGCGGCGCAGACCGTGGCCGTGGTGCTGCTGGTGTTCGCGCTCGCCGAGGCACTGCCGGGCGACGCGGCCGTGGCGCTGGCCGGGGACCAGCCCGACCCGGCGCGGATCGCCGCCATCCGGGACGCCATGGACCTGGACCGCCCCGCGTACGCGCGGCTGCTGGACTGGGCGTCCGGGCTGCTCCACGGCGACCTGGGCACCTCGCTGGTCTCCGGCCGCCCCGTCACCTCGTACGTCACCGATGGCATCCCGCCGACACTGCTCCTCGCCGGGCTCACGCTGCTGCTCCTGGTGCCGCTGGGTGTCGGCCTCGGTGTGCTCGCGGCCCGCCACGAGGGGCGCCGTACGGACCGGGTCATCAGCTCGGTGGCGCTCGGGGTGTACGCCGTCCCCGAATTCGCCCTCGGCACACTCCTGGTGACCGTGTTCGCGCTGCGCCTGGGCTGGTTTCCGCCGACCGCCGTGGGCTACGGCACCGATCTGCTCGCCCACCCCGCCACCCTGGTGCTGCCCGTGCTGGTGCTGCTGTCCCGGCCGGTGTGCTCGCTGGCCCGGCTGGTGCGCGCCGGGATGATCGACGCGCTGGCCTCGCCGTACGCCGCCCAGGCCCGCCGGTACGGCGTCTCCGGCGTCCGGGTCCGCTACGCGCACGCGCTGCCGAACGCGGTCGCCCCGGCCGCCCAGCACCTGGCCCGCACCGTGGACTGGCTGCTGTGCGGGGTCATCGTCGTGGAGGGCCTCTTCGTGATCCCGGGGCTGGGAACCGTCCTGCTGAACGCGGTCGCCGAGCGCGACATGCCCGTCGTCCAGGGGCTCGCGGTGGTGTTCGGGCTCATCACCGTCGTCCTCAACACCGGCGCCGATCTGGTGGCCCACCGGTTCGCGCCCCGGGCGGAGGTGGCGGCGTGAGGACCCACCCCGGCAAGCGGGGGCGCTACGCGGTCGCGGTCGTGCTCACCGGTGTGCCGCTCGCCCTGGCCCTGTTCGGGCCGCTCTTCGCGGGCGAGGCCGGGCCGCGCGGCGTGTCCTTCACGCTCGGCGGCGGCCACTGGCTCGGCACCGACTTCACCGGCCGCGATGTGGGGCGGCAGATCCTGCTCGGCGGACGCCCGGTGGTCCTGGTCTCGTTCGCCGCGACGGCCCTCACCTATCTGATCGCCCTGCCGGTCGGGCTGCTGGCCGCGCTGACCCATCGGCGGCGGCTGGACGACCTGCTGATGCGTCCCCTCGATGTGCTGCTCGCGGTGCCGTCGCTGCTGCTGCTCCTGCTGGTGGCCACCGCCGTCCCGCCGGGCGCCGTGGGGCTCGCCCTGCTGGTGGCGCTCGCCACCATCCCGGACGCCGCCCGGACCGTACGCGCCGCCGCGGCCGAGGCCGCCTCGCGCCCCGCCGTGGAGGCGCTGCGCATGCAGGGCGAGACATGGTGGCGGATCGGCTTCGGCTATGTCGGCCGGTCGGTGCTGCGCACCCTCGCCACCGACGCCGGTATCCGGCTCACCGGAGTGCTGTATCTGGTGGCCACGGCCGCGTTCCTGGGCATCGGCGTCGCGCCGGATGCCGCGGACTGGGCCGTCATGGTGGACCGCAACCGCACCGGGCTGTTCGTCCAGCCCTGGGCGGCCGTGGTGCCCGCGCTGCTGATCGTCGCCCTGACCACGGGATGCAACCTGCTGGGCGACGCCGTACTGGAACGCCGTCAACGACCGGAGAAGCCAGAGAAGGGGGAACGGACATGAACGCGGTCGCGGAGATCGAGGACTTGCGCGTCGAGACCGGCGGCCGGGCCATCGTCGACGGGGTGAGCCTGCGGGCACTGCCCGGGAAGGTCATCGCGCTGGTGGGCTCGTCCGGCAGTGGCAAGACCACCACGGGCCTCGCGCTGCTCGGCGAGTACCCGCCGGGGGCGAAGGTCACCGGCCGGGTCCGGGTGGCCGACGGCCTGGCCGGATACGTGCCCCAGCACCCGGCGGCCGTCCTCAACCCGGCCCGCCGGGTCGGCGCGCTGCTCGGTGACATCGCGCGCGGCCAGGTGCGGCAGCTGCCGCGCTCCGAGCGCCGCGCGGGGTCACGCGAACGTGTTCTCACCGCCCTGGCGCAAGCCCAACTCCCGGACGGGGGAGCGATGTTGCGCCGCTATCCGCATCAGCTGTCGGGCGGCCAGCAGCAACGTGTCGTCCTCGCGCAGGCGCTGCTCCTGGGGGCTCGGGTGGTGGTCGCGGACGAACCGACCACCGGGCAGGACCCGGTGGCGAAGCGGCGCATCGTCGAGCGGCTGTCCTCGGTGGCCGCGCAGGGCATCGCGGTGGTGCTGCTCAGCCACGACCTCGACGTGGTGCGGACCCTGGCCGACGAGGTGGCGGTGATGCGCGACGGGAAGGTGGTGGAGGCGGGACCGGCCGAGCGGGTGTGGCACTCCCCCGCCCACGCCTGGACCCGCGAACTCCTCGCGGCACACGGATCCACGACCGTGGCCACGGGACCCGCGACCGTGGCCACGAAGCCCTCGACCGTGGCACACGCGCCCGCGACCGGCGCCACGGCCCCCGCGCCACCCGGCGACGCCGTCCTGCGGGTGCGCGGGCTGACCGCCCGCCACGGCTCGGCCCCTGTGCTCCGTATCGGCGAACTCACCGTGCGCACCGGCACCTGTCTGGCCGTCCTCGGCCCCTCGGGCAGCGGCAAGACCACCCTCGGCCGCTGCCTGGCCGGACTCCACCGGGACCACGACGGGCAGGTGCTGCTCGACGGGACGCCACTGCCGCGCAGCCTGCGCGTCCGCACCCGGGAGCAGACCGCCGCCGTCCAGTACGTGTTCCAGGACCCGCGGGCCGCCTTCGACGAACACCGGCCGGTGCTGGACCAGGTGGCGCGCACGGCGGTACGGCTCAGGGGCGCGGCCCCGGCCGCCGCGCGGGCCGAGGCGCGGGCAGCCCTGGCCCGCCTCGGCCTGGCGGACGAGCTGATACAGCGACTCCCCGGGCAGCTGTCCGGGGGGGAACTCCAGCGCGCGGCGCTGGCCCGCGCCCTGCTCGCCCGGCCCCGGGTGCTGGTGTGCGACGAGATCACCTCGGGCCTGGACACCGTCACCCGGCGCGGCCTCCTCGATCTGCTCGCCGCGCTGCTGCGCGACCGCGACGACCTGGCGCTGATCCTCATCACCCACGACACGGACACCGCTTCGCTCGCCACGCGGACCGTGGTCCTGGACGCGGGCGAGGTGGTCGAGCACTAGTTTTGGTTATCATTTTCATCTAGCTGCTACGGTGGCAGCCACAACCCTGGACACGACCCCGGAGAGGACCCATGTCCGCCCACTGCCAACTCACCGGCCGGAAGCCCGGCTTCGGCAACCATGTCTCGCACTCCCACCGCCGCACCAAGCGCCGGTTCGACCCCAACATCCAGCGCAAGCGCTACTGGCTGGCCAGCGAGGGCCGCCATGTGCGGCTCACCCTCAGCGCCAGGGCCGTCAAGACCGTCGACAGCATCGGCGTCGAGGCCGCCGTGGCCCGCATCCGCGCCCGGGGAGGAAAGGTCTGATGGCCAAGAAGAGCAAGATCGCCAAGAATGAGCAGCGGCGCGCGATCGTCGCCCGCTACGCCAAGCGTCGCGCCCAGCTGAAGGCGCTCATCGCCGCTCCGCACACCCCGGAGGAGGAACGCCTGGCCGCCGAGCGGGAGCTGCGCCGCCAGCCGCGCGACGCCAGCGCCACCCGCGTACGCAACCGGGACTCCGTCGACGGCCGCCCCCGTGGCCATCTGCGCGCCTTCGGTCTGTCCCGCATCCGGCTGCGCGAGATGGCGCACGCGGGCGAGCTGCCCGGGGTGACCAAGAGCAGCTGGTGACGCCGCCCGTACACACGCCGCCACCCCCGGCCGGGCCGGGGGTGGCGGCGTACGCGTGAGCCATCAGCGAGGCATCAGCCCGCACCGGCCGTGGCCTCGGGCTGGGCCTGCGGCGCGGGGCTGGGGCGCCCCGCCGGGCGGGTGGCGGCGGACACGGCCACCATCACCACGGTGTTGAGGACCAGCGCGATGACGCCCACGTTCAGATCCTTGATCGCTTGCGGGAATCCCGGCAGCAGACTGCCGACCGTGGCGCCGGAGAGGGTGACGGCGGCGACCGTGACCACTCCGACGACGATGCCCGCGGCCGCTCCCTGCTTGGTGACCGGATTCCGCTTGGCCAGACTCGCCAGCAGGGCGGGGAAGAGCTGGGTCACCAGGGCGTAGCCCATGAGCAGCAGCGACACGATCGAACTGCCGCCGTTGAAGGTGAAGTAGAGGGACACCAGCGCGAGCGCGGGGACCAGCCACTGCGCCAGGCGGGTCACCTGGCGGTCACTGCTCTGCGGGCGGGCGAGGCGGTAGACGTTCTTCGCCAGGCAGGTCGCGGACGTCATGAGGAGCAGCGATCCGGGGACCAGCGCGGTGAGCAGCCCCGCGCCGCCGACGATGCCCACGAACCACGAGGGGAACGTGGCGGTGGTGATGCGCAGCAGCGAGAGGTCCGCGTCGGCGCCCTTGAGGCCGGGCACGACGAGGATGGCGGTGAAGCCGACGAAGAAGACGAAGAGCAGGATGAGCTGGTAGAGCGGCATGAAGATGGCGTTGCGGCGGAAGACACGTTCGTTCTGCGCGCTGTAGGCGGCGCTGAAGGTGTGCGGCCACATGTAGAAGCCGAGCGCCGAGAGCAGCACGGTGGAGGAGAACCACGAGGTGCTCATGCCGCTGGAGGGCAGCGTGAGGAAGCCCGCCTGGCTCTTGTCGACCGCCTGGAACATGTTCTCGAAGCCGCCGAAGTAGTGGATCGGCAGATAGATGCCCAGGATCAGGACGACCGCGAGGATGGTCACGTCCTTCATGACGGCGGTCCACGCGGAACCGTGGATGCCCGAGATGGTGACGTAGACGGTCAGGGCGACCGTGCCGATCACGATGGCCCAGTGGGAGGGGATGCGGCCGTCGGAGGAGACGGACACGATGATCCCGAGCCCCTTCAGCTGCAGGACGAGGTACGGCACCATCGCGATGACACCGACGAGGGCCACGAGGGCGCCGAGCAGCGGGCTCTCGAACTTGGCCACGAAGAAGTCGGACTGCGAGATCAGCCGGTGCTGCTTGGCGTACCGCCACACGGCCGGGAGCAGCCAGTAGGACAGCACATAGGCGAGTGAGGCGTAACAGAGGATGTAGTACGCCGGGGCGCCCTTGCCGTACGCCCAGCCCGAGGCGCCGAGGAAGGTGAAGGTCGTGTAGATCTCGCCGGCCAGCAGCAGGAAGACGAAGATCGTGCCGAAGCCGCGGCCGCCGACCGACCACTGTTCGAGGTCCATGTCCCTGCCGCGGCGGGCGCGCAGCCCCAGCAGCAGCGAGGCGGCGAGGAAGAGGCCGATGACGGCGAGGGCGATCACGAGGTGGTCTCCTCACGGTTGGCGGGGTCGAGCCGGTAGATGACGGCCATGGTCACCGAGATCAGCACGACCCACAGGACCAGCCAGAAGAGGATGAACGGCATACCGAGGACGTAGGGCGTCACCCGGTTGACGAAGAAGATCCCCCCGAGGATCCCGAGAAACGGGATCGCGCCGAGCAGATGGATGGGTTTCACGTCAAGAACCTCCTGGGGCGGGCCGCACTCCACAGACGGGGCGGGGCTCCTCTGGGGATGACACGAGCGTGGGACGGTCCCGCCGGGGTGCTGGGGGTGCTGCCACCGGGGGACGGCTCGGCCCATGGGAGGGGGTGGTCACCTCTCCCCATCCAGGCCATTCCACTTCGCGGAAAACTTTTTTCAACTTGGGAGATGTATAGGTCCGCCGCGAAGCCATGTCAACGCTTCGCACGGACCGGATGGATCAAACATTTTGTTGAAGCGGGCCCATCGCCATCAACCGCCGCCAGGGGCTTGACGCCAGCACGCCTCGCGGGTTGTTATTCCGCTAAGCAAAAAACACTATCCGCATCGTGGAAGTTGCGGACACTCTCCTTCCTGGGATGTGAGACATGAGCGACCACCGCCTCCCGTACACGGTCAACCTGTCGATCCTGTTCACCGAGCTGCCCCTGCTGGAGCGCCCGGCCGCGGCGAAGGCCGCCGGGTTCGACGCCGTCGAGTTCTGGTGGCCCCACACCGTGGCGGTGCCGGAGGACAAGGACATCGACGCCTTCATCCAGGCGGTGCGGGACGCCGGGGTCCGGCTGACCGGGCTGAACTTCTTCGCCGGGGACATGCCCGGCGGTGACCGCGGCCTGGTGTCCTGGCCCGCCCGCGGCACGGAGTTCCGCGACAACATCGACGTGACCGTCGCCATCGGCGAACAGCTGGGCTGCCGCGCGTTCAACGCCCTCTACGGCAACCGCGTCGAGGGAGCCGACCCGGCCGAGCAGGACGCCCTCGCCACCGAGAACCTGGCGCTCGCCGCCGAGGCCGCCGGGCGCATCGGCGGCACGGTCCTGGTGGAGCCGGTCAGCGGCGCCCCCGCGTATCCGCTGCTCACCGCGGCGGACGCGCTCGGCGTCATCGACCGGGTCGAGCGCGCGTCCGGCGCCCGCAACCTCCGCTTCCTCGCCGACCTCTACCACCTGGCCGTCAACGGCGACGACGTGGCGCGGGTGATCGCCGACCACGCCGGACGCGTCGGCCACGTCCAGATCGCCGACGCGCCCGGCAGGGGCGCCCCGGGCACCGGCGGGCTGGACCTCGACGGGCAGCTGACCGCGCTGGAGAAGGCGGGCTACGACGGCTGGGTGGGTCTGGAGTACAAGGCCCAGGGCCCGACCGCCGACAGCTTCGACTGGCTCCCGCGCGAGCGGCGCGGCAGCTCTACCCACGCCTGACCCGGTGTCCGAACAACCGCCACGATACGAAGGAGCGCCACGATGACCGCCACACCACGGAAGATCGCCTTCATCGGCCTGGGCATCATGGGCGGCCCGATGGCCGCCAACCTGGTCAGGGCCGGGCACACCGTCACCGGCTACAACCGGAGCCGCCCCGCCGTCGACAAGCTCACCGCGGCCGGTGGCCACGGCGCGGACAGCATCGCCCAGGCGGTGCGCGACGCCGAGGTCGTCATCACCATGGTCCCGGCCGACCCGCAGGTGAAGGAGGTCGTCCTCGGCGAGGACGGCGTCCTGGCCCACGCCGCGCCGGGCACCCTGCTGATCGACATGAGCAGCATCACCCCGCAGACCTCCCTGGAGGTCGAGGCCGCCGCCGAGCAGAAGGGCGTCCGCACGCTGGACGCCCCGGTCTCCGGCGGTGAGGCCGGAGCGGTCGAGGGCGTGCTGTCCATCATGGTCGGCGGCGAGCCGGACGACTTCGCCGAGGCGGGGCCCGTGTTCGAGGCGCTGGGCACCACCATCGTGCACGTCGGCCCGCACGGCTCCGGCCAGACGGTCAAGGCCGCCAACCAGCTGATGGTCGCCGTCCACCTCGAGGCGCTGGCCGAGGCCGTGGTGTTCCTGGAGAACGCCGGGGTGGACCTGGGGGCGGCGCTGGAGGTGCTGGGCGGCGGCCTGGCCGGGTCGACCGTGCTGGCCCGCAAGCGGGACGCCGTACTGAACCGTCAGTTCCAGCCCGGTTTCCGCATCGATCTGCACCACAAGGACATGGGCATCGTCACCGACGCCGCCCGGGCGGTCGGCGCACCGCTGCCCGTCGGCTCCGTCGTCGCCCAGCTGGTCGCCTCCGCCCGCGCCTGCGGCGACGGCGGCCTGGACCACTCCGCACTGCTGCGCGGCGTCGAGCGCCTGGCCGGCCGCGACATCCACTGAACCCCCGGAACCACAGGAGCAACCCCATGGCGCGTATGACAGCGGCCCAGGCGGCGGTGGAAATCCTCAAGCGCGAGGGCACCACCCACGTCTTCGGTCTCCCCGGAGCGGCGATCAACCCCTTCTACGCCGCGATGCGCGGCAACGGCGGCCTCACCCACGTCCTGGCCCGGCACGTCGAGGGCGCCTCGCACATGGCCGAGGGCTACACCCGGGCCAAGTCCGGGAACATCGGGGTCTGTGTGGGCACCAGCGGCCCCGCGGGCACCGACATGATCACCGGCCTGTACTCGGCGAGCGCCGATTCGATCCCGATCCTGTGCATCACCGGGCAGGCGGCGGTGGCCAAGCTGCACAAGGAGGACTTCCAGGCGGTCGACATCGCCTCGATCGCGGCGCCGCTGACCAAGATGGCGATGACCGTGCTGGAGCCCGCCCAGGTGCCGGGCGCGTTCCAGCAGGCGTTCCACCTCATGCGGTCCGGCCGCCCCGGACCGGTCCTGATCGACCTGCCCATCGACGTCCAGATGGCCGAGATCGAGTTCGACCCGGACACCTACGAGCCGCTGCCGATCCACAAACCGGCCGCCACCCGGGCGCAGATCGACAAGGCGATCGGGCTGCTCCAGGCCGCCGAGCGGCCGCTGCTGGTGGCGGGCGGCGGCATCATCAACGCCGACGCGGCCGATCTGCTGGTGGAGTTCGCCGAGCTGACCGGGGTGCCCGTGGTGCCCACCCTGATGGGCTGGGGGTCCATCCCCGACGACCATCCGCTGATGGCGGGCATGGTCGGCCTCCAGACCTCCCACCGCTACGGCAACGCCACCCTGCTGGAGTCGGACTTCGTCCTCGGCGTCGGCAACCGCTGGGCCAACCGCCACACCGGCGGCGTCGACACGTACACCAAGGACCGCACCTTCGTCCACGTCGACATCGAGCCCACCCAGATCGGCCGGGTGTTCGCGCCCGACTACGGCATCGTCTCCGACGCCGGGGCCGCCCTGCGGCTGTTCGTCGAGGCCGCCCGGATACTCAAGGCGGCGGGCACCCTCAGGGACCGCGCCGACTGGGCCGACAGCTGCCGCCGCCGCAAGGGCTCGATGCTGCGCAAGACCCACTTCGACCAGGTGCCGGTCAAACCGCAGCGGGTCTACGAGGAGATGAACCGGGCGTTCGGGCCGGACACCCGCTATGTCTCCACGATCGGCCTCTCCCAGATCCAGGCCGCCCAGATGCTGCACGTCTACCGCCCCCGGCACTGGATCAACGCCGGTCAGGCCGGGCCACTGGGCTGGACCGTCCCGGCCGCGCTGGGCGTGGCGACGGCCGACCCGGACGCCACCGTCGTCGCCCTCTCCGGCGACTACGACTTCCAGTTCATGATCGAAGAACTCGCGGTCGGGGCCCAGTTCCAGATCCCGTACCTCCATGTCGTCGTCAACAACGCCTATCTGGGGCTGATCCGCCAGGCCCAGCGCGGTTTCGACATGGACTACTGCGTCCAGCTCTCCTTCGACAACATCAACGCCCCCGAGGTCGGCGGCTACGGCGTCGACCACGTGAAGGTCGCCGAAGGGCTCGGTTGCAAGGCCATCCGGGTCTTCGAACCCGACCGCATCGCGCCCGCCCTGGAAGAGGCCAGGAAGCTCATGGCCGAACACCGGGTGCCGGTCGTCGTCGAGGTCATCCTGGAGCGCGTCACCAACGTGTCCATGGGCACCGAACTCGACAACGTCAACGAGTTCGAGGAGCTGGCCACCAGCCCCGAACACGCCCCCACGGCGGTCCGCACCGCCCTCGGATGACCCCCCGGGCGGCCCCGCCCGGCACCCTCAAGCTCCTCCCGGCGGCGTGATCCACGCGGTCGAAGCCGCGCCGCCGGGAGGCTTCCAGGCAACGGCTCCCGAGCCGGCCCCCGAGCCGAATCGGAGCCGACTCCCGAGCCCAGGAGAGACATGACGGACTTCACCCTGCTGCCCGACCTCGCCGCCCGCGCGCTCGGCGGCGGCGTCATCGCGGCCAACGACGAGTTCTTCGCCGAGAAGGAGAACCTGCTCCGCCCCGCGGCACCGGTCTTCCAGCCCCACACCTTCGGCCACAAGGGCCAGATCATGGACGGCTGGGAGACCCGGCGGCGCCGCCCCGAATTCGAGGACGGGGACCACGACTGGGCGATCGTCCGCCTCGGCACCCCCGGCGTGATCCACGGCGTCGTCGTCGACACGGCCCACTTCACCGGCAACTACCCCGAACACTGCTCTCTCGAGGCGTGCGCGGTCGAAGGCCATCCCACGCCCGAGGAGATCGCGGACGCCGAGTGGGTGAGCATCGTCCCCAAGAGCGCCCTGGGCGGCGACAGCGAGCACCGCTTCGCCGTGGACGTGGAGCAGCGCTTCACCCATGTCCGGCTGAACATCCACCCGGACGGAGGGGTGGCGCGGCTGCGCGTCCACGGACAGGTGGTGCCGGATCCGCGCTTCCTTAACCCCGCCGCCTTCGACCTGGCGGCCGTGGAGAACGGCGGCGAGGTCATCGACGCCAGCAACCGGTTCTACTCCCCGCCCAACAACGTCCTCGCCCCCGGGCTGCCCCGGGTCATGGGCGACGGCTGGGAGACCCGCAGGCGCCGCGACGACGGCAACGACTGGATCGTGGCACAGCTCGCCACCCGCGGCCGTATCACCCACGCGACCATCGACACCTCGTACTTCATCGGCAACTCCCCCGGCTCGGCCCGGCTGCGCGGTATCGACGCCACCGCCGGGGACCTGGACGCCGCCGGCGCGTGGTTCGACCTGCTGCCGCGCACCCGGTTGCAGCGGGACACCCCGCACCGCTTCCGGCTCACCACCACCCAGCCGGTCACCCACGTCCGGCTGGACATCCACCCGGACGGCGGCCTGGCCCGTCTCCGGCTCTTCGGCGCGCCCACCCCGGACGGCCTGGCCGCGCTCGGGCTGCGCTGGTTCGACGCGCTGCCCGCGGACCAGGCGACGGCCGTCCTCGGCGCCGAGTGCGGCGCCCCGGCGGACCGGGCGCGGGAGTTCGCGGCCGCGCGGCCCTTCGCCGACGAGGCCGGGCTGCGGAAGGCGCTGGAGGGTGCCGACCCGCTCTTCGCCGCCCGGGTACGGAGCCTGCTGGGCGTGAACCCGGCCTGAGCCGGACGGGGTTCACCAGGTCACGGGCAGTTCGTAGACGCCGTAGACCGAACCGTCGTGCTTGAAGGGGATCTTCTCCAGATCGGTGGCCAGCCGGAGGGTGGGGATGCGGCGGTAGAGCGTGCTGTAGACGACCTGCAGCTCCATCCGGGCCAGCGGCTGGCCAAGGCACTGGTGCACCCCGAAGCCGAACGCCACATGGCGGCGGGCGTCGCGCTCGATGTCCAGCCGGTCGGGGTCGGGGAAGACCTCGGGGTCCCGGTTGGCGATGTCGTTGGCCAGGATGATCCCCTCCCCGGCCCGGATCACCTGGCCCGCGACCTCGATGTCGTCCAGCGCCACCCGGCGCCGCCCGCTGTGCGTGATGTTGAGGTAGCGCAGCAGCTCCTCCACCGCCGAGGCGATGAGCTTCGGATCGTCCGACTCCCGCAGCAGGGCGAGCTGTCCGGGATTCTCCAGCAGGGCGAGGGTGCCCAGCGCGATCATGTTCGCGGTGGTCTCGTGGCCCGCGAGCAGGAGTAGTACGCCGGTCTGCGCCGCCTGCTCGCGGGTCAGCTCGCCCGCCGTGACCCGTCCGGCCAGCCCGGACAGCAGGTCGTCCACGGGGTGGGCGATCTTCTCGCCCATCAGGCCGTCCAGGTAGCCGAGCAGCGCCGCGTGGGCGGCCGACCGCCTTTCGGGCGTCACCTCACGGTTGATGAGGACGTTGCTGTTCTCCTGGAAGAAGTCGTGGTCGGCGTACGGCACGCCCAGCAGCTCGCAGATCACCAGCGAGGGCACCGGCAGGGCGAACTCCCGTACCAGGTCGGCCGGAGCTGGTCCGGCCAGCAGCTCGTCGATCAGCCCGTCCACGATCTTCTGCACGGCCGGACGCATCGCCGCCACCCGCTTGATGGCGAACGGTGCCGTGACCATCCGCCGGAGCCGGGCGTGTTCGGGGTCGTCCATGAGGATGAAGCTGAAGCCGGTACCGCCCGGGGGCAGCGGGGCCGAGCTGGGATAGCCGGGCCGGGCGGCGTCGGCGCTGACCCGCGCGTCGCCCAGCAGGGCCCGCTGCTCGGCGTGCCGGGTCACCAGCCACGGTGTGCTGCCGTCCCACAGCCGGACTCTCGCGAGCGGCCCCTCCTCCGTCGCCTCCCGCAGCGCGGGAGGCGGGTCGAACGGGCAGCCCGCCGCCCTGGCCATCGGAAATTCCGCAAGCGTCATGCCTGTCCCTTCCTCTGCTGTGTCACAGCCTTCCCGGTCCGGTACATTAAGTCAACCAGCTGATTTAAATTTGTCCCAGACGGAGGCTCCGCCATGTCCGACGCCCTGCCCAGACCCGCCGCCGGAGCCTCCGGACCGCCGCGGGCGAACACCGTCGTGGCGGTCCTGGCCTTCGCCGGGATCGTGGTCTCGCTGATGCAGACCCTGGTGATCCCGCTGATCCCCAAGCTCCCCGGCCTGCTGAACGCCTCGGCCTCGGACGCCACCTGGGCGGTGACCGCCACCCTGCTCGCGGCCGCCGTCGCGACACCGGTGATCGGGCGGCTGGGAGACATGTACGGCAAGCGCCGCATGCTCCTGATCAGCCTGGGCCTGCTGGTGGCCGGGTCGGTCGTCGGCGCCCTCAGCGACTCCCTCGCCCCGATGGTCGTCGGACGCGCCCTGCAGGGCCTGGCGGCCGGGGTCATACCGCTCGGCATCAGCATCATGCGCGACGAACTGCCCGCCGAACGGCTCGGTGCGGCCACCGCCCTGATGAGCGCCTCGCTCGGGGTCGGCGGCGCCCTGGGCCTGCCCGCCGCCGCGCTGCTGGCCGAACGCGCCGACTGGCATGTGCTGTTCTGGACCGCCGCCGGATTCGGCGTCCTCGCCACCGTGCTCGTCGCCAGGCTCGTCCCCGAATCCGCGGTGCGCAGCGGCGGACGGTTCGACGTGGCGGGGGCGGCCGGTCTCTCGGTCGCGCTGGTCTGCCTGCTGCTGGCGATCTCCAAGGGGGCCGCCTGGGGCTGGTCCAGCGGGCTCACCCTCGGTCTTTTCCTCGCCTCGGCGGTCACGCTGGCGCTGTGGGGCCGGTGGGAACTGCGGTCCGCGCGGCCGCTGGTGGACCTGCGCACCACCGCGCGGCGTCAGGTGCTGCTCACCAACCTCGCCTCCGCGGTGTTCGGCTTCTCCATGTTCGCGATGTCCCTGCTGATGCCGCAGCTGCTCCAGATGCCGAAGGCCACCGGTTTCGGCCTCGGGGAGACGATGCTGACCGTCGGCCTCGTCATGGCGCCGTCGGGTCTGGTGATGATGGCCATGGCGCCGCTGTCGGCCCGTATCTCCAAGAACCAGGGACCCAAGGTGACGCTGATGATCGGCGCCGTCGTGGTCTCCTCGGGTTACGCCCTCAACATCGTGCTGATGTCGGCCATCTGGCACCTCGTCCTGGTGTCCTGTGTCATCGGCGCCGGTATCGGGCTCGCCTACGGCTCCATGCCCGCGCTCGTCATGGCGGCCGTGCCGGTGACGGAGACGGCCGCGGCCAACAGCCTCAACACTCTGATGCGGTCCATCGGCACCTCGATCTCCAGCGCGGTGGCGGGCGTCGTCCTGGCCGAGATGACCACCACACTGGGCCCCGTCACCCTCCCTGCCCAGGACGGCTTCCGGGTGGTCATGGCCATCGGTGCCGGAGCGGCCCTGCTCGCCTTCGTCCTCGCCGCTTTCCTGCCCCGGCAGCGCCCTGCGACTCCGGTGGCGGCGGCGCCCGCGACGGCCACGCATGGGGCCACGCGCGCCGGGTAGACGGATCCGCGACCAGCCCCCTGTCCAGCAGTCTCATCACCCGAGGAGAGCCCCCATGCTGATGGCCCACCCCGCCGTGTTGCGCAATCTCGTCGAGCAGTACGAGACCCTGCAGGCCCTGCACGCCGACGTGGGCAGCCCGAAGGTGCGCCAGCGCATGGACGACGTCGCGTACACGCTGTGCGTCTCCACCGGGACCCGGGATGTGGACACCGCCCTGATCGCCGCCCGGCACCAGCTCCCCGGCGCCCGCGTCCAGGACGATTCCGTGCTGACGATGTGACGCCACGTGCGTGACGTGATGCCCCGGGGCGCGATGCGGTACGTCCCGGGGCCGCGTACCGTCAGCGGCCGACGTCGTCCTCGGCGAGGACACGGGACATGGTGCGTTCCGCCAGGGCCGTGATCGTCACAAAGGGATTGACGCCGATGGAGCCCGGGACGAGCGCTCCGTCGGTCACATAGAGCCGCTGGTAACCGGCCACCCGGCCGTAGGTGTCCGTGGCGCGGCCCAGGACGCAGCCGCCCAGCGGGTGGTAGCAGAAGTCACCGGCGAAGGCGCGGGTGTCGCCGAAGAGGTCGTAGCGGTAGATGGTGGCGTTGGCCGCGTTGACCCGGTCGAAGAGGGATTTCGCGGCGGCGATGCCCGGGGCGCTCTGGGCGGCGGTCCAGTTCAGTACGGCGGCGTCCTTGGCGGCGTCGTAGGTGAAGGTGCCGCGCTGCGGGTTCTTGGTGATGGCCAGGTAGAGGCTGGCCCAGGTCTCGGTCCCGGCGGGCAGCGGGGCGATCTCGGCGAAGACCGGGTTGGCCGTGTTGGACCAGTCGTCGATGGCCGTCACCGGGATCGTGGACTGATGGGCCCCGGTGGGGTTCCAGATGTGGTTGGCGCGGCCCAGCATGACGTTGCCGTTGCCGCCCCAGCCCCGGCCGACCTCCGCGTTCAGCGCGGGCAGCGCGCCGGTCTCGCGGGCGCGCAGCAGGAGTTCGGTCGTCCCCAGGCTGCCCGCGCCGAGGAAGAGGGAGCGGCAGGCGATCTCGTCCGTCGCGGTGACGGCGCCGGTGGTGTCGACGCGGTCGACGGTGACGACGTACGTACCGTCGGCGGCCCGCCGCACCGCCCGGGCGCGGCTGAGGGTGTGGATGGTGACGTTCCCGGTGCCCAGCGCCGCCGCCAGGTAGGTCTTGTCGAGGCTGCGCTTGCCGTGGTTGTTGCCGTAGATGACCTCCTGGCCGAGCGCGGACTTGGTGGCGGTCCCGGCGGCCTCGCGCCGCATGTAGTCGAAGTCGTAGACGCTGGGCACGAAGACGGTCTTCAGCCCCGCCGCGCTCGCCTGGGCGCGGGCGACCCGGGCGTACTGGTACCACTCCGTGGTCTCGAACCAGTCGGAGGGGATGGCGGCGGTGCCGAGCATGCGGTTGGCGCGCGGGAAGTACGTGCCGTACATGGCGTCCGCGTCGACGCCCGGCAGCACCTCCTGGAAGTACGCGCGCGGCGGGGTGACCGCGATACCGCCGTTGACCAGCGATCCGCCGCCGACCCCGCGGCCGACGTAGACGGACATGTTCGGGTGCCGGACGCGGTCCAGGACCCCGGGATAGGGGGTGATGTCCTTGTTGATGACGTCCAGCCACAGGAACGTGGACAGCGGCGCCTCGGTCCTGCGCTTGAACCACATGGAGCGGTGGTCGGGGGCGGTCATCGAGCAGAACACCGAACCGCCTGACCCCGGCGCCTCCCAGAGCCGGCCCATCTCGATGACCAGGGTGCGGATGCCCGCCTCGCCCAGCCGGAGGGCGGCGACCGCCGCGCCGTAGCCGGATCCGATGACGAGGGCGGGCGCGTAGTCGGCGCTCCGGGCGGCGGCCGCCGGGGTGAGGCCGATTCTGGTGAGACCGAGGGCGGCGGCCGTCTGGAGGGCCGCCAGCCCCAGAAAGTGACGACGCGTCAGTTTTCCTTCCATGGCCGCATCATGGGCGGAATCGGCCACTCCGCCCATCCTGCGCGCACATGGTCTTTTGACTCTACGTCAGATTTTTTGCGGGTGCTTCCTCGGCCGACTCGGGCGCCTCGGGTGTCCGCTTCCGCCGGACCTCGCGCACCATGGCGACACCGAGCACCACCGCCGCGGCGAGCAGCGACAGAATCATCTGCTCACGGCCGGTCGGATCGGTGAACATGTAGCCGATCACGAAAACGATCATGCCGATGGTGACCCAGGTCAGATACGGGTACGCCCACATCTTCACCGTCAGCCGCTCCGGCGTCTCACGCTCCAGGGTCCTGCGCATCCGCAGCTGCGAGAAACAGATCACCAGCCAGACGAGGAGCGCCACCGCGCCCGAGGAGTTCAGCAGGAACTGGAACACGGTGTCGGGGTAGGCGTAGTTGAAGAACACCGCCACGAAGCCGAAGACGACCGAGGCGAGGATCGCGGTGGCCGGGACACCGCGCCCGGTGGTGCGGCTGAAGCTCTTCGGCGCGTCCCCGCGGCCGCCGAGCGAGAACGCCATCCGGGAGGCCGTGTACAGGCCGGAGTTGAGACAGGAGAGCACGGCGGTCAGCACGATCACGTCCATCAGCTGACCGGCGTGGGCGATGCCGATGTGGTCCAGCACGGCCACGTACGGGCTCTTCTTCACCTCGGGGGAATCCCAGGGCAGCAGTGTCACCACGATGGCGATCGAACCGAGGTAGAAGACCGCGATCCGCCAGATCACACTGTTGGTGGCGCGGGCGACCGCCTTGCGCGGATTGGTGGACTCCGCCGCCGCGAGGGTGACGATCTCACTGCCCATGAAGGAGAACACGACCATCAGCACCCCGGTGAGCACGGCACCGGGGCCATTGGGCAGGAAGCCGCCGTGGCCGGTCAGATTCGCGGCACCGATCGCACCGTCGGGGCCGCCCGGCAGCAGGCCGAACACCGCCAGCCCGCCGATCACGATGAACGCGGCGATCGCGACCACCTTGATGCCCGCGAACCAGAACTCGAACTCTCCGTAGGAACCCACGGAGAACAGGTTCGTCGCGGTCAGCACCACCATCACGATGAGCGCCCACGCCCACTGCGGCACCGCGGGCACCCAGCCGGTGAGGATGGCGGCCCCGGCCGTGGCCTCCACCGCCAGCACCACGACCCAGAAGAACCAGTACAGCCAGCCGATCGTGAACCCCGCCCAGCGGCCGAGCGCCCGGTCCGCGTACGACGAGAACGAACCGGAGACCGGATCGGCGGCGGCCATCTCGCCGAGCATCCGCATCACCAGCACGACGAGGGTGCCGACCAGGGCGTACGACAGCAGAATGCCGGGCCCGGCCGCGGCGATCCCCGCCCCGGAGCCGACGAACAGCCCGGCCCCGATCACCCCGCCGATGGCGATCATCGACAGATGGCGGTTCTTCAGCCCGGCCTGCAGACCGGAGCCGGAATCGGAACCGGAACCGCCGGGCGGGGCCGCGCCCGGCGGCGAGTCGGCGCCGGGGGCGCGGGCGTCCGTGGTGATCGGCTTATGGGCGCTCATGATCGTTCCTCGTCTCTCATGACGGCGGGATCGGCAGCACGAAAAGCGGCCCTGAACAGGGCCGAAGCCTTGATGGAGGCGGATGTGGGGTGGGTTGCGGTTCAGTGAAACCTAGGTGTCCGACCACACCCCGACCATCGACAGGTGTCACGCATCGAGGCCCCCGGTTTCATACACATGTAATAAAGCGCGGCCACCCCGACCTGTGTCTGCGAGACCACCAGTGGACTGGGCGCCAGCATCAGCCACACCGCGGTGGCGAGCAGCCCGATCGCGAAGGTGGTGATCGGACTGCCCGCCGGGGCCTGGGTGGACCGGACGCGGCGGCGCTGTACGCGAGTGTCCCGCCGTACTGGACGAGCGCGATCTGCTGGAGGGAAACGCCAAGCTCCAGGGCAGCGAGGCCGCTACCGGCCTCGGGGAACATCGGCACAGCGGTTATCGGTGAGAACGATCATGGTCCGGGTCGGCGCGAGTGTGCTGACGCGGTTCTCGTACTCGCGGCGGGCCTTGCGCTGTGCCGGGACTGCGGGGACGCCCTGGTCGAGCGCGGCCCGCTCGGCGGGCTCCAGTTCGGTCGTACGGAGGAAGTCGGCGACCTTGCCCGGCATGTCGAGGGTGACCGCGGTCTCGGGCGCCGGGGTGTCCTGGCGGTCGGCGGTGTGCTCGGGCATGAGGTCGGCGACGGCGGTGCGGATGGCGCCGCGGCTGACGTGGTGGTCGCGGGCCAGGGCGGCGATGGACTGGCCGCCCACGTACGCGGGGAGAGGCGGTCGCGGTGGAGGACGTCGAGCACGTCGAGGATGTGCCTTGGTACCGCGCGCGAGGCGGAACATCCCGGAGATGTACACGGTGTCGCCCGGCCGCCGTTGCGGGCGATCTCGCGAGAGACGGTCGATGGCGACCTGCCCAGCCGCCCGGCCAACTGCCGGGCAGACTCTCCGGCGGCGATGCCGCGAGAAGCTGAACGATCCATTCGTTTACCGACATGCGCCGCCAAGTGGAGGCGTCACGGATGTTGACCATTGCGCGCCAGTGTCAACGTTCCGGCTTCGGGTCAGGCCGGCGGGTCGGGGCGTATCTGGCGAGCATGGTCTGGACGGCCTGTTCGACGGCGTCGTGGATGTCGGAGGCTGCGGGGTTCCAGTCGGTCAGCAGCATGCGGGGCCACAGGACGTAGTTGGCGATCATGCCGAGGAACTGGTTCGCGGCGCTCGCCGCGTCCGGGACATCAGCGTTGCCCGCCTCGTGCTCGGATTCCAAGTAGTGCTGAACGGAGGTGAAGTAGGGCAGTTTGCCGAGCTGGAACTGGATCCGTCCCAGTTCGGGGAAACGAGGCAGTTCGGCGATGACGATCCGGAACAGGGCTGTCATGCCGGGCTGGCCGACCAGGTCGGCATAGCGGTGGCCGATGGCTGTCAGTCCGGAGCGCAGATCTCCGGTCTGTGGCCGCGCGGCGGCGTCGCCGGCGTCACGCTGCCAGGACTCGGTGACGATGGCCTCGAAGAGGGCCGCCTTGGTGGGGAACCGCTTGAACAGGGTGGACTTCGAGACCCCGGCAGCTTCGGCGATCCGGGCCAGTGAGGTGCCGTCGTAGCCGCGATCCAAAAACAGTTCTGTGGCTGCGGTGGTGATCGCCTCGCGTTTCTGCTGAGCGAGTCTGCGGTGGTGTGCGGAGAGTTCTGCTGCCATGCGGACAGTATGCCGCAGACCCGAGGCGAGTCACTTGACTCGCCTCGGTAGTCCTGCTTACGGTACGAGAGCAAGGTGAGTCGAGTGACTCGCATCCTGTCTGTGGCGCCGGGTGAATTCCGGTTGCCGCGCGGTGGAGGAGCAGTTCATGACGATCGATAAGATCGCTTTGGTGACCGGTGCGAATCGCGGCCTCGGACGTAGCGCGGCCATCGCCCTGGCCACACGCGGGGCGCGGGTCTTGGTCACCCACCGCGGCGATGCGGCCGGGGCTGAGAAGACGGTGGAACAGGTGCAGGCGGTGGGTGGGACTGCCGCTGTTCTCCGGCTCGACATCAGCGACGTCTCCTCGTTCGCGTCCTTCACCTCCGAACTGAGCGAGCAGCTGGAGCGCTGGGGTACTTCGCGGCTCGACATCTTGGTCAACAACGCGGGAGTGGGGATCTTCGGACCGCTGGAGGACGTCACGATCGACGACTTCGACACGGTGATGGGCACCAACGTCCGGGGCACGTTCTTCCTCATCCAGTCACTTGTGCCGCTGCTGACCGGAGGAGGCCGCGTCATCAACGTCTCGACGTCACTGACCCGCCACACCAGCCCCGCCACCTCGGTCTACTCCGCCTCGAAGGCCGCCGTCGAAGCCTTGAGCCGTACCCTCGCCGCAGAACTCGGCCCGCGTGGAATCCGGGTCAACTCCATCGCCCCGGGACCGACCGCCACCGATTTCAACGGTGGAGCGATGCGGGACGACGCCGAGATGCGCAAGGTTCTGGCCGGACAGACCGCGCTCGGCCGCGTCGGCGAACCTGAGGAGATCGGCGACGCCATCGCCACGCTGGCCTCCGAGGGCCTGCGCTGGGTCACCGCCCAGCGCGTTGAGGTCTCCGGCGGCGCCCTCCTCTGAGTGACCGGGCCGGCCCATGCGGTGAAGCTGTAGCTGGGCGACGGCGGCGTCGATGTACTTCGTCGTCCAGAGCACGATGGCGTTGAGGACCAGGCCGAGCGCGCCGGGCTGGTCCTCCATGCCGTCCCGGTACGCCTGCTGGATGGTGCCGCGCTTGCCGTGGCACACGTCCCGGGCCAGCTTGAGGCGGGATTCCCGCACGGTGAGCTGCCGGTTCATCTGGCAGCGGTAGGTGTCGTCGACCGGGTCGGCCACGCGCAGCAGGTGCTCGGCCTTCGCGATGCGCCCGTACTCCGCAAACGCCGCACCCAGCGGGGACGGGCGCCCCTCGCGGCCGAACATCCGCAGCAGGTCGTAGGCACGCACCTGGTTGGTGACCAGGGAACCGGCGACCTTCACCACCGCTGGTCGTCCAGGTCGCGGAACCGCGGGCTGAAGTGGTAGCCGAGTATCTTGAACAGGCCGAACGCCATATCGGAGTACGAGGCGTTGTCGGTCGCCACCATCTCCGGCCTCACCCCGCCGTCCAGGTTCAGCAGCGCGTCCACCGAGGTGGACAGGTCCTTCAACCGGGTGGTGCCGTCCCCGAGGTGCACGTAGGCGTCCAGGAAGCCGGTCCAGGCGTTCACCTCGAACAGCAGGTCCGGCAGGTCGACCTTCGGCAGGGCATGTCCAGGCTCAGTCCGGCCAGCACGTCCTCCTCCACGGCCTCCGACTCGGCACCGTCCAGCAGACGGGCGCGCAGCGCCCTGCGGCAAGTCCGGGTTGGCGTACACCGCCTTGCGCCACGGGGGCGGCACCAGCTTGTCGTCCACCTCGCGCGGCAGCAGCGGCTTGACGCCCACCTCCGCCGCGCCAGCGCCGGAAGACCGCGGCCTCCGGCCAGGACCCGTTTGCCCGCGCTCGCCGCGTCCAGCGCCTTCGACGCAGCGAGGCTCAGAGCAACCCACGGGACGTCGCACAGAAACGGCCCCGGCGGCCCGCCCAAGCGGCTGGGCTGTGTGGTCGCGACGACGATGATGCTCAACCACAGCACCATGAGGTCCGTGCCGGTGCCGACGGGGACATGAATCGCTTGGCACACTATTTATCCCGGCGGTCACCACGGCCCAGGTGCTCGGAGAGGACGGTGGCCAGCTCAACGCTGTGCAGATAGCTGTAGCCCTGGGTGCGGACGGTGTCCAGGCCCAGCCCCTCGCACTGGATGTTGACCGAGACGCCCTCGAACCGCTCGGTCAGGTCGCGCGGGGCGGCCAGCGGATCGTCGGTGCCCGCGAGGTTCACCCAGCGCCGCACGCCCGGGGGGCGCTGGCCCCGGCCGTCGACGGGCGCGGGTTCCAGCCGGTTGAAGACCAGGTCGAGGCCGAACGGCGCGCCCAGGGTCACCAGCAGGTCCACCGAGAGGTCAGGCCGTTCGCACAGCGCCTCGTAGGCGACCAGGCAGCCCAGGGAGTGGGCGATGACCACGTCCGGCCGCCGCGCGGCGATGGCCTCGGCGACGATGTGCCGCGCCTGGGCCCGCTGCGCGGGGTCGTGCAGATAGACGTACAGCTCCCTGCCCATGCCGGGCAGCAGGGCGTTCGGCATGCCCACGGCCCGTACGAGGGCGTCCGCGAGGCGGCGCAGCCGTCCCCGGCCGTTGCCGTTGCCGTTGCCGCCATTACCGCTGTCGCCGTTGTCGGTCTTCCCGCCCGTGGTGCGCAAGGCGCCGCCGTAGTAGGCGACGCGCACGTCGAAGGGCGCCGAGGATCCGGTGTGGCCGATCCGCTCCGCGCCGTCGCGCAGGGCCAGGAGCCATTGGTGCGACAGCTCCGTGGGGTTGTGCTGACCATGGCCGAAGCCATGGACGCCCAGCACCCGGGGGACGGGGGTGAACGGCTGACCGGCGGGGGTGCGGTCGTCCAGATGCCAGGCCCGGGGAGCGCCCTTCTCGTTCACCGCGACGGCCAGCGGGCGCCCGTCGGCGGTCATGGTGGCGGTGAACGCCTCGATGGGGCCCAGGCCTTCGGGCACGCCGACTTCCACGTGCGCCGAACCGTTCAGCAGCCACACGGTGCAGTACTGCCGGGAGCCGCGCAGCAGGGCCCGTTGGCCTCGCCAGTCGATGAACCGCAGCTGCGGAAGGGGCTGGTACGGCCCCTGCGCGACGGGCACCGCCAAGGGCGCTGCTACGCCCGGGGCCACGGAGGCGCGCATCAGCGGCCGAGTGCCCGATCCCATGAAGTAGAGCGCCGGTGCGGGCCGGGCCTCGGCAGCCATCGCCGTCACCCTGCCCGGGCCCGGGCAGGAGCCCAGAACGACCGGCTTCGACCACAGCCGCCGGGGCGTCGGCTCGCACGCGGGGTCGAGGCCCTGTGCCTCCAGGATCTGTGCCGCGACGGACGAGGCCGCCAGGCGGTACAGCGTCCGGTCCCGGCCGTCGGTGAGGGAGTCCAGCAGTCCGCGTACGGGCGCCAGGGCCTCCCGTACCTCGTAGAGCGAGGGCGGTCCGCAGCGCCGCTGGATCTCGGTGTCCGTCAGCGCGTCGTTCCCGGCCGCCGCCAGCGTGGTGAGCACCGGCACGGTCCAGGGGTTACGGGCATCGGCCAGCAGCAGGGCCACGACGTCGGCGCTGGTGCGGGGCACGCCGGAACCCACCCAGCGCGCGTCCTCGGGGTCCTCCAGCGGTTCGCCGCGCGAGGCGATGAATCCGGCGTATGCGCGGGCGATGAGGACCTGTTCGGCGACCGGGCTCCGCTCGACGAGCACCCTGGCGGCGGCCTCGCCGAACGCCTCGCGCACGGGGGCGGCGGAGGCGGCGCGGTAGGCGGGGGCGGTGGCCAGCACGCGGTCGCACATCTCGCGCAGGGTGCGGTGCTGGAGTTCCGGGGAGGGGGTGAGGGCGATGCGGGTGTGCTGTTCGCTGCCCATCAGGGTGAACATCGCGCGGCCCGATCGGGTGGCGACCACCAGTCGGCAGGCCGCGGAGTCGAGGAGCGGGCGCAGCAGTCCGGCCACGACGGCCTCCGGTTCGCGCGCCTCGTCCAGGGCGTCGACCACGATGACGGGCGGGACCGTGAGCTGCTGTAGCCATGTGACCAGCTGGTCGGGCGTGCCCGGCACCGGGGCGCCGGGCACGGTGATCTCCCGTGCGACGGCCCGCGTCAGCTCGGCGGCGTCGCGTCCGGCCGCGGAGACCGCCACCGGCGTGGGGCGGCCGGGCAAGCGCCGCATCCGGGTGGCCAGCGCGGCCAGCAGGGTCGTCTTACCGCTCCAGGGCTCCCCGGTGACCAGGGCGAGCCCGCCCCCGGACCGGTTGTCGATCCAGTGGGTGAGCTGCCGCAGGGCCGGTGTCTCGGGTGGTTCCGCCGGGCCCTGGTCGAGGAGGGGCAGCAGGGACGGGCGGTAGCGGGGGTTGGGCAGGAAGTCGTCGTTGTCCCGCTGCGACAGCACGACGCTGTTCGAGGTGCGCCCGTCGGTGAGTTCGTGGGCGAGGTCCAGCACGTCCCCGAAGGAGATGAACTGCTCGTAGCGGGCACGCCTGGTGCGACCGGCCGCGAAGTGGCGCAGTGACGCGGCGAGCGCGAGGGTGAGGTCCCAGGCGGGGGCCCGCTCGGGCGGCCCGGAGATGAGGACGGCGTCGAAGCCGAAGACCGGGACGAGGGCGTTCCGTACGGCCGGGCAGTCGTCCGCGATCATCAGGCGCCGCCCCCGCGTCTGATCGGTGGGCAGCGATCTGAACAGCGTCCCGCTTTCCGCCGACTGGCCCGCCACATGGACGATCAGGGCGTCCGCGTCGGTGAGTCCGGCCGAGGTCTCCTCGACCGTACGCCGGAACTCCCGTGCCGTGACGTCCATGGCGAGCCGGGTGCGGCAGCCGAACTCCTCGAAGGCCTCGGCGAGACCTCGGCAGGCGGGCTCCAGCGAGGGGTCGGCGGCGGCGCCGAAGCCGAAGCTGAGCACGTGGCGCCGCCCCGGCGGCCGGGCCGCGCCGGTCGGTGCCTCGCCGCCGCCGACGACCACCTCGGCGGACTCCAGGACCCGGCCGCGCACGACGCCTTCGGTGTCCCCGGTGAGCAGATGGGACCGGCCGCCGTCGGTCAGCAGCGCCAGCGCGCTCACCCGCTCGGCCACCGGCACGGTGGGCAGGAAGGAGGCGCCGCTGTCGAGGTCCAACAGGTTGATCCCGCCCGGGGCGAGGACCGCCACGACCTGCTGGCCCATGAGTTCATGGCAGGCCAGCACGGGCGGCCGGATCTGGGTGATGTCCCCCCGGAAGACCCATTCCCAGACGTTCGGGCCCCCCTCGGGCGCCTGGTCCACGGCGGCGCCGAGGTCGGTGGCGGCCAGTGCGCCGTCGGCGGACAGCGTCACGGCGAGGCTGCGGCCGGAGGCCGTGGTGGCGCAGGCGAGGGCGGTGATGCCGAACGCGCCCCGGTGGGTGACCAGACGGCCGTGGCCGGTGGCCAGGTCCCAGATCCACAGCTCGCCGCCGGAGGTCGTCACGGCCACGTCCCGGCCGCCCACCCGGGCGCACTCCACGAAGACCGGCCCGTCGGCCGCTCCCCCGCTCCCGGCCGGGTGGCCGCCGATCAGCGCCGCGTGGATCCGCGCGGCGTACGGGGCGAGTTCGCCGCCAAGACCGCCCAGCACCGACGCGGCCACGGTGGCGAACGCGCGGCCACCGGCCAGTTCGAGCGGGCCCCTCGGGTCGGCGGCCAGCACCCGGAAGTCGAGGGAGCCGCCGAAGGGCACGGCGAGCGCCTCGGGGGCCTGGATGAGGGTGGTGAGCACCTGGTAGGCGTCGGTGCGGGTGAGCCCGGGGGCCAGTTCGTCGCGTACGCCGTCGCGGAACGCGTACACCACCTGGTCCGGGTCCTCCCCCCGGCGGCGGGCGGCGGCGCGCACCAGCAGGTCGGAGAGGAACACCTCGGCGAGGTGGGCGGGTCCGGTGGCGGGCAGCAGATGCTGCTGGAGCCAGCGCATCAGCGGCAGGGTGAGCGGGGCGGCGGACAGCAGGTACGCCAGGTTCAGCGCCTCGGTGGTGGCCCAGGTGCGGAACTCCTCGACCCGTTCCGGGGCCGCGGTGTCGTCCGGGAGGCGGTGCGCGGCGTCGGCGGCCGCCTCGGGGCGTCCGTACCAGGGCTCCCGGCCGAGGTCGACGGCCGTGCCGGGCCGCCAGGTGGTGCGGCTGCCGGACAGCGCCTGGGCCCAGGGGCGTAACCATTCGGGGTCCAGGGTGACCAGCGGCGCGAGGTCGGCGGCCGCTCCGGCGTGGACGGCGGCGGGGCCCTCGGGCCGTACGGTCAGCCGGGCGGGGCCGGTGGCGCGCAGCTCGGCGCGGACCGGGGGCAGCCAGGTGCGGTGCCACAGGTCGGGCGGCAGCATCTGGACGACGGCCAGGGGCGACCGGCGCGCCCACTCCCGTACGGTCGCGGTCATGTCGGGGGTGCCCCACAGGTCGCCGACTCCGTCGGTGAGGACGAGGATCAGCCTGCGGCCGGAGGGGTCGTGCAGCTCGGCGGGGTTACGGCCCTCCGCCGCCTGGTCGGCGCCGTCCTCACCGGCGGTTCCGTAGCGCAGGACGAGGGCGGGGTCGTCGGCGTCGAACCGCCACAGGCGTACGTCCCGGAAGGCGCCGTGTCCCTCGACGAGTTCGCGGAAGTCGTCCACGGTACGGCGCCACACGGACATCGACACGCTGTCGTCCACCACCAGCGCCAGCTCCAGCCAGCGTTCGCAGGCGTGGCACAGCGCGGGGACCGGGCGGCGGGCACGGGCGGAGCGGTCGGCGGTCAGCGGCTCGTCCAGGATGCGCCGCCCGGGCGCCCGGACCCGCCGCTTGAGCGGGCGCAGCGCGCGGGCCAGCTCCAGCCGCCGGGGCAGCGCGGGCGGGCGGCGCACCGGGAGGGCCTTGGCCCGGGTGCCGGGTTCGCCGCGCCCGCCGGGGGTGCCGCCGCCGTCCCCGGAGCCGTCCGCCGCGGCTGCGTCGGGGGTGTGGAGCGGGGTGGGCGAGTCCGGGGGCGGCGGGGGCGGTTCCGGCGCGGCGGCGGGTTCGCCGGGCGGCTGGGCGCCGGGCGGCGGCGGGGCCGGTGGCGCGGGCGGCGGGGCGGGCTGATCACCGGGCGGCGGGTCCGGGGGCGCGGCGGCGGGCGGCCGGGCGGGGGTGATCTGCCCGGCCAGCCACAGCAGTTCGGCGACCTCGCGCACCGTCAGGTCCTCGTCGCCGCTGCATCGCCTCGCCAGGGCGAGCGCCTCGGTGATGTCCGTCATGCGGTGTCGTTCAGCGGGCGCAGCAGTTCGCGCAGGACCGTGGGCCATTCGGGGTCGCCGGTGTGGTCGGCGGTGTGCTCCAGCCGGAGGGTGTTGAGCAACTGGTCGGTGGCGAGGAGCTTGCGGCCCTCCTCCAGGTCCTTCGCGAAGGCCGTCAGCCGTTCCTCGGAGGCGCGCAGCACCTCCGCGCCGAGGTGGGCTGCGACGATGCGGTCCAGCTTCTGCCGGGACGGCGGCCGGATGTCCAGCCGGACGCAGCGGCGGACGAAGGCGGGCGGGAACTCGCGCTCGCCGTTGCTGGTGAGGACGACGACGGGGAACTCGGCGCAGCGCACCCGCCCGTGCCGGACCGGTTCGCGGCGCAGTCCGTCGTCGGTCATCACGCGGATGTCGCAGGCGGGGTACCGCTGGAGTTCGGGGATGGTGAACTGCCCGTCCTCCAGCACCGAGAGGAGGTCGTTGGGCAGGTCGACGTCGCCCTTGTCGAGTTCGTCGATGAGCAGGACGCGGGGGCGGTCGGACGGGAGCAGCGCGGTGCCGAGGGGGCCGAGCCGCAGATAGGTCCCGATGTCGTGGTCGCGCTTTTGGCCCTGCTCGCCGTGGTCGCGCTTCTCGTCCTGGAGGCGGCCGATGGCGTCGTACGCGTACAGCCCGTCGGCGAGGGTGGTGCGGCTGGTGACGGACCAGTGGAGGACGCGGCCGAGGCCCAGTTCATGGGCGATGCCGTGGGCGAGGGTGGACTTCCCGGTGCCGGGTTTGCCGGTGACCAGGAGCGGGCGGCGCAGATGGATGGCGGCGTTGACCATCCGGGCCTCTTCGGGCTCGGCGCGGTAGGTGGTGGCCACGCCGGTGCGGCCGGTGCCCTCGGCGGTGTGCCCGTCGCAGCAGGGTTCGGCCGCCGCGCCCGGGTCCTCGCCGGTTTCGGGGCGGACGCCGTCGAAGCGGCGCCAGGGCGGGGGTTCGGGCAGGGTCCAGTCGGTGCGGCGGACGCCGTCCCCGTAGTAGATCCACCAGGCGGGCGGCGTGGGCCGTTCGGGATCGGTGGTGACGGGCGGCTGCCGGTCGTCCGCGTTCATCGCTTGCCTCCTTGGTGGGCCCGCGGGCCCCCGAGTCGTCTGAGCCGTTCGGGGTGCCAGCCGGGGTTGTCCCACAGCACCGCGATCCCCGCGCCGTCGTGGGCCTCCTCCGGGCACCGCGCCGCCTGTCGGCGCAGGGCCAGTACGGTGCCGGGCAGCCCGGCCAGGCCCCCGTCCGCGACGACGAGTTTGGCCACCCGCGTGGGCCGCCCGGGCGAGGCGGCGCCGTTCGGGCCGGGCCGCCACCACACGGCGGCGGGCACGCCCTCCTGGATGGCGCACAGCAGGGCGTCCGGGACGGCGGCCAGGTGCGGGTAGGGGTAGGTGAGGAAGAGGCAGCTGATGTCCTCGCGGTCGGCCAGTTGCCCGGCGAGCGCCTGGAGGGCGGCGGCGTCACCGATCAGGGGCGCCTGCTCCGGGTCGGCCGGGCCGCATCGTCCGGTCTCCTCGGGCGGGGTGCCGTCGCCGTGCAGCCAGTGCGGTCCGGGCGGCGGGCCCTCGTCGGCGGGCGGCTCGCCCAGCCGCTCCCAGCGCGCCAGCCACTGGGCGGTGGACCAGCCGTCCCGCAGCCGGTCCAGGGAGCGGACGACGACCGGCACGCAGCGGCCGATGGGGCGGGGCACGGCCAGCTCGCCGCCGCCGCGCAGGTTCCACTCGTCGACCGGCCAGCCCAGCGCCTCCCAGGGCAGCAGGAATTCGAAGAGCAGGCACTCGGGGGCGAGATGCTGGACGAAGGGCTGGAGCCGGGAGATGAGCCGCTCGGCCGCGGCGGGGATCGCCTCCGCCGGGTGCGGGGTGTCGTCCTGGAGCTTGATGCCCAGGCAGCGCTCCCCCCGGTAGAGCCAGGCGGCGAGCCGGTAGCGGTCGCCGCCGGGGTCGCAGCGCTCGGCGCGGACCAGACAGCTGGTGTACGGGGGCGAGGGGGCATCGGCCGCGGACGTGGCGGCGCCGCGCTCCTCGGTGAGCCGGTCGGCGGGCATCCGGCCGGTGCGGCGGCCGGCCGCGGTGTCGATCCAGGCGCGCAGTTCACCGCGTACGGGATCCTCCGCGCGGGCGGCGAGGTGTTCCAGGAAGACCAGCAGCGGCGGGACCCGGGTGTCGGGGCTGTTGCGCGCGTCCAGGTCGTCGACGAGGGCGGTCACGCTGCGGGCCTGCTCGGCGGCGAGCAGACCGTCCTTGGCCACCGGGACGCCGAGGGACGAGGCGGCGGCCCACAGCACCTCGCACAGCTGGTCCGGGTCGGTGGGGCAGCGGGGGTCGTCCAGCAGCGCGTCGAGGTCCCGGCGCTCGTCGGCGCCGAGCAGCCCGGGGACGACGGCGGGCAGCGGGGCCGGGGCGCCACCGGGGAGGGCGTCGTAGGCGTCCCGCAGCGCGGTGACCCAGGGCTGCGCGCCGTAGTCCTGCTCCAGCGCGTCGAACAGCCGCCGCATGACGGCGGGCAGGTGCACCCGGTGCTCGAACACGGCGAACAGCTGCGGCCCCAGCGCGACCCCGTGGTCGGCGGGCCACACGACGTCGATCTGGGCGCGGGCGAGCAGCATCCGGGCGCGGGCGGCGGTCTCCAGGCGTCCGGCCAGCTCCGTCACGAGGACGGGGCACCACTGGAGGCGCGCTCGTTCGGCCAGGATCTCTCGCTCCGGCCCGATCGGAAGTGCCACGCTCATCGTCGCCTCAGGGTGCGAGGGAGGCGATCAGGCCGGTCAGCCACCGCACCGGAACGCCCTCGTTGCTGTAGACGTGCCCGGCGCCGTCCGGGGCCGGGAGGTGGCCGCCCGCGCGGTGCACGGCCACCACCCGCCACCGCTCGTCGAAGGCCGGGGAGCCGGAGGAGCCGGGCAGGGTGTCGGTGAAGTAGAGCAGCCGGTGTTCGTCGGCGTAGCTGACCACGTTGTGGTAGAGCGCGATCTTCTTGGGGGCGCCGCCGGGGTGCTGGACGATGTTGACCCGCTTCGGCGCCGACACCCCGGGCGGGGCGAGGGTGAGCGCGCCCCACCGCTCGGTCAGCGGCTCCCGGGCGCGGACGACGGTGAGGTCGTGGCGCTCGGAGGTGGCGAAGCCGAGGTCCGGGGCGAGGGCGTACGACGTCCCGCCGTCGATCTCGCCGTCCAGCCCCTCCTGGTAGCCGAGGACGAGGCGGGCGCTCTCGGCGGCCGCCTTGTCGGGGAGGACATGGCCCGCGGTGACGACGAGGTCGCCCGCCGCCAGGAAGCCGGTGCCCAGCGCTTCCACGTCGTTCCGCAACAGCCCGACGGCGCCCGCCGCCCGCAGCCCGCTCTCCAGGAACGCCAGTGGCAGCAGGGTGCTCTGAGCGCCCATCAGCTTCTCGGCGCCGTCGGCGGACCCCACCCCGGGCGGGGCGGGGGTGGCGGCGGGCGCCGCCGGGACGTCGAGCGCGCGGGCCAGCGCCCGGCGCAGCAGCTCGTCGTCCGGGAACTCGCCGACCATGACGGTGAGCAGGCCCGCGCGCTTGCCCCGGTTGTCCGCCTCGCGCAGCGTCGCGTGCCACAGGTCCAGCGCGCCGCCCCCGAAGTCCACCATGCCCGTGGGGATTCCGGACATCTGCATCAGCCGCCGGACGGTTCTCGCCTCCGGGTACAGCTCGGTCAGCCGGGCGATCAACGCGGCCTGTTCAGGCCCCCCTTGCACCAACGTGACCTCCCGGAAGTGTCCGATGAGCGGAAAGCTTAGCGCCGCATCGACACCGATATTCCGTTTGTCCACAAGATGGCATCACGACCCGCTCCGCTCCCCCGGGAGCGCTTCGTCCCTGTCCTCAATGTGACATCCCGTGGGCCCGGACGGCGGGCAGCGGTCCGTCGTAGCGTTCGACCTCGACCCGGGCGAGCTGGCCGGTGCAGCCCTGGGCGAGCCGGGAGGTGCCGGTGTCGCGGGTCACCGCGTTGGGGTTGCCGTGGACGCAGGTGGCCACCTCGGGGGCGGAGGGGTCGAACCAGGCGCCGGTGGCCAGTTGGACCACGCCCGGCCGCACCGCGTCGCTGAGCACGGCCCCGGCCAGGCAGCTGCCCACGGCGCTGCGGACGCGCACCACGTCGCCGTCGCGCACCCCGCGCGCCGCCGCGTCGCCGGGGTGCATCCGGGCCGGTTCGCGGCCGCGGACCTTGGAGGAGGCGCTGAGTTCGCCCTGGTCGAGCTGGCTGTGCAGCCGGGTGGGCGGGTTGTTGGCGACCAGGTGCAGGGGGTACGCGCCCGGGGCCGCGGCGCCATCGGGATCGGGTGGCTCCGGCGGCAGCCAGGCGGGGTGGCCCGGGCAGTCGTCGTAGCCGTACGAGGCGATGGTGGCCGAGTACAGCTCGATGCGGCCGCTCGGCGTGGCCAGCGCCGCGCCCTCGGGGTCGGCGCGGAACCCGGCGTACAGGGTGCGCTGTTCGCGCAGGGACCGCAGCGGGACGCGGCCCGCGCGCCAGAAGGTCTTGAAGTCCTCCTCGGGCGCGTACTCCGGCGGCAGGCCCCGGCGCCAGCTCTCGTAGAGGTGTTCCAGCCAGCCGCGCGCGTCGCGGCCCTCGGTGAAGGCGTGGCCGACGCCGAGTTCGGCGGCGAGGTCGCTGAGGATCCGGTAGTCGTCGCGGGCCTCGCCGACCGGGTCGGCGACGCGGTGCATGGCGATGAGCGCGGTGTCCTGTTTGGCGCCGCCGATGTCCTCGCGCTCCAGGGTGGTGGTGGCGGGCAGCACGATGTCGGCGTGGCGGGCGGTGGCCGTCCAGTGCGGCTCGTGGACCACGACCGTGTCCGGGCGGGCGAAGGCGCGGCGCAGCCGTCCGAGGTCCTGGTGGTGGTGGAACGGGTTGCCACCGGCCCAGTGGACGAGCCGGATGTCGGGGTAGGTGTAGCGGCCCCCGTCGTACGCGTACTCCTCGCCCGGGTGCAGCAGCAGATCGGCGATCCGGGCGACGGGGATGAAGTCGGGGACCGGATTGGTGCCCTGGTCCAGGGTGGGCAGCTTGTACGGGAGCGTCCCGGCGCCGGTGCCGCCGGTGGCGCCGTACCCATGGGCGAAACCGCCGCCCGGCAGCCCGATCTGGCCGAGCAGGCAGGCCAGCGCGATGCCCGTCCACAGCGGCTGCTCGCCCCGGTGGGCGCGCTGGAGCGACCAGCTGAGGGAGACCATGGTGCGCCGCTCGGTCAGCTCCCGGGCGAGGGCGGCGATCCGGGCGGCCGGGATGCCGCAGATCTCCTCGGCCCAGCGCGGGGTCTTGGCGGCGGAGCCGTCCCGGCCGAGGACGTAGCGGGCGAAGGCGTCGAAGCCCTCGCAGTGGCGGCGGCAGAAGTCCGCGTCGTACCGGCCCTCCTCGATCAGCACATGGCACAGCGCCAGCATCAGCGCGGTGTCGGTGCCGGGGACGGGGGCCAGCCACTCGGCGTCCAGCTCGTCGGCGAGATCGTCGCGCAGGGGGCTGACCAGGATGAAGCGGGCGCCCCGGCCATGGGCCGCGCGCAGCAGGTCGGCCGTCCGGTGGCGGCTGATGCCGCCCGCGTTGACCTGCGTGTTCTTGGCGGGCATCCCGCCGAAGCAGAGAAAGAGACCGGTGTGCTCGGCCAGCACGGACAGCGGGGTGGGGTTGCTGATCGGGGCGTCGTCGCCCACCACATGGCGCAGCAGGGTGGTGGCGGCGCCGAGGCTGTAGGTGTTGACGGAGCGGGTATAGCCGCCGAGGCAGTTGAGGAACCGGTGGATCTGGCTCTGCGCGTGGTGGAAGCGGCCCGCGCTGCCCCAGCCGTACGAGCCGCCGAAGATCGCCCGGTTTCCGTGGTCTGTGCGGACCCGGCCGAGTTCGCGGGCCAGCAGCGGGATCACCTCGTCCCAGGGGACGGGCACATGGTCGTCGCCGCCACGGGCCGGGTCGGGGCCCGGGCCGTGCTCCAGCCAGCCGCGGCGTACGTAGGGGGTGAGCACCCGGTCGCGGGGGCCGAGCGCGGCGGGCACGTTGCGCAGCAGCGCGGCGGGGTGGGGGTCGCGGGGGTCGGGAGTGACGTCGAGGCCGCCGTCGGGGCGGACGACGGCCTCGAAGGCGCCGTAGTGCGAGCTGTGGGGGTGGCCACGGGGCGTGTGGCCCGGGTGCGGACGTGTGCCGTCGCCGTCTCGTTCGTGGGACGGCTCGCCGCCGTCGTGGGACGTATCGTCGCCGCCCTGGGACGTGTCGTCGGCTCTGCTGCTCGCTGCCGTGCTCATGCGGTGATCTCGCCTTTCGTGTCGGTCCTTCCCTTTCTCCCCTTCCTCTGATCGCCCCGCTCACTCCCCCTCGGCCGGTCCGGGGTCCGCCATCAGCCGGACGGCCCAGGGAAAACGGGGGGGGCGAGCCCGGCGGGCCGACTGCTGAGCGTTATCGTCGATCCCGTTCCGCGTATGCCGATATTCAGCCACCGATGGCATACTTGAACGCGCGACCAAATGGGTTCACTCCCCGCCAGGGGCGCGGCGGTGGAGGCCGTCATCTGCCCATGGCGGAAGTCCGAGGGCAAGGGTGAGATGACCACATGACGCGACCGGACACGCCGCCGTACGAGCAGCCCGTCCGGTCGGACGACCTCATCGACGAGGCGTCCACAGCCAGGGCCACTGTCGACGGGCACGGCATCGTCACCCAGTGGAACGAGGGGGCCGCAGGGCTGCTCGGATACCGGCCCGAGGAGATCGTGGGCAGATCGGCCGCCGTTCTCCTCGCCGACGAGGGAAATCCGCGGCCCGTGGCCGAAACCCTGCGCGACCTGAGTCCGCCCGACCGGTTCCGTGGCCGGGTGGCGCTGCTGCACCGCGACGGCTCCCGGGTGACGGCCGGACTGCTGGCCCACCGCGTCACCGCGCCCGCCGCCACCGACGCCACCGACGCCGCGGCTCACGCCGCTGACGCCCCCGATGACGCTCCCCGTGACGTCACCGAATGGCTCGTCGTCTCCCCGCTCCCCCGGCCGGAACGGCCGCTGGCGGACGAGGAGTTGCTGAGGCACTGCTTCGCCCAGGGGCCGTGCACGATGGCGGTGTACGACACCGGGCTGCGGCTGCGCTGGGCGAACCAGGACATGGAACGGGTGCTCGGCCTCACCCAGGAGGAGATCCGCGGGCTGCGGGTCCCGGAGATCACCCCCGGGCCCGAGGCGGAGGAGACCGAGGAGCGGATGCGCCGGGTGCTGGAGACCGGCGAGGAGCAGCACATCGAGCTGTTCCTGCGGATGCCCGGCCACGACCGCCCGGTCGCCTGGTCGACCTCGCTGGCCCCGCTGCGGGACGCCGAGGGCCGGGTGGCGGCCGTGATGCTGTCCGCGCACGACCGGACCCCGCAGCACACCACCCGGCGCCGTCTGCTGCTGCTCAACGAGGCGAGCAACCGGATCGGCTCCACGCTGGACATCGAGCGGACCGCGCAGGAGCTGGCCGATGTGGCCGTCCCGGAGCTGGCCGACTTCGTGACCCTCGATCTGCTGCCCTCGGTGCACGGCGGCAGCGAACCCCGCCCGGGCCCCCTCACCAGCCATGTCATGCTGCGGCGGGTCGCCGCCCGGTCGGTGTTCGCGGGCACCCCGGAGGCCGTGGTCGAGGTGGGGAAGGTGGCCGCGTACCCGGACTTCTCCCCCGCCGCCGAATGCCTGAAGGCGGAGCGGGGGCTGCTGAACCGGGTGACGGACCCGGCGGTCTCCCGGTGGGCGGCGCAGGCCCCGGACCGGGCCGAGATGATCCATCAGTTCGGCTTCCACTCCACGATGGCCATCCCGCTGCGCGCCCGCGGCACCACCCTCGGCGTGGCCACGTTCTCCCGGCACCAGCGCCCCGAGCCGTTCGAGGAGGACGACCTGCTGCTCGCCGAGGAGATGACGGCCCGGGCGGCGGTCTGCATCGACAACGCCCGCCGCTACACCCGGGAGCGCAACACGGCGCTGGCCCTGCAGCGCAGCCTGCTGCCGAGGACCCTGCCGCACAGCGCGGCCGTCGAGGTCGCCTCCCGCTATCTGCCCGCGGGCCCGCAGGCCGGGGTGGGCGGCGACTGGTTCGATGTGATCCCGCTGTCCGGGGCGCGGGTCGCGCTGGTGGTGGGCGATGTGGTCGGCCACGGGGTGCAGGCGTCGGCGACCATGGGACGGCTGCGTACGGCGGTCCGTACCCTCGCCGATGTCGATCTGGCCCCCGACGAGCTGCTGACCCATCTCGACGACATGGTCAACCATCTGTCCGCGGAGGCGGAGACCGCCCAGGGCCCGGCGGCCGCGGGGGCCATCAGCGGGGACATCGGCGCCACCTGTCTGTACGCGGTCTACGACCCGGTCTCCCGGCGCTGTTCGATCGCCCGCGCGGGCCATCCGCCGCCGGCCGTGGTGTCCCCGGACGGTTCGGTGGACCTGCTCGACCTGCCCGGCGGCCCGCCGCTGGGGCTCGGCAGCCTGCCGTTCGAGACGGTCGAGGTGGAGCTGGCCGAGGGCAGTCTGCTCGCGCTGTACACCGACGGCCTGATCGAGTCCCGCGACCAGGACGTCGACCGGGCGCTGGACACGCTGCGCTCCGCGCTGGCCCAGCCCGCAGACTCGCTGGACGCCCTCTGCGACGTCGTGATCAGCAAGATGCTGCCCAGCCGCCCGGAGGACGACGTGGCGCTGCTACTCGCCCGCACCCGGGCCCTGGACGCCGACCACGTGGCGACCTGGGATCTGCCCGCCGACCCCTCGCTGGTGGCGCAGGCCCGCCGGGACGTCTCCGCGCAGCTGGCGGCGTGGGGGCTGGAGGATGCCGTGTTCACCACCGAGCTGGTGGTCAGCGAGCTGATCACCAACGCCATCCGGCACGCCAAGGCGCCGATCCAGCTGCGGCTGATCCACGACCGCACCCTCATCTGCGAGGTGTCCGACGGCAGCGGCACCGCGCCGCATCTGCGCCGGGCCCGCACCTTCGACGAGGGCGGCCGTGGCCTGCTGCTGGTGGCGCAGCTGACCCAGAGCTGGGGTACCCGGCAGACCGGCAGCGGCAAGACGATCTGGGCGGAGCAGTCCCTCTCCCCCACCGACTGCTGACCGCGACCGGGGCGCCACGTCCGTACACTTCACTACAATCGGGGCAAGCAGCCCTGGTCGTCATGGACTTGAGGCCGCACCATGGCATGCGGCGTCCGGCTTCCGGCGGACGCCGCTGCCCGCCGCCGTGGCGGGGCGGCCTGCATCATTCGCGGCGGAACGAAAGGCCGCAATCCATGCGAACTGAAGCCACGCGCCCGGGCGACCCCCTGGCCGCGCTGAGCCCCGCCGAGTCGGCCCGGCTGATGGCCGTCATACGGGACGCCGCGCTGAGCCGGGGCAGGCTCCCGCTGCCCGCGCGCCCGGTGATCGGCCAGTCCTGGGACCGGATGCTGCGGCTCGGCCTCGACCCGGACCGCGGCGACGACCGGGGGCTGCTCAGCCTGGACGAGCTGGAGCGGCGCAGGCAGGCGACGCGGCTGGCCGATGTGCTGCCGACCCTGCACAGCGGGCTGCTGGAGGCGGCGGAGGCGGCCCAGCACATCATGATCATCGCGGATGCCGACGGCCGGGTGCTGTGGATCGACGGCCACCGGGGCATCCGCCGCCACGCGGAGGGGATCGCCCTCACCGAGGGCGCTCACTGGGCCGAGGAGACGGCGGGGACCAGCGGGATCGGCACCGCGCTCGCCGTGCGGGCCCCGGTGCGGGTGCACTCCGCGGAGCACTTCGTCCGCGCCTTCCACACCTGGAGCTGCGCCGCCGCGCCGGTGCGCGACCCCCGGGACGGGCAGCTGCTCGGCGTCATCGACATCAGCGGGCCCGCGCCGACGGCCCACCCCACCGTGCTCTCCCTGGTCACGGCGACCGCCCGGTGGGCCGAGGGCGAACTGCGGCTGGCCCACAGCCGTGAGCTGGACGCGCTGCGCGCCCTCGCCGCGCCCGTCCTCGCGCGCATCCCGGGCAAGGCCGCCGTGGTGGACCGGCACGGCTGGGTCGCCGCCGTCACCGGCATCAGTCCCCGGGACCACCGGCTGCCGCTGCCCAAGGCGGCGCGGGAGGCGCCGTACGGGCCGGTCTGGCTGCCCGCGCTGGGTACGTGCGCGGTGGAACCGCTGCCCGGCGGCCATCTGCTGCGGGTGCTCGACGGCGAGGACGGCGACCCGGCGGCGCCCGCCGGTCCGGGCCACCTGGTGCTGGACGTACGCGACCGGCACCACTGGTCGCTGACCTTCTCGGGCCCCTCCGGCACCTGGACGCACGGGCTCAGCGCGCGCCACGCCGAACTGCTGCTGGTGCTCGCCGCGCACCCCGAGGGGCGCACCGCGGCGCAGCTCGCCGACGACCTGTTCGGCGATCCGACGCGTACGGTCACGGTGCGGGCGGCGATGTCCCGGCTGCGCGGACGGCTCGGGGCGGTGCTCACGCACCGCCCCTACCGGTTCGCGGACCGGATCCGCGTCGAGGTGCGGGGGCCGGACCGGCGGCAGGATCTCCTGCCGTTCAGCGTGGCCCCGGCGGTCGCCCGGCTGCGGACCGCGCCCGTCTTCTAGCGCGTACGTCCTAGCGGGTGCCTCTAGCGGGTGCCCGCGACCTCCTCCGGGCTCAGCACCTCGGCGAGGCGCTCGGCGGGCAGCAGGCCCTTCTCCAGGACGAGTTCGGCCACGCCGCGCCCGGTGGCCAGGGCCTCCTTGGCGATGCTGGTGGCCGCGTTGTAGCCGATGTACGGGTTGAGGGCGGTGACCAGGCCGATGGAGTTCTCGACGGTGGCGCGCAGCTCGTCGGCGTTGGCGGTGATGCCGGAGACGCACCGGTCGGCGAGGACCAGGCAGGCGGCGCGCAGGTGGGTGACGCTCTCCGAGAGGGAGTGCAGGATGATCGGTTCGAAGGCGTTGAGCTGGAGCTGTCCGGCCTCGGCGGCCATGGTGATGGCCACGTCGTTGCCGATCACCTCGAACGCCACCTGGTTGACGACCTCGGGGATGACCGGGTTGACCTTGCCGGGCATGATGCTCGAACCGGCCTGCACCGGCGGCAGGTTGATCTCATTCAGCCCGGCGCGCGGGCCGGAGGAGAGCAGCCGCAGATCGTTGCAGCTCTTGGAGAGCTTGACCGCGATGCGCTTGAGGACGCCCGACAGATGGACGAACGCCCCGCAGTCCTGGGTGGCCTCCACCAGGTTGGCCGCGGTGATCAGCGGCAGCCCGGTGATGTCCTCCAGATGCCCGCGAGCGGCCTCCGCGTAGCCCTTGGGGGCGTTGAGGCCGGTGCCGATCGCGGTCGCGCCGAGGTTGATCTCGTGCACCAGGCCGGAGGCCTCCAGCAGTCGGCTCTGGTCCTCCTCCAGCATCACCGCGTACGAGGAGAACTCCTGGCCGAGCGTCATCGGCACCGCGTCCTGGAGCTGGGTGCGGCCCATCTTCAGGATGTCGCGGAACTCCTCGGCCTTGGCGGCGAAGGCCAGCCGCAGCGTCTCCATGGCCGAGTGCAGCTCACGGACGGCGATGATCGTGGAGACGTTGACGGCGGTCGGGTAGACGTCGTTGGTGGACTGGCTGAGGTTGACGTCCTCGTTGGGGTGGAGGATGCCGTACTCGCCCTTTTCGTGGCCGAGGATCTCCAGGGCCCGGTTGGCGATGACCTCGTTGGCGTTCATGTTCGTCGAGGTACCGGCGCCGCCCTGGATCACATCCACGGTGAACTGGTCGTGCAGTTCACCTCGGCGTATCTCCTGGCAGGCCGCGGCGATGGCGTCGGCCTTGAGCGAGGAGAGCAGGCCCAGGTCCTCGTTGGCACGGGCCGCTGCCTCCTTGACGGCCGCCAGGGCGCTGATCAGGTGCGGGTAGGCGGCGATGGAGGTACCGGTGATCGGGAAGTTCTCGCAGGCGCGCAGGGTGTGGATGCCCCAGTACGCGTCGGCGGGGACGTCGCGGTCGCCGAGCAGGTCGTGTTCGCGGCGTGAGCCGGGGTCAGCGGTCATGGCTGTGCGTGTTCCTTGGAAGTGAGGGGGAACGGGCGGATCAGGCGGCGGGCAGGGCGAAGGCGTCGGTGGCCTGGAGACGGCCGACCGTGGAGTCGCCGCCGACGACCGGGGCGGTGGCGAACTCGGCGAGGACGTCCGGGTCTATGCCGCAGTGGGCGAGGGCGGCCGCCGCCACCGGCATCCGGGCGCGGTCGGCGCCGTCGGCGATCTTGACGACGACGGCCCGGCCGTCGGACAGCCCGGCCAGCTGCACGCCCTCGAAGCCGTCCTTGGCGAGCAGCCCGGGGACCTTGCGCATCAGCCGGGCGACGTCCCGGTCGTCGCCGGACGCCATCTCGGGGTAGGCGCGCATGGCGTCCGCGACCCGGCCCTCCGGGGTGTCCGGGGCGGCCGAGGCGATGGCGGCGGCGGCGCGGGCGAGGCCGAGCGGGGAGACGGAGAACAGCGGCGCGCCGCAGCCGTCGATGGTCACCTGGGCGACTCGCTGTCCGGTCAGCTCCTCCACGGTCTCGGCGATCACCTGCTGGAGCGGGTGGGCCGGGTCGAGGTAGTCCTCCAGCGACCAGCCGCGCAGCTTCGCCGTGTAGAGCATCGCGGCGTGCTTGCCGGAGCAGTTCTGCGCCAGCCGGGAGGGCTTGCGGTCGGCGCGCAGCCACGCCTCGCGCATGGCGGAGCCGTACGGCAGGTCGGGGGTGTTGCGCAGCTCGTCCTCGGTGAGACCGGCCTCGTCCAGGATGCGCCGGGTCCCGGCCAGATGGGTGTCCTGGCCGGAGTGGCTGGCGGCGGTGAGCGAGAGCAGCGCGCCGTCCAGCGGCAGCCCGGCACGCAGCAGCGCGACGGCCTGTACGGGCTTGAGCGCGGAGCGCGGGTAGAACGCGGCGTCGATGTCGCCGGTCTGGAACGCGACCTTGCCGTCGGCGGCCAGCACGACCGCCGACCCATGGTGCACGCCCTCGATCACACCAGCGCGTACGACATGGGCGACCGGCACATGGCGGGGTTCGCGGATGACGGGGGGCTCGGCCGGGGTGGGGCGAGCGTCGTCGGTGTGCGGCCGGGGGGTGTGATTCATGGTGGTGGTGTTGCTCCGGTCGTCGGGGTGGTTCACGGGTTGGTTCATCGGCCGGGTCCGGGGCCCCGGACCCGGGCCGGTCTATTCCTTGGTCGCCGCCGCCTCGTCGCGGACGGATTGCACCCGGCCCCTGGTACAGAACCAGCCGATGACCAGGGCCAGCGCGATACCGGGGAGCGCCATGACGGTGAGTCGGCTGGGTCCGCCGTCGGCCCACATCAGGACCATGACGGAGAAGAGGAAGCCGAGGGTGACGATCTCGGTGTACGGCGAGCCGGGGAGCCGGTAGCCGGGCCGGGTGACGTGACCGGCCTTGGCGCGGCGCCAGAAGAGCAGATGGCAGATCATGATGATCGCCCAGGTGGAGAGGATGCCGAGCGCCGCGAAGTTGAGCACGATCTCGAACGCTTCCTTGGGCACGACGAAGTTGAGGCCGACGCCCAGCACACAGACCGCGGAGGTGAGGAGGATGCCGCCGTAGGGCACCTGGGTGCGGCTCATCTTGCCGGTGAACTTGGGCGCGGAGCCCGCCATGGCCATCGAGCGCAGGATGCGGCCGGTGGAGTAGAGGCCGGAGTTGAGGCTGGACATCGCGGCGGTCAGCACGACGAGGTTCATCACATCGCTGGCCGCGGGCACCCCGAGCTTGGAGAGCACGGTGACGAAGGGGCTCTCGTCGCCGGAGTAGGCGCCGGAGGGCATCAGCATGGAGAGCAGCACCACGGAGCCGACGTAGAAGACGGCGACGCGCCACATGATGGAGTTGATCGCCTTGGGCATGATCTTCTCCGGCTCCAGGGTCTCGCCCGCGGCGACGCCGACGAGTTCGACGGAGGCGTAGGCGAAGACGACGCCCTGGATGACCAGCAGCATGGGCAGCGCACCGTGCGGGAACAGGCCGCCGTGCTCGGTGATCATGCTGGGCCCGGTGGCCTGACCGTCCACCGGGTGCCGGCTGACCAGCAGGAAGATGCCGATCGCCATGAAGAGGACGAGCGCGCCGACCTTGATGATGGCGAACCAGAACTCCAGCTCACCGAAGATCTTCACGGAGATGAGGTTCACCGTCAGCACGACGGCGAGCGCGATCAGCGCGATCACCCACTGCGGTATGTCGGAGAACATGCCCCAGTAGTGGGTGTACGTCGCGACGGCGGTGATGTCGGCGATGCCGGTGGTGGACCAGTTGAGGAAGTACATCCAGCCCGCGACGTAGGCGCCCTTCTCGCCGAGGAACTCCCGGGCGTAGGAGACGAACGCGCCCGAGGACGGCCGGTGCAGCACCAGCTCGCCGAGTGCCCGCACCACCAGGAAGGCGAAGAGGCCGCAGACCGCGTACGCCAGGGCCAGCGAGGGCCCGGCGTCCTTCAGGCGCCCTCCGGCGCCGAGGAACAGCCCGGTGCCGATGGCACCGCCGATGGCGATCATGTTGACATGCCGGGCCTTGAGGGACTTGCTGTAGCCGGCGTCACCGGCATCGACATGCTGGGGCTGATCGGGCCCTTCGCCGTGGCGTTCTTCCTGCCGGAGGGACTGCTCGCTCACGCCTGCTGTCCGCCTTCCGTTGGTATGCGTCACGCGCCGTCCGCCGAAGCGGGGCGCACGATGGAGGTCAGGGTGGTCTCGACCCGTTCGAGGTGGTGGGTCATCGCCGCCACCGCGTCGTGTTCGGACCCGTCGGCGAGCGCCTCGACGATCGCCCGGTGTTCACGGTTGGACTGCTCCCGGCGGCCGCCGAGTTCGTTGAGGAACGCCGACTGCCGTGCCAGGGCATCGCGGATCTCCTCGATGACCCTGCGGAAGACGGGGTTCTGCGCCGCCTGGGCGACGGCGAGATGGAACGTGGTGTCCATCGCCACCCAGGCGGTGGTGTCGGTCTCCCGCTCCATCCGGTCCAGCAGATGGGAGAGGTGGTCGAGATCCTCGACGGAGCGGCGCAGTGCCGCGTAGCCCGCGACGGGGATCTCGATGTGCCGACGCACCTCCAGCAGATCGCTCGCGGCGTAGTCCCCGAAGGTGGGGTCCTGCACCGGACCGCTGGAGATGACGAACGTGCCCTTGCCGGTGCGCGAGGCGGTGAGCCCCATGGTCTGCAGGGCCCGCAGGGCCTCGCGGAGCACCGGGCGGCTCACCTCCAGGCGACGGCACAGCTCGGCCTCGGAGGGGAGTTTGTCCCCCACCGCGTAGTCGCCGCGCTCGATGGCACCCCGGAGGTGACTGAGGACCGCTTCCATGGCACTCACGCGGCGAGGAAACGATTCAGCGCCTGTCTGGCTGTCTGACAAGTTCACCCGAGGATCCTCAGCTGTGCGCCAAAGCGTTGTCAAGGCTTCTGATGCGGCGAATGATTCGGCCGCGTCGCGAATGAATCCAGCCAGCCTGTGCCCTGTTTGTCCCCATATGGACTTTTCGCCCGCCAGGTCGGAGACTGCGGTTGGAGGACTGCTGATGGCCGCACGCACGGCGACGAGGATGAAGACGACGAGGACACGGATCACGGCGCTCGATACCCATGACATCCGCTTTCCCACGTCGCGCTGGCTCCATGGGTCGGACGCCAGCCACCCCGACCCGGACTACTCGACCGCGTACGTGATCGTCCGCACCGACGCCGGGGACGGGCTGGAGGGGCACGGCTTCTGCTTCACCATCGGCCGCGGCAACGAGGTCGAGGTCGCGGCCATCGACGCGCTGCGCCCCCGGCTGGTCGGCGCCGAGCTGCCCGGTCTGCCCGCCGGTCTGGCCGACGTCTACCGGGCGCTCGCCGACGACGGGCAGCTGCGCTGGCTGGGCCCGGAGAAGGGCGTCACCCACATGGCCGTCGCGGCGGTGATGAACGCCCTGTGGGACCTCACCGCCAAGCGGGCCGGGAAGCCGCTGTGGAAGCTGCTGTCCGATCTGACCCCGGAGGAACTGGTCGCCCTCGCCGACTTCCGCTACCTCGCCGACGCGCTCACCCCCGACGCCGCCCTGCGGATCCTGCGCCGCGCCGCCCCCGGCAAGGCCGGGCGCGAGGCCCGGCTGCGGGCCGAGGGCTATCCGGCGTACCTCACCTCCTGCGGCTGGCTCGGCTACGAAGACGACCGGCTCGCCCGCGCGGCGCGGGCGGCCGTCGCCGACGGCTTCACCCAGATCAAGCTGAAGGTCGGCGCCGACCCCGGCGACGACCTCCGGCGCTGCCGGATCGCCCGCGAGGCCATCGGCCCCGGCATCCGGCTGGCGCTCGACGCCAACCAGCGCTGGGAGGTCGGCGAGGCGGTCGAGCGGACCCGGGCGCTGGCCCCGTTCGACCCGTACTGGATCGAGGAGCCGACCAGCCCGGACGAGATCATCGGGCTGGCCGCGATCCGTCGCGCCGTCGCACCCGTGAAGGTCGCGGCGGGCGAGCACGTGGCGAACCGGGTCATCTTCAAACAGCTGCTGCAGGCGGACGCGCTCGATGTGCTGCAGCTGGACGCCTGCCGGGTCGGTGGCGTCAACGAAAACCTCGCGATCCTGCTGCTGGCGGCGGAGTTCGGGGTGCCGGTGTGGCCGCACGCTGGCGGCGTGGGGCTGTCCGAACTGGTCCGGCACCTGGCCATGTTCGACTACGTCGCGGTCTCGGGTACCCGGCGGGACCGGGCCGTCGAATACACCGACCATTTGCATGAGCACTTCCTCGACCCGGCGATCGTCACCGCGGGCCACTACCGGGCCCCCACGACCCCCGGCTTCAGCTCGGCCCTGCGCCCCGAGGCGCTGCGGACGTACTCGTACCCGGGCGGCGCGGCCTGGGCGTAGCCGCCTCCGCGGTGGCTTGTCCCCTGCCCGCCCCTTCCCGAACCGGGGCGCTGCCCCGTCCCCCGGTCCTCAAGCGCCGGACGGGCTGAGTTCAGCCCGCCCGGCGCTTGAAACCAAGCCCAAAGGCCACCCGGCGCATGACGACCAGGCCCCGGGACGTACCACCCCGCGCCCCCAACCCGCCCGGCCATCGAGAACCAGGCCCGGCGCGGCGCCGTCCCGCACCCCCAGCCCGTCCGGCGTTTGAGGACCGGGGCACGGGGCAGCGCCCCGGATCGGGAAGGGGCGGGGTGGGGGAAAGGCACCGGCCCCGGTGGGGCGGTTGCGCGGCGTGGCCCGCCCGGTGTGCGGGTCCGGCGGTCGTATGGTCACAGCCGGGGAGGTCTTCGCCAGCCGTTCCGCGACCTGGAGCCGGGAGCACGATGCGCACGACGCGCCACCGCCTCGCCACCGCCGCCGTGGCCCTCGTGCTGGTCTGCGGCCCTGCCGCCACCGGCTGCTCGGACGAAGGCGGCGGCGGGCGGCGGGTCGGCGTCGTGGTGCCGTTCCTCACCTCGCCGTTCTGGGAGGCGTACGACCGCGACATCCCCCGGCAGGCCGCCAAGGCGGGCGTCCGCGTGCTGCCGACCGTGAACTCCAACAACGACGCGAGCCGCCAGGTCGGCGACATCCGCAATCTGCTCGCCCAAAACATCGACGGCCTGGTCGTCTCCCCCATCGACTCCGCCGCGATCGTCACCGGTCTGAAGGCCGCGCAGCGGCGCGGCGTCCCGGTCGTGGCCGTCGACGTGGCCCCCGACCGGGGCAAGGTGGCGATCGTGGTGCGGGCCGACAACCGGGCGTACGGCGAGAAGGCGTGCCGGAGCCTCGGCCGGGCCGTAGGCGGACGCGGCAAGGTGGTGCAGATCGAGGGCGACCTGGCGTCGGTCAACGGCCGCGACCGCACCGCCTCGTTCGACCAGTGCATGCGGCGCCACTACCCGCACATCCGGATCCTCGACATCGCCGCCGGATGGCAGGCGGACAAGGCGGCGGCCGGACTGGAGGCGCTCTACAGCGCCAATCGCGACATCAAGGGCATCTATCTGCAGGCCGGGGGCGTATACCTCGCCCCCACGCTGCGTACGCTGCAGCGCCACCGGGCGCTGCACCCGGCGGGCCACCGGGGCCATATCGCGATCGTCTCCAACGACGGGATCCCGCAGGAGCTGGACGCCATCCGCAAGGGGTGGATCGACGCGACCGTCTCGCAGCCCACCGACCTCTACGCCCGGTACGCCATGGTCTACATCAAGCAGGCCATGGCGGGGAGGTCGTTCCGGAAGGGGCGGACCGATCACGGCAGCACCATCGTCGAGGTGCGGCCCGGCATCCTGGAGGATCAGCTTCCGGCGCCGCTGGTGACCCGGGCCAATGTGAACGACCCGGGGCTCTGGGGCAACAGCGAATGACCACTGAACGGCCACCGCTGTGCGAGGCGCGCGGGATCACCAAGCGGTACGGGCCGACGGTGGCCCTGCGGGAGGCGGGGATCACCGTACGGGCAGGCGAGACCCACGCCCTGGTCGGGCGCAACGGCGCGGGCAAGTCCACGCTGGTCGCCGTGGTTACCGGGCTGGAGCGGCCGGACGCGGGCACGGTGTGGTTCGAGGGCGAGCCCGCCCCCGCCGCCGCGGACCGGGCGGCCTGGCAGCGCCGGGTGGCCTGCGTCTACCAGCAGTCCATGATCATCAACGAGCTGACGGTCGCGGAGAACCTGTTCCTGGGCCATCAGCCGGTCCTCCCCCGCACCTCGGTCATCAGCTGGCGGCGGACCCGCCGCCGGGCCCGGGCGCTGCTGGACGCTTGGGGCGTGCCCGTGCACGAGGGCGCGCGGGCCGGGGATCTGAGCGTCGAGGACGCCAAGCTGGTGGAGATCGCGCGGGCGCTCTCCCGGGGCACCCGCTTCGTCATCCTGGACGAGCCCACGGCGCAGCTCGACAGCCGGGCGACGGCGCGGCTGTTCGCGCGGATGCGGCGGCTCCAGGACGCGGGAGTCACGTTCCTGCACATCTCGCACCATCTGCGCGAGGTGTACGAGATCTGCCAGGCCGTCACCGTCTTCCGGGACGCCCGCAGGATCGTCACCGCGCCGGTCGGCGAGTTGCCCACCCGGGCCCTGATCGAGGAGATGACCGGCGAACCGGCCGCCCCCGCCCGGCCGGGCAAGCCTCCCCCACCCGTCCCCGGGGGCGAGGTGGCGGTACGGGTCGAGCGGCTGAGCGGCGCGTACTTCCACGACGTCAGCCTCACCGTCGGGGCCGGTGAGGTGGTGGGGCTGGCCGGGCTCGCGGGCTCCGGCAGCCATCAGCTCGGCGAGGCGCTGGCCGGGCTGCACCGGCCGACCGCCGGGCGGATCGAGGTCTTCGGCCGTCCGCTGCGGCTCGGCAGCGTCACCTCGGCGCTCGCCGCCGGGGTCGGCTGTCTGCCGCGCGACCGGCGTGCGCAGGGGCTGATCCCGCTGCTGTCGGTGGCCGACAACATCACGCTGCCCATCGGCGACCGGCTCGGCCCCCGGGGGCTGATCCGGCCGTCCGCCCGGGACGCGGTGGCCCGCCGCGCCATCGAACGGCTCGGCATCACCACCCGGGGCCCGGCCCAGCGGGTGACCGCGCTGTCCGGCGGCAACCAGCAGAAGGCCGTCATGGCCCGGGCGCTGGCCACGGATCCCCGGGTGCTGGTGCTGATCGATCCGACGGCGGGGGTGGACGTACGGTCCCAGCGCGATCTGCTGGAGACCGCGCTGCGGGCCCGGGCCGAGGGGCGCGCGGTGCTGATCGTCTCCGATCAGCTGGGGGATCTGCGGGCCTGTGACCGGGTGGTGGTGATGGTGGGCGGCTTCATCACCGTCACCCACCGGGCGGGCTGGACGGACCGGGAACTCGTCGCCTCGATCGAAGGGGTCACCCTCGGCCATGAATGACCTCATCCACGAACAACCTCGCTCATGAATGACCTCGCCGCGCCGCAGGCGACCCGCGCCCGGCGCCTCGTCCCGGTCCGGATCCGCGATCTGGCGCTGCTGCCCGCCGTCGTCCTGCTGCTGATCATCGGCGCGGTCGGCAACCCCGACTTCCTCGACCGGGACAACCTGGTCAACATCCTGGGCGCGTCCTCCGCGCTCGGGCTGCTGGTGCTCGCCGAGGCGATGATCCTGATCAGCGGCCGGATGGACCTCTCGCTGGAGTCGATCGCGGGCCTGGCCCCCGCCCTCGGCTTCCTGGTCGTCATCCCGGCCGCCTCCGCGGGCTTCGGCACCGGGCTGCCCACCTGGGTCGGGCTGCTGCTCATCCCGCTGGCGGGGGCGGCCATCGGGGCGGTGAACGGCGCGCTGATCGTGGGGCTCGGGCTCAACGGGTTCATCGTGACCCTGGCGATGAACATCGTGCTGCGCGGCGTCCTCATCGGCCTGGTCTCCGGCAGGACGCTGTTCGACGCGCCGGACGCGTTCTTCGCGCTCGGCGCGCGGGAGTGGCTGGGGGTACCGGTCTCGGCGTGGGTGACCGCGCTGTGCTTCGCGCTGGCCGGGTTCGTCCTGCGCTACCACCGGCTCGGCCGCGCGGTGTACGCGATCGGCGGCAACGCTCCCGCCGCCCGGGCGGCGGGCATCCGCACCGCGCGGGTCGGCTGGACGGTGCTGGTGGTCGGCGGGGCGCTGGCGGGGCTGGCCGGTCTGGTCATCGCGGGGCGGGTCGGCGCGGTGGGCGCCAACCAGGGCAGCGGTCTGATCTTCACGGTGTTCGCGGCCGCGGTGATCGGCGGGATCAGTCTCCGCGGCGGCCGGGGTTCCCTGCTCGGCGCGCTGCTGGGCACCCTGTTGCTGGGGATGCTGGAGAATCTGCTCACCCTCGCCCAGGTGTCGTCCTTCTGGATCCAGGCGATCTACGGCGGGATCATCCTGCTCGCACTGGTCGTCGCACGGCTGACGACCGGGGAGGCCCAGGAGTCATAGTATTAAGGGAAATGTCTCCGCAGATGGGACGGGTGCGATGGCCATCCCCGAGGGAATCGCGCCGACCGAAGCGCATGTCCCGTTCGACATGGCCGATGCGGCGACGGCCCTGCTCGACGCCACGGGGACCGTCGTCGGCTGGACCACGGCCGCGGAACGGCTGCTGGGCTATCCGGCGCCGGAGGTGCTGAAGCGGCCCGCCGCGATGCTGCTGGCCGCGCCGGAGGACGCCGCGAAGGCGGTGTCCATCGCCGAGCAGTGCGGTGAGCACGGCGGCTGGGGCGGGCTGCTGGAGGTCCGGCACAGGTGCGGCCACCGGCTCGCGGTGGGCCTGCGGGTCTCGCCGGTGGCCGGGCTGAGCGACCGCACCTGCTGGCTGATCTCGGCGATCGACGTGGCGACGATCCCGACCTGGGCGGTCAGCGGATCGCTGCTCCAGGCGTTCCTGACCCGCTCCCCCATCGGGATGGCCGTGCTCAGCCCGGACCTGCGGTACGTATGGATGAACGACACCCTGGAGCGCTACGGCGGCGTCCCGCGCGACCAGCGGCTGGGCCGACGGATGGCGGACTCGCTGCCGGGCCTGGACACCGAGGCGCTGGAAGCGAAGATGCGCCAGGTGCTGGAGACCGGCGTCCCGGTGATCGACTACGAGTACCGGGGCTGGACCATGGCCGAGCCGCACCACGAGCACGCGTACTCGACCTCCTTCTTCCGCCTCGACAACGCGGACGGCCATCCGGTCGGCGTCTGCTACATGGGCATCGACGTCACCGACCGCTGGCGGGCCCGGGAGCGCCTCGCCCTGCTCAGCGAGGCCAGCGAGCACATCGGCAGCACCCTGGACGTGATGCGCACCGCGCAGGAGCTGGCCGAGTTCGCGGTGCCCCGGCTCGCCGACTTCGTCACCGTCGACCTGCTGGACTCCGTCCTGCGCGGCGAGGAGCCCCCGGCGCAGCGGACCCGGCACCTCCCCCCGTTCCGGCGGGCGGGCCAGGCCTCCATCCACGAGGGCTGCCCGGAGTCCATCGCGACCCCGGGGGACGCGGTCGCCATCTCCCCGGCGTCGCCGTTCGCGTGCAGCTTCCTGGAGGGCGAGGCGATCCTCGACCCGGAGCTGGACGCCTCGCTGGACGCGTGGACCGGCGACGACCCGGCCCGGACGCGGAAGGTCCACGAGTTCGGGATGCGCTCCCTGATGGTGGTCCCGATCTGCGCGCGCGGCACCATCCTGGGCGTGGCCTCGTTCGTCCGCACCCGGCATCCGGACCCCTTCGAGGAGGACGATCTGGTGCTCGCCGAGGAGCTGGTGACGCGGGCCGCGCTGTGCGTGGACAACGCCCGCCGCTACAGCCGCGAGCACACCGCGGCCCTCGCGCTGCAGCGCAGCCTGCTGCCGCACGACCTGTCCGGCGGGCAGGCCCTGGAGGTGGCCTCGCGCTATCTGCCCACCGACGCGCGCAACGGGGTCGGCGGCGACTGGTTCGACGTCATCCCGCTGTCCGGGGCCCGGGTGGCGCTGGTGGTCGGCGACGTGGTCGGGCACGGCATCACCGCGGCGGCCACGATGGGGCGGCTGCGCACCGCCGTGCACACGCTCGCCGACATGGACCTGCCGCCCGAGGAGCTGCTGGCCCACCTGGACGACCTGGTCATCCGGCTCACCGAGGAGGAGTCGGGGCAGGAGGGGGTGGGCACGGCGGTGCTGGGCGCCACCTGTCTGTACGCGGTGTACGACCCGGTCACCCGGCGGTGCACGATGGCCCGGGCCGGGCATCCGCCGCCCGCGGTGGTGGACCCCGGCGGCTCGGTCTCCTATCCGCCGCTGCCCGCCGGTCCCCCGCTGGGGCTCGGTTCGCTGCCGTTCGAGTCGGCGGAGCTGGAGCTGCCCGCGGGCAGTCTGATCGCGCTGTTCACGGACGGCCTCATCGAGACCTGCGACCAGGACATCGACGTCGGGCTCGGGCGGCTGAGCAACGCCCTGGCGCAGCCCGGGCTGCCGCTGGAGGAGCTGTGCTCGACGGTCGTCGACGCCCTGCTGACCCGTCCGCAGTCGGACGACGTGGCGCTGCTGCTGGCCCGTACGAACGCGCTTGGCGCAGGCCACGTCGTCTCCTGGGACCTGCCCTCCGACCCGGCCGTGGTCGCCAACGCGCGTTCGCTCGCCGTCCACCAGCTCGCCGAATGGGGTCTGGAGGAGCTGGTGATGACGACCGAGCTGATCGTCAGCGAGCTGGTCACCAACGCGATACGGCACGGCACCGGCCCCATCCGGCTGCGGCTGATCCGGCATGACGTGCTGATCTGCGAGGTCGCGGACGCCAGCAACACCTCGCCGCGGCTGCGCCACGCCCGGACCACCGACGAGGGCGGCCGCGGGCTGTTCCTCGTCGCGCAGATGACCCGCCGCTGGGGCACCCGCTACGCCGAGGGCGGCAAGCTCATCTGGGCCGAGCAGGACCTTCCGGGTGCGGCATGAGGCACGCTCCGGCGCGTCCCCGCCCTATCCATGATCGGCTTCCTCGCGCACACTGGTCCCATGCCAACGGGAGGGGGGCATCCGGCGTGCAGGGCGAGGTGCGGAGGCGGTGGCTGGCCTCCCGTTGGGGGCGCGGCGGGGCCGCGGTGGTCGCGGGCGCGCTGCCCGCGCTGGCGTTTCCCGCGCCGTCGCTGTGGTGGTTCGCGTACGTCGCCCTGGTGCCCTGGCTGCTGCTGATCCGCTCGGCGCCCACGCTGCGGCGGGCGGCGTACGACGGCTGGCTGGGCGGGGCCGGGTTCCTGCTCGCGGCGCACCACTGGCTGATGCCGAGTCTGCATGTGTTCATCGTGCTGCTGGCGCTGCTGCTGGGCGTGTTGTGGGTGCCGTTCGGCGCGGTGACGCACCGGCTGCTGCACGGCTCTCCGGGGCCGGGCCGGGCGGGCGCCGCGCTGGTGGTGCTGCCGTCCGCGTGGCTGCTGGCCGAGCTGGTCCGGTCCTGGCAGTACCTCGGCGGGCCGTGGGCGCTGCTGGGGGCGAGCCAGTGGCAGGTTCCCGCCGCGCTGCGGCTGGTGTCGGTGGGCGGGGTGTGGCTGGTCGGCTTTCTGCTGGTCCTGGTGAACGTCGCGCTCGTCCTGCTGGTCGCGCTGCCCCGGGCCCGTACCGTCGCGGTGGCCGGGCTCACCGCGTGCGGTGCGGCGGCGGCCGGGGTGTGGGCGTGGGCGCCGGTGCCGCAGGAGAGCGGGACCGCGCGGATCGCGGTGGTGCAGCCGGGCGTGATCAAGGGGCCGGAGCCGCGTCTTGAGCGCAGCGTCGAGCTGACCCGGCAGCTGGCCGCCCGCCGTCCGGATCTCGTGGTGTGGGGCGAGTCCAGCGTCGGCACGGATCTCGGCGACCGGCCGCGGCTGGCGAGGCGGCTGGGCGGGCTGTCCCGTTCGGTGGGCGCGGATCTGCTGGTCAACGTGGACGCGCGGCGCAGTGATATGCCGGGCATCTACAAGAGTTCGGTGCTGATCGGGCCGGACGGTCCGACCGGCGCCCGCTACGACAAGATGCGGCTGGTGCCGTTCGGCGAGTACATCCCGGCCCGGCCGCTGCTGGGCTGGGCCACCTCGGTGGGCAAGGCGGCAGGTGAGGACCGGCATCGCGGAGCCGAGCAGACGGTGATGCGGCTGCCGGGGGGCCTGCGGATCGGTCCTGAGGTCTGCTTCGAGTCGGCGTTCCCTGACATGAGCCGCAATCTGGCGCGGCACGGGGCGCAGGTGCTGGTCGTCCAGTCGGCGACGTCGACGTTCCAGCAGAGCTGGGCGCCCGAGCAGCACGCCACGCTGGCCGCGCTGCGCGCCGCGGAGACCTGGCGGCCGATGGTGCACGCGACGCTGACCGGCACGAGCGCGGTCTTCGGCCCGCGCGGCGAGCCGGTGGGCGAGCGGATGGGTACGGACGCCAGCGCGGCGGAGGTCTACTCGGTGCCGCTGGCGGAGGGCACCAGCCCGTACGCGCGGACCGGGCCCTGGACGGTGTACGCGGCGCTGGGCGCGCTCGCGGTGTACGGGGCGACGGAAGCGGTCCGGGCGGTCAGGCGCCGTTCACCGCGTCGGTGATCACCCGCTCGCACAGTTCATGGGTGCGCAGCGCGTCCGAGGCGTCGAGCCGCCTGCCGGTGCGCACGGCGTCCAGGAACGCGTCGGTGATCTGCTCGATGCCGCGCTGCCGGGCGACCGGCACCCAGTCGCCGCGGCGGCGCACGCTCGGCTGCCCCTTGTGGTCCGTGATCTCGGCGAGGTTGGCGACCTGCCGCTTGGTGTCCTGCCCCGAGACCTCCAGGACCTCCTCGGTGGAGCCGCTCATCCGGTTCATCACGCCGAGCGCGGTGAACCCGTCGCCGGACAGCTGGAGCACGACGTGGTGCAGCAGCCCGTCGCACATCCTGGTCCGCACGTCGATGTGGTCGACCGGGCCGGGGGCGAGGAAGCGCAGGGTGTCGACGACGTGGATGAAGTCGTCCAGGACGAGGGTGCGCGGGTCCTCGGGGAGGCCGACGCGGTTCTTCTGCATCAGGATCAGATCGCGCGGATGGTCCCGGCACTGCGCGTACCCGGGGGCGTAGCGCCGGTTGAAGCCGACCATCAGGCTCACCTCGCGGTCCTCGGCCAGCCGCACCAGCCGCTCGCTCTGCCCGAGTTCGTAGGCGAGCGGCTTGTCGACGTACGTGGGCACCCCGGCGTCCAGCAGCCGGGTGACGAGCCCGGCGTGCTCGGCGGTCGGGGCGTGCACGAACGCGGCGTCGAGGTCCGCGGCGAGCAGTGAGTCGAGGCCGGTGTGGCGCTGGGCCTGAGGCACCCGGTGGGTGTCGGCGACCCGCTGGAGGGTGGCGGGGGTGCGGGTGTGCAGATGGGGCTCAAGACCGGGCCGCGCCATGAGCACGGGCAGATAGGCCTTCTGTGCGATGTCGCCGAGACCGATGCAGCCGACCCTCACGATGCCTCCTGGTGTTCGGTGGCCGTGTCCACCCTATGCGGCCTCCCGGGCGACGGGGGCCGGGGGCCGGGGGCCGCCAGTCGGCGATCCCGTCGAAGCCGCGCAGCAGCAGCCCGGGGGCGAGGCGGGTGGCGGCGGCGAGGGCGGTGTTACGGAGGGCCACGGCGGGGGCGCTCGTGAGGGAGAGCGCGCGGGCGGAGCGCGCGGAGCGGCGTACGACGTCCATGGTGCGCGGCAGCCGGGCGCGGGTGTACGCGGCGAGCGCGGCGGCCGGGTCGGCGGCTCTGGCCGGTGCCAGGTCGTGGGCGAGGACGACGGCGTCCTCGATGGCCTGATTGCCGCCTTGCCCCAGGGTGGGGGCCATGGCGTGGGCCGCGTCGCCGAGGAGGGCGGTCCTGCCCCGGTGGTAGGCGGGCAGCGGTTCGGTCATGTGCAGGACGTCATGGCGCAGGACGGCGCCCGGTTCGGTGGCCGCGAGGATGTCGGGGACGGGCCGGTGCCAGTCGCCGAAGAGCCGGAGCAGTTCGGCCTTCTCGCCGCCCGGGGCGCGTCCGCCGGGCGCGGTGAAGGCCGCCGCGTACGCGTAGACCCTGCCGTCCCGCAGCGGCTGGCTGCCCCAGAGCAGCCCCCGGCCCCAGGTCTCATGGGGTGCGAAGGGGCGCCCGGGGGCGGGGACGACGAGGCGCCAGGTGGTGAATCCGGCGTAGCGGGGCCCGGGGTGGCCGGGGAACAGCGCGCGGCGGACCGCCGAGTGGACGCCGTCGGCGCCGACCACGAGATCGGCCTCGTACTCCCCGTCCGCCGTGGCCACCCGGGCCGGGCGGCGGGCGTCGCCGGGGTCGGTCAGCTCGGCGGGGGCGCCGGTGCGTACGCGTCCCCCGGGCAGCCGGGAGGCGAGCAGTTCGACGAGGGTGGCGCGGTGGAGCAGCACCACAGGGCCGCCGAACCGCTCGGCCGCCGCCGCGCTGTCCATCCGGGCCAGCCAGCGCCCGCCGGGGGCGCGCAGCCCGCCGCCGCCCTGCCAGGCGGCCAGGGCGCGGATGTCGTCGCCGAGGCCGATGGTGTCGAGGGCGCGCTGCGCGTTGGGCGCCAGGGCGATCCCGGCGCCCACGGGGTCGAGGGTGGCGGCGCGCTCCAGGACGGTGACGGACCAGCCGCGTTGGTGGAGGGCCGCGGCGGCGGTGAGCCCGCCGACTCCGGCACCGATGACGACGGCACGGGGCTGTTCCATGATTCCTCCCGTTGCACTACAGGTGTAGTGGTGCCGAGGCTACTACACCTGTAGTGCGGGCGGTAGGTTGGCCGTATGACCGCTGCTCACACCTCCGCCCGCGCCGCCGCACCGGGCGGATCCCGCGCCGAGCTGATCGCCGACACCGCCCTCGCCCTGCTGGCCGAGCGCGGTATGCGCGGGCTGACGCACCGCGCGGTGGACGAGGCGGCCGGACTCCCCCCGGGCTCGACGTCGAACCACGCCCGCACCCGCGCCGCCCTGCTCAAGGCGGCCGTCCGGCGGCTGGCCGAGCGGGAGGCGCAGGTGCTGCGGCCCGGCGAGATGCCCCACCCGGGCGACGCCACTCTCGACGGCGGCCGCCGCCACGGTGGGGACGCCGATCCGCTCCCCGCGCTGGCCGACGCGCTCGCGCTCGCGCTGCACCGCTCGCTCACCCAAGCGCCCGACCTGCTGATCGCGCGGTACGAACTGGCGCTGGAGGCGACCCGCCGCCCCGAGCTGCGCGAGTTCTACGACGCGACGGGACGCGGCTTCCGCGAGCCGCTGGAGGCCCTGATGGCCGCCGTGGGCTCCGCCGAACCACGGCGGCACGCCCAGTCGCTGGTCGCCTGGTGCGAAGGGCAGATGTTCAGCTGCGCGGCCGGGGCCGACCATGCCGCGATCCCCGAACGCGCGGCGCTGCGCACCGGGTTCGAGGAGCTGCTGCGCGGCATGCTGAACCGATAATCCGTGGCACGGCGGAAAACGGTGCCTCATGATGCTCGCCATGACGACTACCGAACGCCGCGACGCGCCCCGCACCGCCGATGAACGCACCAGCCTGGAGGGGTGGCTGGACTTCCACCGCGCGACCCTGGCACTCAAGTGCGAGGGGCTGGACGACAAGCAGCTGCGCGAGGTCGCCGCGCCACCGTCCGGGCTCACCCTGCTCGGGCTCGTACGGCATATGGCCGAGGTCGAGCGGAGCTGGTTCCGGCGGGTGCTGGACGGTCAGGACGCGCCGCCGATCTGGTACAGCGAGGAGGACCCGGACGGCGACTTCCGGGTCACCGAGGCGGACACCGGCGAGGCCGCCTTCGCGATCTGGCGGGACGAGATCGCCGAGGCCCGCGCGGCCGCCGCCACGCACTCCCTGGACGAGGTCGTCAGCCGCCGCGACCACGGCCACGGGGACTACAACCTGCGCTGGATCTACCTCCACATGATCGAGGAGTACGCCCGCCACAACGGCCACGCCGACCTCATCCGCGAGCGCGTCGACGGCGTCACAGGCGACTGATCACAACGGTCCGTCAGAGCGCGAGCCGCTGCCCCAGCCGGGCGATCGCGGCCCGCACCCGGTCGCCGTACGGATCGTCGCCCAGGGTGCCCGCGCTCGCCCGGGCCAGCGCCAGCTGACTGCGTGCCGCCGCCTCCTGGCCGAGCTTCGCGTAGTCGGTGGCCAGGTTGAGGTGGAGGGCCGGGTAGAGGGCGCGCAGGGCGGGGGCGGCGGTGCGGGCGCCGGGCCGGTCCGCCGCGGCCAGGGCCAGCAGGTCCCACAGCAGCTCATCGGCCGGATCGTCCTGGGTGTCGGCCAGATAGTGGGCGAGGGCGCAGCGGTGGAACGCGTCCCCGCCGCCCGCGATCTCCCGCCACAGCGCGGCCAGCCGGTTGCGCGCCTCCTCGCGGTCACCGCCCCGGTGCAGTATGACCGCCTGCCCGATCCGGGTCAGCACGGCGTCGTCCTCCGGCGCCTCCCGCCGTACGTCCGCCATCCGGTCCTCCCGCCTGCACACCGCGCGGGGTCCCCCGCGTGCGGCCGACGCTAACGGCGGGGCGGGTGAACGCCCGTCAGGCGGGCCCATCGGGTCAGTCCGGCGGGTCAGTCCGGCGGCCCGTACCGCTCGGCCAGTTCGGTGACGGCGCGGGCGACGGCGGCCCGCAGCTCGGGCGGGCCCAGCACCTCGGCGTCGGTGCCCAGCCGCAGCATGTCGTGGACGGCGACGGGCAGCGACTCCACGGGCAGCACCACCCGCGCCCGCCCCCGGTCGTCGGGCGGGCCCGCCCCGGCGGCCGCCACCGCGCCGACCGCGCCGAACTGCATCGGCAGCAGCCGCAAGCCCCGCTCGGTCAGCAGCAGTTCGGCCTCGCCCCGGAAGCGCATGGCCTCCAGGGCGCTCGCCGACTCCTGCCAGGAGGCGGCGAGATCGAACCCGGCGGGGCGCTCGAAGGCATCCGTCAGCACCTCGGCGGACAGGATCCGCGCCACCCGGTAGCTGCGGATGGTGTCCTCCACCCTGGCCACCAGGTACCAGATGCCGCCCTTCAGGACGAGGCCGAGCGCGTGCAGATCCCGGTGCACCTCGCCGCGCCAGCGCCGGTAGCGCACCCGCAGCACCCGGCTCCGCCATACGGCCTCGGCCGCCGCCGCGAGGTACGGCACCGGCTCGGCGTCCCGGAACCAGCCGGGCGCGTCGAGGTGGAAGCGCTCCTGGATGCGGCGCGACCGCTCGTCCAGCTCGGGCGGCAGCGCGGCGCGCAGCTTGAGCTGGGCGGTGGTGAGGTCCGCGCCGAGGCCCAGTTCGGCGGCCGGTCCTGGCATTCCGGCGAGGAAGAGCGAATCGGCCTCGTCGCCGGTGAGCCCGGTCAGCCGGGTGCGGTAGCCGTCCAGCAGCCGGTAGCCGCCCGCCGGGCCCCGCTCGGCGTACACCGGCACGCCGGACGCGCTCAGCGCGTCGATGTCGCGGTAGACGGTACGGACCGACACCTCCAGCTCCGCGGCGATCTCCGGCGCGGTCATCCGGCCCCGGTTCTGCAGCAGAAGGAGCAGGGAGAGCAGGCGGTCGGCACGCATACGGTCCATTGTGGCGCCGTACCTGACAGAAGGTGTCAGGTACGGCGGGCAGAGTCCTCTCCACCAGCGCACGCATCAGCGCACGGACACCTCCGAAGGGACCCGCCATGACAGGGCCAGCCACGACCGGGCACGCCACCGGTACGTTCACCTTCACCGACTGGCAGGAGAAGCCGGTCGGGGAGGCCGAGGGCGGGGCGAAGCTCGCCCACGCCACCGTGACCAACGGCTACTCGGGCGCGCTTGAGGCGTCCGGCACCGCCTGTCAGTACGCCATCGTCTACCTCCCCGACAAGACCGGCGGGTTTACCGGCCATGAGCTGGTGGACGGGCGGCTCGGCGGCCGCCGGGGCAGCTTCGTCCTCGCCCAGCACGGCACCTTCGGCGAGGACGGCACCGTGCGGTGCGCCTTCGAGGTGGTGCCGGGCTCGGGCACCGGCGAGTTGTCCGGGCTCACCGGTGCGGGCTCGTTCACGGCCCCGCAGGGCGTCAAGGCCGTCCCGTACGCCTTCGACTACGCGCTGGGCTGAGCCGGTGCGAGGTCCGGGATGCGCCAGTCGATCGGCGTATGCCCCTGGGCCTTCACCGCCTCGTCGATCTGGGTGAAGGGGCGCGATCCGAAGAACTTCTTCGCCGACAGCGGCGAGGGGTGCGCCCCCTTCACCACCACATGCCGCTCCTCGTCGATCAGCGGCAGCTTCTTCTGGGCGTAGTTCCCCCACAAGACGAACACGGCCGGGTCGGGGCGGGCGGCCACCGCGCGGATCACCGCGTCGGTGAACTTCTCCCACCCCTTGCTCTTGTGGGAGTTGGCCTCGCCGCCCCGGACCGTCAGCACCGCGTTGAGCAGCAGCACGCCCTGCCGGGCCCACGGCATCAGATAGCCGTTGTCCGGGACGGGGTGGCCCAGCTCGTCCCGCATCTCCTTGTAGATGTTCCGCAGCGACGGCGGGGTCTTGACGCCCGGCCGCACCGAGAAGCACAGCCCGTGCCCCTGGCCCTCGCCGTGGTACGGGTCCTGCCCGAGGACCAGCACCTTCACCTGGTCGTACGGCGTGGCCTCCAGGGCGGCGAAGACCTCCTCGCGCGGCGGGTACACCGGCCCCTTGGCCCGCTCCTCCTCGACGAACTCTGTCAGCTCCTTGAAGTAGGGCTTCTCCAGCTCCTCGCCGAGGACACCGCGCCAGGACTCGGGCAGCACGTAGGCCACGTCAACAACCTCCGGTCGTGTTCCGTTTACGGGCACGAACCTACCGGCGGCCACTGACAGCGCCGCCCGCCGGGGCGGCGCTGGTCAGTTACGGGTGGGTCAGCCGGGTGGGTCAGCCGACGCCCGCGTTGAGGAAGACGCCGCCGTCCACGACGAGCGTCTGGCCGGTGATCCACGCGGCCTGCTCGGAGGTGAGGAACGCGGCCGCGCCCCCGATGTCCTCCGGTACGCCGAGCCGCCCCAGCGGATACGCCGCGGCGGCCTCCTCCTCCCGCCCCTCGTACAGGGCGGTGGCGAACTTGGTCTTCACCACGGCGGGGGCGATCGCGTTGACCCGCACGCCCGGCGCGAACTCGTGGGCGAGCTGCGCCGTGAGGTTGATCATCGCGGCCTTGGACACGCCGTACGCGGCGATGAACGGCGAGGGCGTCATCCCGGCGACCGAGGAGATGTTGACGATCGCGCCGCCGTTCTCCTTCTGCCACGCCTTCCAGGTCTGCTGGGCGAAGCCGAGCGCCGAGACGACGTTGGTCTCGAAGACCTTGCGTATCACCGCGAGGTCGAGATCGGCGATGGGCGAGTACACCGGGTTCGTACCGGCGTTGTTGACGAGGTAGTCGACGCGCCCGAACGCCTCCATCGCGCGCTCGACGGCCGCCGCCTGGTGCGCCTCGTCATGGGCCTTGCCGGGGACGCCGATCACCCGGTCGGCACCCAGCCGCTCGACGGCCTCCTTCAGGGCGTCCTCGTTGCGGCCGGTGATGCACACCCGGTCACCGCGCGCCACCATCGCCTCGGCGATGCCGTAGCCGATGCCCCGGCTGGCCCCGGTGACGAGCGCGGCCTTGCCGCTGTCCTGAACAATCTCTTTGGTCATGGGATTCGTTAAGCTCCTGATCAGTTGAGCGGGCCGCCGGCCACGTACATCACCTGGCCGGAGACGAACCCGGCCGCGTCCCCGGTGAAGAACGCGACGGCGTTCGCGATGTCGTCCGGCTGCCCGACGCGCTGCACCGGGATCTGGCTCGCGGCCGCCTTCTGGAAGTCGTCGAAGCCCATGCCGACGCGCTCGGCGGTCGCGGCGGTCATGTCGGTGGCGATGAAACCGGGCGCCACGGCGTTGGCGGTGACGCCGAACTTGCCCAGCTCGATGGCGAGGGTCTTGGTGAAGCCCTGCATACCGGCCTTGGCGGCGGCGTAGTTGACCTGGCCCCGGTTGCCGAGCGCCGAGCTGCTGGAGAGGTTGACGATACGTCCGAACCCGGCGTCCACCATGTGCTTCTGACAGGCGCGGGACATCAGGAACGCGCCCCGCAGATGCACGTTCATGACCGTGTCCCAGTCGGACTCGCTCATCTTGAAGAGCAGGTTGTCGCGGAGCACACCGGCGTTGTTCACCAGGATCGTCGGCGCGCCCAGCTCTTCGGCGACCCGCGCGACCGCGGCCTCCACCTGCTGCGCGTCGGATACGTCGCATCCCACGGCGATGGCCTTGCCGCCCGCCGCGGTGATCTTCTCCACGGCGCTCGCGCAGGACGCCTCGTCGATGTCGAGCACGGCGACGGCGCGCCCCTCCTCGGCCAGCCGCGCGGCGGTCGCCGCGCCGATGCCGCGGGCCCCGCCCGTCACGATGGCGACACGCTGCTCATTGGTGGACATGCGGGTTCTCCTCGCCTCGGGTGGCGGCTCACCGTCCCGGCGTCCGGGACTCCCGGCACCCGGGGGTGAGCAACCGCTTAGTCGCTTCTGCGGACGAGACGCTATGAGGCCCGCCGCCCACTGTCAACGACCCGCTGTGATGCCCTTGCTCACCCTCGCCCGTCAGCGCACCAGCAGGTCGAGCAGCCGCTCGACCTCCGCCTCCGCGTCCGTGGTCAGCCCGGTGTGCACCGGCCCCGGCTGGACGACCGTCGAGCGCGGCGCGACCAGCCAGCGGAATCGCCGCCCCGGGTCGTCACCGGCCGCCTGACCGGCCCGTTCTCCCCCACGGCAGACACCCTCCACGGCGTGCAGCGCGGCCCGTACGCCCGCCACGTCCGCCGACGGGTCGAGCGCGAGCAGCCGGGTCTCGTCCAGATGGGTGCGGGCCGCGACGAACGACGTCGCGCGGCAGTACACGACGACGCCCGCGTTGATCAGCTCACCGCGCTCCACCCGGGGTACGACCCGCACCAGCGCGTACTCGAACACATCCCGGCCATGGTGCAGCCCGCTCACTTCGCTGCCTTTCCGTCGACCCATACCCGCAGCCAGTCGGGAGCCTTCGACGGCCCGGCACCGGAGCGCTCCCCGAGCGTGATCCTTTCACCGACCGCCGCGGCCCGCTCCAGCAGCGCGCGCACATAGGCGCGGCGCACCGCGTCCGGGCTGTCGAAGCCGGGCTCGTCCGTCAGCCACTCGTCGGGGATGTCGGCGGTGACCTCGGTCAGCAGCTCCTCGGTGACCCGCGGCGCGAGCGCGGCCCCGGCCGCCGCCACATCCGGGGCGAACGGGGCGAGCACATGGTCGGAGGCGTCGTACGGCTTGGCGGCGGCCGCGTCCAGACCGCGCCAGCTGTGGTGCCAGATCATCGTGGCGCCGTGGTCGATGAGCCACAGCCTGCCGTGCCACACCAGCAGATTGGGGTTGCGCCAGGACCGGTCGACGTTCCCGATGAGCGCGTCGAACCACACCACCTCCCCGGCCTCCGCCGCGCCCACCTCGAAGGCCAGCGGATCGAAGCCGAGCGAGCCGGGCAGATAGTCCATCCCCAGGTTGAGCCCGCCACTGGCCTTCAGCAGCTCCTGCACCTCCTCGTCCGGCTCACCCAGCCCGATCACCGGATCGAGCTGCATCCGCACCAGCTCCGGCACCCGCAACCCCAGGCGGCGGCCCAGCTGCCCGCAGATGACCTCGGCGACGAGGGTCTTCCGGCCCTGGCCCGCGCCGGTGAACTTCATGACGTACGTACCAAGATCGTCGGCCTCGACGATGCCGGGAAGCGACCCGCCCTCGCGCAAGGGCGTGACATAGCGGGTGGCCGTGACTTCAGGGAGCATCCGCCCAGGCTACTGACCGCCCTCCTGATCACCGCAAAGCCTTTTCCGGGCGGGCCGTCCCACAAGGGCCCGGCCAACAAGACGCCCGGCGGTTGAACATGTGAGCGCCGGGCCGCGTATGGAATCGAAACGTCCCTGGATCAGGAGGCACCACCATGACGCAGCCGGAAACCACCGGATGGGGCACCACCCGTCGCGCCGTCGTCTCCGCTGCCGGAGCGGCCGGGCTGGCCGTCGCACTCACGGCTTGCGGTAAGGATGACGGCGGGTCGGGCGACTCGCAGAGCGCCGGTTCCGCACAGGAGTCGGCCGGGGCCGGGGAGTCGGGCGCGGGAGGCGACGCGTCGGCGGGCGGGGGCGGGATGGAGCTGGCCAAGACCTCCCAGATACCGGAGGGCGGCGGCATGGTCTTCAAGAATCACAAGGTCGTCGTGACCCAGCCCTCCGCGGGGCAGTTCAAGGCGTTCTCCTCGATCTGCACCCACCAGGGGTGCTCGGTCGGCGACGTGTCGGACGGCACCATCAACTGCCCGTGCCACCAGAGCAAGTTCGACATCAGCGACGGCAGCCCGAAGGGCGGACCGGCCACGAAGGCGCTGCCCGGCGCCAAGATCACGGTGGAGGGCACCTCGATCAAGATGGTCTGACCGCCTGCCAGCAGGCGAGGACGTCCTCGGTCGAGGTGACGGTCGCGACGAGGGCGAGGGTGTGGCGGACCATCGCCGGGGTGTACGAGGCGGGCACCCCGGCGATGGCGTCCTCGGGCACCACGGCCGTATAGCCGAGGTTGACCGCGTCGAAGACGGCGTTCGGTATCGCCACATTGGCCGACACGCCGACGATGACCAGGGTCCGGCAGCCCAGATTGCGCAGCAGCGCGTCCACACCGGTCCCGGCGAGCGGCGACAGGCCGTGCAGCCGCCGCACCACCAGATCCTCCGGGCCGACCGGAACCGGTTCGGCGATCCGTACCGCGTCGCTCCCGACGAGCTGCCGCACCGGCAGCCGCTCGGCGGCCCGGAACAGCCGCGCGTTACGGTTCGCGCCGCGCCCGTCGGCGCGTCGCTCGGCCACCGCGTGCAGCACCTGTACGCGCGTGTCGTGGGCGGCCGACACCAGCCGGGCGACACGCCCGAGCGCGCCGGACTCCCGGGCCTCGGCGGCGAGTTCGGGCAGCGCGCCGTCCGGACCCACCACGCCGCGCTGGCACTCCACGGTGAGCAGGGCGCAGCCCTCGGGCCGGAGCAGTGCGGACAGCGGCACGGCGGCCTCCTGGCTACTCGCGCTGGGCTTCTCGCGCCGGGCTTCGCACACCGGACGCGCCGGAAGCCGGGAGCGTAACGGCCATTGCCTATGGAGGGAAGAGTCGCGATTCTGTGCGGATGACCGTCACCCAGCGGCGGGGACGCCGCATCATGATGACCGCGGCCGAGCTGGACGCCTTCCTCACCGAACAGCGCACCTGCCGGGTCGCGACCGTGTCCGCGGACGGGCGGCCGCATATCAGCGCGCTGTGGTTCGGCTGGGACGGCACGGCCCTGTGGCTGTACTCCCTGACCCGCAGCCGCCGCTGGGCCGAGCTGCGCAGCGATCCCCGGCTCTCGGTGATCGTCGACGACGGGCACGACTACGGTGAGCTGCGCGGCGTCGAGCTGAGCGGCGAGGCCGTCTTCGTCGGCGAGGCCCCGCGCTCGGGCGCGCCGTGTCCCGAACTCGACGCGCCGGAGCGGATGTTCGCGGCGAAGTACTTCGGCCTGGACGCCATGCCGCACGACGGGCGCCACGCGTGGCTGCGGCTGACCCCGGACACGGTCAGCTCCTGGGACTTCCGCAAGCTGCCCCAGGGCTGAGCGCGGCCTTTGTCGTTCAGTCGACGATCTTCTCCCCCACCGACCGCAGCACCTCCACCGCCGCGCGGATGGAGGGCCTGCGGTCGGCGTCGGCGCGCCAGATCGCGTAGACGTGCCGGCGCATCGAGGGCGGGCTCACCGGCACCATCCGCACCCCCTCGGGCACCGGGCCACGGCCGAGCCGGGGGATGACGCCGATCCCGAGCCCGGTGGCGATCAGCGCGAGCTGGGTCTGGTGCTCCCGCGCGGTGTGCCGGATGTGCGGCTCGATGCCCTTGCCGCGCAGGGTCACCATCAGCCAGTCGTAGCAGAAGCCGCCCTCGGGCCAGGAGATCCACTCGTCGTCGACGAAGTCCTCCGGCTCGACAGCGCAGCGGTCGGCGAAGGGGTGGTCCGCGGGCATCGCCACGTCCACCAGGTCGTCCAGCAGCGCCGCCTTGACCAGCCCGTCCGGCACCGGCAGCGGCTTGTTGTACCAGTCGAGGACGACCGCCAGGTCGATGTCGCCGCGCACCACCGCGGGCACCGACTCGTCCGGCTCCATCTCCTGCAACCGGGCGCGCAGCTCCGGATGTTCGGCCCGCATCCGCTCCAGCGCGGCGGGGAAGAGACCGCGGACGGCGGTCGGGAAGGCGCCCAGCAGCAGCTCGCCGACCGCGTGTCCGCGCTGCGCTTCCAGGTCCGACTGGGCCAGCTCCACCTGGGACAGGATCCGCGCCGCGTGGTCGGAGAGCAGCCGCCCGGCATCGGTGAGCCGCACCCCGCGGCCGTTCTTGGCGAGCAGCTGCTGCCCGGTCTCCCGCTCCAGCTTCGACAGCTGCTGGGAGACGGCCGAGGTCGTGACGTGCAGTCCTTCGGCCGCACCGCTCACGGAGCCGTGCCGGGCCACGGCGTACAGGGTGCGCAGGCGATCCAGATTCATGTAAGCGATGCTACGCGATGCAACGCATACATTACCGATTGTTCTAAGAGGTTGTAATCCACAAGCGTATCCCCGCCGGGGCAGGCCTCAGTCCACCCGGCCCGCCGGGGCCGGGCCCCTCGCCACCGCCGAGGCCACCGCGTCGGCGACCCCCGGCACCTCGTCGAGGCGCAGCGGAGAGACCGTCACCCGCAGGCCCGGGCCCGATGCCACCCGGAACCGGGCACCCGGGGCGACGGCCCAGCCCGCGGACAGGAGGCGGGCCACCGCACCCGTCTCGTCGGGCACCGGGACCCAGGCGTTCATCCCGCTGCGCCCGTGCGCGGCGAGGCCCCGCTCCCGCAGGGCCCCCACCAGGGCGTCGCGGCGCGCGTCGTACGACGCCGCGACGGCCGCCGCGTCCACCGCGCCGGTGCGCCACAGCCGCGTCACGGTGTCCTGCAGCAGATGGCTGACCCAGCCGGGGCCGAGCCGCTGCCGACCGCGCAGGCGGTCCAGGGTGACGGAGTCGCCGGTGAGCACCGCGAGGCGCAGATCGGGGCCGTACGCCTTGGCGGTGGAGCGGACCAGGGCCCAGTGGTCCGTGGTCCCCGCGAGCGGACGCAGGGGCAGGTCCACGATGCCGTGGCCGTGATCGTCCTCGATGAGCAGCACACCGGGGTGACCGGCGAGGACGGCGCGCAACTCACGGGCGCGCGCCGCGCTCACCGCCGCGCCCGTCGGGTTCTGCGCCCGGTCGGTGACGACGAGCGCCCGCGCCCCCTGGCGCAGCGCCCGCTCCACCTCCTCCGGCAGCGGCCCGTCGTCGTCGAGCCCGACGGATACGGTGCGCAGCCCGAGCGCCGGGACGAGGTCGAGCAGGCTGCCCCAGCCGGGGTCCTCGACGGCGACCGCGTCACCGGGCCGCAGATGCGCGGCGAGGACGCGCTCGATGGCGTCGAGCGCGCCGGAGGTGACGGCGACGGGCCCGTCCGGCACGCCGTCCGCGTCGAAGGCGGCCCGCGCCGACTCGCCGATGCCGGGGGCGACGCCCGGCGCGCCGTACAGCGTGGGGCGCCCGGCGGCGCGCGCGGCGGCCTCCGCGAGGGCCGGACCGAGCGGCGGCAGCAGGGCGGGGTCGGGGTTGCCGGTCGCGAGATCGCGCGCGCCCGGGGCCTCGACCCGGAGCCATTCACGGGGCGTGCTCGCGGGGCGCGCCCGCACCCGGGTCCCCCGGCGGCCCGCCGTCTCGACCACTCCGCGCTCACGCAGCACGCGATAGGCGGCCGCGACGGTGTTCGGATTGACGCCCAGCCGCGTGGCCAACTCCCGCTGCGGCGGCAGGGATTGACCCGGCGACAGGGCCCCGGCGCCGACCGCCCGCTCCACACTGGCCGCGATCTCCGCCGCACCGCGCCCCTCGATCGGATATTCTCCTAGCACAAAACACAGTATGCACTAGTGCAATGGGAGTGCGCAAATGAGTGCGACCACCGAACCGGACGAGACCACCGAGCCGGGCGACACCGTCTACCCCGCGACCGACCGCACCATCCCGACCCGCGCCCGGCAGCGCGCCTCGTACGACAAGGACGTGGTGCACGCGATCCTCGACGAGGGGTACATCTGCCATCTGGGCTTCATACGCGACGGCGCCCCGGTCGTCCTGCCGACCCTCTACGCCCGCTCCGGGAGCCGCCTCTACGTCCACGGCTCGACCGGCTCGCGCCCCCTGCGGATGGCGGGCGCCGAGGACCCGGGGCTGCCGGTGTGCCTGACGGTCACCCACCTGGACGGCCTGGTGCTCGCCCGCTCGGCGTTCCACCACTCGCTCAACTACCGCTCGGTGGTGGTGCACGGCACCGCCCACCAGGTGCGGGACGAGGCCGAGCGCGCGGCCGCGCTCGACGCGCTGGTGGACCATGCGGTGCCGGGCCGGGCCGCCGACTCCCGCCCCGCGAACGCGAAGGAGCTGGCCGCCACCGCCGTACTCCGCCTCGACCTCGACGAGGTCTCCGCCAAGATGCGCACCGGCGGCCCCAACGACGAGCCGGAGGACATGGCGCTCCCGTACTGGACCGGCGTGGTCCCGGTCGCCCGGACGTACGGCGCGCCGGTCCCCGCGGCCGGCCTGGCGCCCGACACGCCCGTACCCGGGTATGTCACGTCGCTGAGCTGACCCGGTACATGGCCCACCCCGGCGGGCGGCGGGCTACGAGGCCGGATCCCCGGGGCGGTCCTCCGGGGGTTCGTCCGCCGTCGCCCGGCGCCGCCCCCGCTCGGCCGCGGCGGGCGCGGGCTCGGCGGGCGGCGACCCCGCCGCCACCGGCTCCGCCCCCGCCGCCTTCGGCGCCGACGTCTGCGCGATCAGCGCCCCGCCCAGGACGAGCACACCGCCGACGACCTGGACCGCGCCCAGGTGTTCGTCCAGCAGCACCCAGGCCAGCACCGTCGCGACGACCGCCTCCAGGCAGGCCACCACCCCGGCCACCTGCGGCGACAGTCGGCGCACCGACAGCACCCCGGTCAGATACGCGACCACCGTGGCGACCAGCACGATCCAGCACAGCAGCAGCACCGCGGGGACCCGCGTGCCCGCGAGGTCCGCCTGCCCGGTGAGCACCGGCCAGTGGGTCTCCCACGGCCGGGCGATCACCGTCATCGTCGCGGCGCCGATCAGCAGCCCGTAGGCGATGACGCCGAGCGGATCGGCCGCGTCCTGCCCCTGGCTGCCGTGGTCGGACAGGACGAAGTAGCCGACCTGGCAGCACGCGGCGCCGAGCGCTAGCAGCAGCCCCAGCGCGTCGAAGCTCAGCCCGGACCACACCTCCACCACGCACGCGAGCCCGCCCATGGCGAGCACGACGCCGACCGCCGCCGACCGGCTCACCGGCCGCCGCTGGACGAACCGGACCCAGCCCAGCACCAGCGCGGGCGCGAGGTACTCGACGAGCAGCGCGACCCCGACCGGGATGCTGGAGAGCGCGGCGAAGTAGAAGGCCTGGACGCCCGCCACGGCCAGCAGGCCGAACCCCAGGAGCAGTCCGGGGCGCCGCAGCGGCAGCCGCCGGTGGCGCCAGACCAGGGGCAGCATGACGAGGGCCGCGCCCGCCACCCGCAACCAGGTGACCTGCAGCGGTTCGAGCCCCGCCTCGATCAGCGGTTTGGCGGCGACGCCCGAGCCGCCGAACGCGAGCGCCGAGACCAGGGCGAGCCCCAGACCGACGCCCCTGCCCTGATCATGGTGCTGGCCTCGCGTGCTGTGCATCGGGCCATCATGTCAGCCCGATGTCAGGACCGTCACCCCGTTGGTAGCTGACACCTTTCCCCGTCCAGCGCCGTGACCAGCAGATCCACATCCACCCCGGCCCGCCGCAGCACCTCCGCGGCCCGGCACTCCCGGTCGTAGGTCAGCGCGGCGAGGAGGTCGGGGCCCTCGGCGAGTAACGCGCCGCGCGCCGCGGCGCGCCGGACCGCCGCCGCCATCGCGGACGCGGCCGCCGGGGACCAGCCGGGCAGCCCGTCCCCGGCGCCGTTCGCGGACGTCTCGACCGTGCCGCTCCACCGGAGTCCGTAGCCGATGGTGCGCTGCACCAAGTAGCCGAGCAGCCGCGCCACTTGGGGCGGGCCACCGGCGAACGCGCCCCACACCCGCGGGTCGTTCTCCACCAGGGTGTGCAGCAGATGGGCCGTGTCGAGCTGCTGGTCCGCGTCGCGTACGGCGCGCCGACGGGCCCCCGTGACCACGGCGGTCAGCCGCTCGCTCAGCCGGTTCTCGAACCCGGCACCGGCCGGACCGGCGGAGGCGGAAAGGGTAGGACTTCGCACGCTCTCACCCCATCAGTCCCTTGAGGCCAAAGCATCCTCGGCGGGAAGCATGTGCGTATCCCACCGTAGTTGGGCCCCGATGACCGGAAATCATCCTCGGGGAGGAGAGAACCCGGCCTTCTTCCGGACTCCGAATCCCCTCGAAACCCCCGTGGCACGCAACCGCCGCCACCCCGGGAGCCGTCCCCCACTCACAACCGCGTCTTTCCGCCACACAGTGCCGCCAAGGAGTCCGATGACCGCCCGGCCGCTGCTCTTCCTGGACATCGACGGTGTCCTCAACCCGGTCCTGCCGACCGACGGGTTCACCGCCTACGACATACTCGACTTCACCGTGCTGCTCTCCGCCACCCACGCCGACTGGCTGCGCGAGCTGTCCGCCTCCTACGAACTTGTCTGGGCCACGACCTGGGAGCACGAGGCCAACCGCCATATCGCGCCACTCCTCGAACTGCCCCGGCTCCCGGTCGTGGAGTTCACCGGCTACCGGCCGCGGCCGGACGATCCGAAGCTGCCGATCCTCGACCTCTTCGCGGGCCGCAAGTGGGCGCCGATCCTGCGGTACGCCGCGGGCCGCCCGTTCGCCTGGGTCGATGACGTGATGCCGGAGCGGCTGGTGTCCCGGTCCAGACTGCGCCGCGACCGGCTGCTGCTGCCGGTCGACCCCGCGCACGGGCTGCGGCGGGAACACGTCGACCGGCTGCTGGAGCACCCGCCCCGGGCGCGCCGCCTGCCGAGGCTGCGGCGGCGCTCCGGCCGGGAAGGACGGGAACCGCGAGCTGACAGTTCGTCAGTATTGAATGTTCCGGGCCGCGCGGCTACGGTGCGCGACACGCCACGCTCCCGGCGCCCGGTCCAGTAGACGGCGCGCCGGACACCCGCCGCCGGACCCCCGGAAGGGACGGACGCTCCATGGCCGAGGTCAGCGCGCAGACCCGCATCGAGGCACCGGCCGGGGCGGTGTGGGCGCAGCTCACGGACTTCTCCTCGTACGGCGACTGGAACGTCACCCACACCGGATTCCCCCAGGGCGCCCCCGCCTCGCTCGAGGCCGCCGCGACCTACCAGGAGAACATGCGGCTGATGGGCTTCCCGGCCGAAGTGACCTGGACCGTCGAGGAGTACGAGCCCGGACGGGTGCTCGCCACCCGGGGCAAGGGCCCGATGGGCGTGAACCTCGGCATGCGCTACGCGCTGACGCCGGACGGGGACGCGACGACGGTCCGTATCGACGGCGACTTCACGGGTGCGGCGGTGTCCCTGATGGCCGGAAAGCTCAAGGACTCGGCGACCACGGCGCTGAACGAGTCACTGCGCAAGCTCGCCGCGCTGGTCGCGTAGCCCCGCCACCCCGCTCCCCCCTCACTCAGCCCTCGTCGGCCTCGTCCTCCTGCTCGGCGAGGATCAGATACAGCCGCTTGCGCGAGTCGTTGATGACCGACAGCGCCTTCTGCTGCTGCTCCGGGCTGCCCGTCTTCCAGACCTGCGCGAACGCCTCCATCAGACCGAATCCGGCCTGCCGGACCTCCTGCATGGCCTCCCAGTCGATGCCGCGCCCGGCCTCTTCCCACGGCGCCTGCGGCCCCGCCTCGGCCTCGGTGCTCCCGGCCTCGGTGAGCGCGTACAGCTTCTTGCCGCCGTCGCTCTCGCTGCTGATCATCCCCTCGTCCTCGAGGAGCTGCAGCGTCGGATAGACCGAACCGGGGCTCGGCTTCCACGCTCCCCCGCTGCGCTCGGCGATCTCCTGGATCATCTCGTAGCCGTGCATGGGACGGTCCTTCAGCAGCGCGAGGATCGAGGCGCGCACATCGCCGCGCCGCGCCCGGCCACGCCGTCCGCCGCCGCCACGCCCCCGGCCGCCGAACGGAGGCCCCCCGAAGGGGGGTCCGCCGAAGCCGCCGAAGCCGCCCGGGCCAGGCCCGAACGGCCCGAAGGCCGCACGCCGCTCCTCGAACTCACCACCCCGGTCGCGCCGACCGGCTCCGCGGTGTTCCTGCCCACGGAAATACCTCATCGTGACGCTCCTTCCATCGTCGATCCATCACGATGGCTCAACGATATATCGGAACCGATCGGATGACAATGCCCCGACCGCGGCCTACGGTCGGGGCCATGCGCATGCGAATCGTCGACGCCTTCACCGACCGCCCCTTCGCCGGTAACCCGGCGGGAGTCGTCCTCCTGGACGGCGGCGCCTTCCCGGGCGACGCCTGGCTCCAGGACGTCGCCGCCGAGGTCAACCTCTCCGAGACCGCCTTCGCCCACCCGCTCCCCGAGGGGGCCGGGGCCGACTGGGCGCTGCGCTGGTTCACCCCGGCCACCGAGGTCGCCATGTGCGGGCACGCCACGCTCGCCACCGCTCATGTGCTGCGTACGACGGGCGCCGCGACCGGCACCGTACGGTTCGCCACGCTCAGCGGGGTGCTGTCCGCGACCGGCGACGCCGACGGCACGATCACCCTGGATTTCCCGACCGCCCCGCTGACCGAGGTCCCGGTCGCGGACGAGGTGACCGGCGCGCTCGGCGCCACGGTCCGCTCCGCCCGGGACACCGGCCCGCAGGTGGGCGATCTGCTGGTGGAGCTGGCCGACGAGCAGGCCGTACGGTCCCTCACCCCCGACCTCGCGGCGCTCGGGCGGCTCGTCAAGCGGGCCGTCATCGCGACCGCGCTCCCCGAGGACCCGGCCCGCGGCTATGACTTCGTCTCGCGCGTCTTCGCGCCCGGCGTCGGCATCGACGAGGACCCGGTGACCGGCAGCGCGCACACGGCGCTCGCGCCCTACTGGTCCGCCCGGCTCGGCCGCGACGAGCTGACCGGACTCCAGGCCTCCGCCCGCACCGGGCTGGTCCGCACCGCGCTGCGCGGCGACCGTACGCTGCTGACCGGCCGGGCCGTCACCGTCATCGACGGCGAGCTGCTGGTCTGAAACCGCCCGCGAGGAGGGCGGCGACTCAGGCGGTGGGCAGCCAGCCCACCTTGCCCGCCAGCAGGGCGTAGCCGACGAACGCCACGATGTCGATCAGCGCATGCGCGGCGATCAGCGGCCCGACCCGCCCCCACCTGCGGTAGAGCAGGACGAAGATGACGCCCATCGCCAGGTTGCCGAAGAAGCCGCCGATCCCCTGGTACAGGTGGTACGAACCGCGCAGCACCGAGCTGGCCAGCAGCGCGGCCATCGGGGTCCAGCCCAACTGCCCGAGCCTGCGCAGCAGATAACCGACCACGATCACCTCCTCCAGTACGGAGTTCTGCACGGCGGAGATGATGAGCACGGGCAGCTTCCACCACACGTCGGGCAGCGACTCGGGCACGACCGTCAGATTGCCGCCCGCCGCCCGCGCGCCCAGGTAGAGCAACAGCCCGGTGCCGCCGATGCCCGCCGCCACCACGGCGCCCCACGCCAGGTCGGAGCGGGGCCGGGTGCGGTCGAAGCCGATCGCCCGCAGCCCGGCGCCCTCCCGCAGCAGCAGATGCGCCACCAGCGCGACCGGCACCAGCGCGGTCGCGATCCCGAACAGCTGCCAGGCGAGATCCAGCCATGGACGGCCGGGCGCCTGGGAGGCGTTGAGGGTGGCCGCCTGGTCCTTGAGCCCGCCGGGCTTGGTCACCGAACCGATAAAGCTGATCAGCGCGGACAGGGCGCTGGCACCGAGCGACAGCGCCAGCACGAGCAGCGTCTCGTTGCGCAGAATCCGTCGCGGCAGGTCACCCTCGATCGCGGGCAGCTCCGCCCCACGCGCCCCTGACTCCACTCCTGCCTCCCACTTCCGCTCTTCATACCGCATCGGCGCGCCCGCCCCGCTAAGGTCGCGAAAACACATCCGAGATCGCGCACGAGCAGGCTGGGCCGGGCGCCATCCGCAGGCGCGCCGTCCCTCCCGCCGGCGTCATCTTCCAGGAGAGACAGATCGCATGGGACGCCACAGCCAGCCAGAAGAATCCGACGATCCCGACTACTCCGGCATATTCGATGCCATGGACCGCGCCGACCACACCGGTCACACGGACCACAGCGAGCGCATCGATCACTCCGCACCGGACAATACGGGGTCCAGACCCGGCGCGTCCTCCCGACGCCGGACCATGGCGATCTCCACAGCGCTGGTGCTCGCCGTCGCGACCGGTGCCGTAGTGGTCTTACGCGGCGGGCTGCTGCCGTCCGCCGAGTCCTGCCGGAGCGATGCGGTACGGCTCTCCGTGGCCGCGTCCCCGGACATCGCCCCGGGATTGCGCGCCGTGGCCGACCGCGCCCGGAAGGCGGGCATCCGGTCCGATGGCCGCTGTCTGGACGTGAAGGTCACCAGCCGCCCGGCGTACGAGGTGGCGAACGCGCTCGGCAGGGCGGACCGCACTCCGGGGTTCCAGGTGTGGGTGCCGGACTCCAGCGTCTGGGTCGAGCGCGCGACCACCTCCCCGGTCAGCGCCGCGCCCCTGGACACGCTCGGCGGGATCGCCTCCTCTCCGGTCACGGTCGCCACCACGGCCACGGTCTCCGGGCGGCTGGGCTGGCCGGAGAAGACGTACGACTGGGCGCAGCTGGCCGAGGCGGGAAGCGGCGGCGGCAGCCCGCGGCTGGGCACGGCCGATCCGGCGCGCAGCGCCACCGGGCTGCTCGCCCTCGCCCGGATCAACGGGTCCATCGCGAAGGCGGGCGCGGGCGACGGGAAGGCCGCGACCGATACGCGAGCCGCGGCCAACGCCAAACTGCTGTCCCAGCGGGCCGCCACGACCGACGCCGACCTGCTGAAGACGCTGCCCCGGCGCGACCAGGCGGTGGTCCTGTCCGAGCAGGCCGCTTTCGCGCACAACGCGGCGGCAGGTGACGCGTCCCGCCTCGACCTGTTCTATCCGAAGGACGGCACGGCCGAGCTGGACTACCCGTACACGGTGCTGAACGACCGCGAGCTGACCACCGTACGGGCGCGGGCCGCCACCCGCTTCATGACGCTGCTCACCGACCCGAACGGCCGCCGGACCCTGCGGAAAGACGGCTTCCGGACGGCGGACGGCAAGGTCAGCGAGCCGGTGGCGCGGGCCGCGGGCGGCCGCACTCCGCAGCCGTACGCGGTGACGCCCGCCCCCGGGCCGTCCGCCCGGGAGGTGGAGGCGGCCCTGGGGATGTGGACGATCACCGTGCAGAGCGCCCGGCTGAACACGGTCGTCGACGCCTCGGCCTCGATGAGCGACCCGGTGCCGGGGCGGGCCGGGCAGAGCCGGATGGACGTCACCAAGGCGTCGCTGCGCCAAGCCCTGACCCGGTTCAACTCCCAGGACGAGATCGGGCTGTGGGAGTTCTCGACCGGGCTGGACGACGACCGGGACTACCGGGAGCTGGTCCCGGCCCGCCGCCTCGGCGCGCGAACCCCGGACGGAACCGGCCAGCGCGACGCGCTGACCGCCGCCTTCGACACGCTGAAGCCGCTCCCCGAGGGCTCGACCGGGCTGTACGACACCACGCTCGCCGCCTACCGGCAGGCCCAGGACACCTTCGTACCGGGCAAGTTCAACGCGGTGGTGATCCTCACCGACGGCGCCAACCAGGATCCGGGCAGCATCTCGCGCGCCGCCCTGGTGAAGGAGCTGAAGCGGCTGGTCGACCCGGACCGCCCGGTGCCCCTCATCGCCATCGCGGTCGGCCCGGACGCCGACCAGGCCGCCTGCCAGGAGATCGCCCGCGCGACCGGCGGATCGGCGCAGCGGGTCAACGACCCCGCGCAGATCAACACGGCCATGCTCAAGGCGATCGTCGCCGCCGGAGAGGCGGGCGCGAACTGATCCGAGGTCACGCCGACAGGTCGGCGGGCCAGGTATGGACGGGCGCGTCGGTCCGCATCAGGGCGCAGTAGCGGCGGGTCATCGCGGCGAGCGCGGCGTCCCGCCCCAGCCCGGTGTCCCGCGCCCGGTGGTACGTCGCGGCCTGCCAGGACGCGCCGTTGACCCGCAGGGCGCAGCGCTGCTCGATCACCCCGAGGTAGCGGTCGCGGTCGGCGGGCTCGACGCCCCAGGCGTCCAGCCCGGCGGCGGCCAGCGGCAGCAGCTCGTCGAGCACCAGCCGGACGGCGGGGGTGCGCGCCAGGGACGAGGAACGGCCGGGCTTCGGCCATTGCAGAACGGTGTCGATGCCATGGCGGCACGCGGCGTCGAAGTTGGCCGCGGCGGCGCTGAACGGCAGCCGGGTCCACACCGGGCGGGGCTCCTCGGCGAGCGCTCTGACCAGCCCGTAGTAGAAGGCGGCGTTGGCGATGACATCGGTGACGGTGGGGCCCGCGGGCAGCACCCGGTTCTCCACCCGCAAATGCGGAACGCCGTCCACGACTTGGTAGACGGGCCGGTTCCAGCGGTAGATCGTGCCGTTGTGCAGCACCAGCTCCTGGAGGTCGGGCACGCCGCCCTCGTCCAGGATCCGCAGCGGCTCCTCGTCGGCGCCGGTGGACAGCAGCGGCGGGAAGTAGCGCAGGTTCTCCTCGAAGAGCTGGTACGCGTCGGTGATCCAGCGCTCACCGAACCAGGTGCGCGGCCGCACCCCCTGCGTCGCGTATTCCGGTGCGCGTACGTCGGTGGCCTGCAGGAACAGCGGCGGTCGGGACTCGCGCCAGACCTCACGGCCGAAGACGAAGGGGGAGTTGGCGCCGATGGCGATCTGCACGGCGGCCACGGCCTGCGCCGCGTTCCACACGGCGGCGAAGCGTCCGGGGGTGACCTGGAGGTGCAGTTGCACGGAGGTGCAGGCGGCCTCGGGGGCGATGGTGGCGCTGGCGTAGCTGATGCGCTCCCGGCCCTCGATATCGATGAGGAAATCCTCGCCTCGGGCGGCCAGCATCTGTTCGTTGAGAAGTTTGTAGCGGTCGTCGTAGGACAGGTTGGCCGAACCGAGATCCCGGGCGGCCAGGGTCGGCAGAATTCCGATCATCACGATCTCGGAGGACACCTCGCGCGCCTTGCGGTCGGCATATGACAGTCCCGTTCGCAGCTCTTCCGAGAGCTGGTCGAGAACCCGCCCGTGCAAACGATGCGGCACGATGTTCACTTCAAGATTGCACTGTCCGAGTTCGGTCTGGAAATCGTGACTCGCGATGCGCTCCAGAACCTCTGTGTTCATCATCCTCGGCAGCCCGTCGGCGCCTGCGAGATTCAGCTCGATCTCCAGCCCCATGAGATTCTTCGGGCGGTCGAATCGCTTGTCGGCCAGGAGCCGGGACAGCGCGTCGAGGCCCTCCCGCAACCGTCCGCGCTGCCGCTGCCGACCCGACGGATCGAACTCACCGGCTACGACCTTCTCCCCCATCGGAGCTACCTCCTTGAGTGGATCATCCGGCGCCCGCACCGCGCACACCACGCTCGATGATGCCCGCCAATGTGATCGATAACGCCCCGCGTACCCCGCCCAGCCGGTAGGCTCTCAACAGTGGCGCATTGCCCCAGGAAAATGGAGCGGTGGGATCCAGCCTACCGCGGCGGACGTAAACCGCCAGGTCATATCCGTGCATCCGGCACCGAATCGGGGGAAATCCCCGCGCCCACGCGGACCGGAAATCACCTTGTGGGCAATATCGGGGACAGCTAGCCGAAACACGGCCGGAACATGTGTCGTATAAACTCGCTTTACGAGGCAGAGAGATAACGCCCGGACATCTCGTCCCGGCCCCCTCTGACCCGCGTACCGAGCTACGTACACCGACAGCGCGCGTCCATACTCTGGCCCGCTATCGCTCCACCGTGTCTCCGAAGTGAGAGGCGACCCACCATGCCGCTGCTCGTGCCCCCGGCCCCCGCGCCCGCCCTGCGCAGCGTCCTCACGGCCCTTGGTTCCCCCACCGCTGTCCGTGAGGTCCGTACCCCGGCACTCAGCTCCCTGTCCGGCCCCTTCGAACCCGAACTCCCGCTCCCCGTCCACGTTCTGGACGGCATCACCACCCCCGTCGGCCCGCCGCGGGTCAGACTCACCGGCTGGCGCTTCATGCTCCGGGACGACGACCGCACGGTGGCCGCCGCCGAGGCCAGGCTCACCGCCGACGGCTGGGCCTTCTCGCACTTCTCCGAGGGTCCTTACGTGGCCTCGGCCGAACTCGCCCTGCGCCAGGCCGAGTCACTGCCCGCCGCGTACCAGCCACGGTTCCTGTCGATCCCCGAGCTGTACATGGTGGCGCTGTGGCTGCACGGCGACCCCGCCGCGGACGCCGCCGAGGGCGGTATCGAGGCCGGGGACCTGCTGGTGCCGCTGGCCCCGGCGCCGCCGGGCATCGCGGCCCACCACCCGCACCCCGCGGCCGATCTGCTGCCCGTCCTCACCCATCGGCTGACCCCGGCCCCGCTGCTGGGTTCCCCTGCCTGACCTGCCCCTTCCATGACGGATGGCGCGCCCCGTGGCCCGACGGGCCACGGGGCGCCGCGCTACGGGCGGGTAACAGTCCCGCCGGGGTCAACCGTCCGGTCGGGTGATGCGTCATCATCTAGCGAGACCGGTGCCGCGAAATCCCTGCGGAATCCTTGCCGCGGGGCAACACTGGAGCAACCAACCGACACTCAACGGGGGGCGGCCTACATGAACGCCGCAGCGAGCAGCAGGACATACACCTCACCGCAGCGAAAGAACCTCGCCATGTGCCAGCATCAACCAGCGTGCCCGTCAGCCGACTCCGCCGACCGGGAGGCCGCCCATCTCGTGGCGCACCATCCGGAGCAGGGCTGGAGCCTGCTGTGCAACGGTGTCCTGCTCTTCGAGGACACCGGTGAGCTGCTGCCGGACGGGCGCGTCATCGCCCCGTGCCGACCGCTCGCCACCGAGCACGTCGTGACCGCCGCCTAGGACTGACCACCTCAGCGGCGATTGGCAATTATCAGGGGCCGGCCCGGCGAGCACCCGCCGCACCGGCCCCATCGTTGTGTTCAGCTCTCGTACGACTCCATCGGCGGGCAGGAGCAGACGAGGTTCCGGTCCCCGAACGCCCCGTCGACCCGCCGCACCGGCGGCCAGTACTTGTCGGCGGCCGAGACCCCGGCCGGGAAGACCGCCTCTTGCCTGGTGTACGCGTGGTCCCACGCCCCGCTCAGCGCGGCGGCCGTATGCGGCGCGTTCCCCAGCGGGTTGTCGTCCTTGGTCCACTCGCCCGAGCCGACCTTGTCGATCTCCGCGCGAATCTCGATCATCGCCTCGCAGAACCGGTCCAGTTCCGCCAGGTCCTCGCTCTCCGTCGGCTCGATCATCAGCGTCCCGGCGACCGGGAACGACATCGTCGGCGCGTGGAACCCGTAGTCGATCAGGCGCTTGGCCACATCGTCGACCGTGACCCCGGTCGCCTTGGTGAGCGGCCGCAGATCCACCACGCACTCGTGCGCCACCAGCCCGCCGGGCCCGGTGTAGAGCACCTGGTAGTGCGGTTCCAGCCGCTTGGCGATGTAGTTGGCGCCGAGCACCGCGGCCTGCGTCGCGTGGCGCAGCCCCTCGGCGCCCATCAGCCGGACGTACGCCCAGGAGATCGGCAGGATGCCCGCCGAACCCCACGGCGCGGCCGACACCGGGCCGACCCCGGTGGCCGGGCCCGCGGCGGGCTGCAGCGGGTGGTTGGGCAGGTACGGCGCGAGGTGCGCGCGCACCGCGACCGGGCCGACGCCCGGACCGCCGCCGCCGTGGGGGATGCAGAACGTCTTGTGCAGGTTCAGATGGGAGACGTCGCCGCCGAACCGGCCGGGCTCGGCCAGCCCCACCAGCGCGTTGAGGTTGGCGCCGTCCACGTACACCTGGCCGCCCGCGTCGTGCACGGCCGCGCAGATCTCGGTGATGTGCTCCTCGAACACCCCGTGGGTGGACGGGTAGGTGACCATGAGGACGGCCAGCTGCTCGCCGTACTGCTCGATCTTGGCGCGCAGGTCGGCGGCGTCCACCTCACCGTCCTCGCCGGTCTTGACGACGACGACCTTCATGCCCGCCATGACCGCGCTGGCCGCGTTGGTGCCGTGCGCGGAGGACGGGATCAGGCACACCGTGCGCTGCGGTTCGCCGTTCGCCCGGTGGTACGCCCGCACGGCCAGCAGCCCGGCCAGCTCGCCCTGCGATCCGGCGTTCGGCTGGAGGGAGACCTTGTCGTAGCCGGTGACCTCGGCCAGCCGCTCCTCCAGCTCGCGGATCAGCGTCAGATAGCCGTGGGCCTGCTCGACCGGCGCGAAGGGGTGCAGCGCGCCGAACTCCGGCCAGGTGACCGACTCCATCTCGGTGGTCGCGTTGAGCTTCATGGTGCAGGAGCCGAGCGGGATCATGCCCCGGTCCAGGGCGTAGTCCCGGTCGGCCAGCCGCCGCAGGTAGCGCAGCATGGCGGTCTCGGAGCGGTACTGGTGGAAGACCGGGTGGGTCAGGTACGTGTCCGCGCGCAGCAGCTCCGCGGGCAGCGCGTCGGCCGCCGAGCCGTCCAGCTCGTCGATGTCGGGAGCGCCGCTTCCGTCTCCGCCGTCGACACCGAAGGCGGACCACACGGCGGCCAGCTGGGCGCGGCCGGTGGTCTCGTCGCACGCGATGCCCACGTGGTCCGCGTCGGTCAGCCGGAGGTTGACCCCCGCCTCCCGGGCGGCGGCGACGACATCGGCCGCCTTGCCGGGGACGCGCGCGGTGAGGGTGTCGAAGAAGGCGCCGTGCGCCACCTCGACGCCGCCCGCCCGCAGCCCCTCGGCGAGGACGGTGGCGTAGCGGTGGGTGCGGCGGGCGATACCCGCGAGCCCGTCCGGGCCGTGGTAGACCGCGTACATTCCGGCCATCACGGCGAGCAGGACCTGCGCGGTGCAGATGTTGCTGGTGGCCTTCTCGCGGCGGATGTGCTGCTCACGGGTCTGCAGCGCCAGCCGGTACGCCTTGTCCCCGTCGGCGTCCACCGACACCCCGACCAGTCGGCCGGGCAGGCTGCGGGCGTGGGCGGCGCGTACGGCCATGAACCCGGCGTGCGGGCCGCCGAAGCCCATGGGCACGCCGAACCGCTGGGTGCTGCCGACCGCGATGTCCGCGCCCAGCTCACCGGGCGAGGTGAGCAGGGTGAGCGCGAGCAGGTCGGCGGCGACGGTGACGATCGCACCCAGCTCATGGGCCCGCTCGATGACCGGACGTGGATCGCGGACCGCGCCGGAGGCGCCCGGGTACTGGAGCAGCACACCGAAGACACCGCGCTCGGCGATCTCGTCCGGGATGCCGTCGGTCAGGTCGGCGACCACGACCTCGACGCCGGTCGGCTCGGCGCGGGTCTCGATGACCGCGACGGTCTGCGGCAGACAGTCGGCGTCGACCAGGAAGACGCCCTCCTTGACCTTGCCGACGCGCCGCGACAGCGCCATGGCCTCGGCGGCGGCCGTGGCCTCGTCCAGCAGCGAGGAACCGGCGGTGTCCAGGCCGGTCAGATCGGCGACGACGGTCTGGAAGTTGAGCAGCGCCTCCAGACGGCCCTGGGAGATCTCCGGCTGGTACGGGGTGTAGGCCGTGTACCAGGCGGGGTTCTCCATGACGTTGCGCAGGATCACCGGCGGGGTGAAGGTGCCGTAGTAGCCGAGTCCGATCATGGACGGCAGCACCTGGTTGCGGTCGGCGAGCGCGCGCAGCTCGGCGAGGACCTCCGCCTCGCTGCGAGCGGGCGGCAGCCGCAGCGCCTCGGCGCTCTTTATGACCTCGGGTACGGCGGCGGCGGTCAGCTCGTCGAGGGAACCGAACCCGACCTGGGCGAGCATCTTGGCCTGCGCTCCGGCGTCGGGGCCGATATGCCGCTGCTCGAATGGAGTACCGCGCTCCAGATCGGCGAGCGAGATGCGGTGGGTGGTCATCAGCGGGGGCCTCCTGGTCAGCACGACCGGCGAGGGGCACCGCGGCGCGGGTGCCCGGACGGCCTCCCCCTCTGTCATCTCAACCTGAGAGCTTCACCGGTCCGCGTGTGGCCTGACCGGCTTTCACCGTCGGTGAGGAGGGGTTCCGGAGCTGTGCTCCCCGTGGCCCACCCTGCTTTCCAGAGTGACCTCACCCGCGCGGTACGTGTGCCTGAGAGATTCCGGGGAGGATTTGCTCCTTCGGCGCCCCCGACACCATTGTCGGAGGACTCTCCCGCACGGGGTCTGCAGCCACAGCCAGCGTACCAGCGCGTCTACGGGCGGGAGGGGTTGGTCGCCAGGTGCTCGCGGATGCTCGAGTGGCCGCGTACGGGGATGTGGCTTTTGGTAGGTATCACTGGATCACCGCCACCTGATCGTCGTCACCTGTGGGAGAGAGCGTGCAGACGGACATCGACCCGCGGACCCTGATCGGCCGCAAGGCATTCGACCGCGAGGGCGCCAAGATCGGCACCGTGGACGAGGTCTACCTCGACGACGCGACCGGCGAGCCCGAGTGGGCGGCGGTACGCACCGGCCTGTTCAGCCGGGACGTCTTCGTACCGCTCGAACCGAGCGAGGTCGTCGGCGACGCGCTGCGGGTGCCGTACGACCGGGCGCTGATCAAGGACGCCCCGGACCTCGGCGTCGGCCGCCACCTCTCCCCGGAGCAGGAGCTGCAGCTGTACCACCATTACGGCCTGGACGTCACCGGCTGACCCCGGCCCTGGCCCCGCCGGGCCCACCCGGCACTCCGGCCGACGCCTCCGCCGCTTCCGGGGGCCGCACCAGCGGCAGCGGCTCGCCCGGCTCCAGCTCCGGGTCGTCCACCGCGAACGTACGCACCCGGCCGGGCCCCGACCAGGGCAGCTCGAACCGTATGGTCACCCGCCCCACCCCGCTCCCCTGCACCCAGCCCGCCCCGAACTCGGTGTGCCGCACATCGGCCCCCGGCAGCCAGGCCCGAGGCCTCTCGGCGGCCTCAGCGGGCTCTGAGACGCCTGGGCTCTCCGGCTCCGGCGCCTCGGAGCCGGGAGGCCTCCCCAGGGCCTCCACGGCGTCGTGAGCGGCCTGCGCGGCCTGCGCGGCCCGGGCCTCGTGGGCGGCCTGCGCGGCCTGGGCCTCGTGGGCGGCCTGCGCGGCCTGGGCGAACAGATCCTCCTGCGTGTAGTCCGCGAGCCCCGATACGCCCACCCCCAGCAGCCGCACCCCCGCCGTGGTGTCCACGCCGTCGATCAGCCGCGCCGCGGCCTCCTTGACCACGCCCGGGTCGTCGGTGGGCCCGCGCAGGGTCTCCGAACGGGTCAGCGTCGAGAAGTCGTACCGCCGGACCTTGATCACGACCGTACGGCCCGAACGGCCCGCCTCCCGCAGCCGCCGCACACAGCGGTCGGCCAGCCGCGCCACCTCCAGCTGCACCCGGGTGCGGTCGGTCAGGTCGACGTCGAACGTGTCCTCCACCGAGATGGACTTGGCGTCCCGCTCGGCGACCACCGGCCGCTCGTCCCGCCCGCTGGCCATCAGGTACAGCGATGTGCCGTGGGCCCGGCCCAGCAGCCGGACCAGCTCCGCCTCGCCCGCCTCCCGCGTCTCGGCGACGGTGTGGATACCGCCCCGGCGCAGCGCCTCCGCGGTGGCCGGGCCGACGCCCGGCAGGGTGCGCACCGGCATCGGGTCCAGCAGCTCCCGCTCGGTGCCGGGCTCGATGACCGCCATACCGTCCGGCTTGGCCTGCTCGGAGGCGATCTTGGCGAGCATCTTGGAGCCCGCCAGCCCCACCGAGCCGGTCAGCCCGGTCACGGCCCGGATATCGGCCCGCAGCCGCTCCCCCACGGCCCGCGCCGCCTCCACCCGGGCCTCGGTGCCGCCCGCCTCCAGGTCCACGAAGGCCTCGTCCAGGCTCAGCGGCTCCACCAGCGGCGACAGCTCCCGCAGCAGCCCCATGACCTGGTCGCTGACCTGCCGGTAGAGGGAGAAGCGGGGGGTCAGATACGCCGCGTTCGGACAGAGCCTGCGGGCCTGCGCCATCGCCATGGCCGAGTGCACCCCGAACACCCGGGCCTCGTACGACGCCGTGGACACCACCCCGCGCGGCCCGAGGCCCCCCACGATCACCGGTTTTCCGCGCAGGCTGGGCTTGGATGCCTGCTCCGCCGAAGCGTAGAAGGCATCCATGTCCAGATGGAGAATCGTCGGCGCACCCCTCACATGTCCGATGCTGCCGCACGCCACTGACAATCGGCGCCCGGCGCGGGGTGGGAGCGCTCTCAGCCCGCCCGGTTGCGGCGCCGGGCGAGTTCGTCGGCGGGGTTGTGGCCGACCAGCGTCTCGCCGGTGTCCACCCGCTCGCCGTGCAGCTGGGACAGCGCGCTCTCCACGTCCCGCCAGACCACGCCCACGGCGATCCCGAAAACGCCCTGGCCGCCCTGGAGGAGGTCCACGACCTCGTCCGGCGAGGTGCACTCGTACACCGTCGCGCCGTCGCTCATCAGCGTCATCTGGGCCAGATCGTCCAGGCCCCGGGTGCGCAGGTGCTGGACGGCGGCGCGGATGTTCTGCAGGGACACACCGGTGTCCAGCAGCCGCTTCACGATCTTGAGGACGACCACGTCCCGGAAGTTGTACAGCCGCTGGCTGCCCGACCCGTACGCGGGCCGCACGCTGGGCTCCACCAGGCCGGTGCGCGCCCAGTAGTCCAGCTGGCGGTAGGTGATGCCCGCGGCCGCACACGCGGTGGGCCCGCGGTAGCCGACCGTCTCCGTACCCCCCGCGGCGGGCTCGCGTGGTGCCGTGGGCTGTGGTGCGACCCGAGCCTTCAGTACCGGATCGGCCGGTGCGCCCCCCTGGAGCGCATACGGACCGCCGGCTGCCGTGCCGTCGCCGGTGCTTCTCACGCCGACCTCCGTCCTCGACCTGCCTTCTCGAAGGTAGGCAGTCACCCGGGGTGCGTCAACGATCGCCACACTCGGCACGCCGAGTGATAATCACCCTGAGAGTGGTTTCCCGTGTCCCTCGTCCGGGAAAGGCTACTCGAATGCGCTAGCGAGGACCGGCAGACCGCGTCACTGGCTGCTGCTTCCGAAGTCCTCGGGCGAGATCTGGTCGAGGAACTCGCGGAACTTCTCCACCTCGTCCTCCTGCTCGTCCGGGATGGCGATACCGGCGTCGTCGAGCACGCCGTCGCTGCCGTAGATCGGCGTCCCGGTGCGCAGCGCGAGCGCTATGGCGTCGGACGGCCGCGCGCTGACCTCGACACCGCTGGCGAAGACCAGCTCGGCGTAGAAGACCCCCTCCCGCAGGTCCGTGATCCGGACCTCCGTGAGCGTCTGGCCGACCGCTTCGAGTACGTCTTTGAAAAGGTCGTGGGTCAGCGGGCGTGCCGGAGCCATGCCCTGCTGTGCGAAGGCGATCGCGGTCGCCTCCCCTGGTCCGATCCAGATAGGGAGGTAGCGATCGCCTCCCACTTCACGCAGGAGCACGATCGGTTGGTTGGAGGGCATTTCCACCCGGACACCCACGACGTCGAGCTCGTTCACACAGCAACCCTAGGACGTGCCCGGCCGGTTTGGATAGTCGGGGCCGGATCGGTCAGTGGGCGGCGGCCCGCAGCGCCGACTGGACCAGGGCCGCGTGCAGCCGGACGGAGAGCGTCGCCAGCTCCCGCGCACTGGCCTCCGCATGCGCTCTGGTCTGCGGATTCCGGTGCAGCCGCAGCGGTGCGACCACCTGCTCGACCAGCCCGGCCTCGCGCTCGGCGGCCGCTTTCATGATCCGCAAATGACGTGGTTCGAGGCCGAAGCGGCCCAGCTCGGCGAGCAACCGGGCGACCGTCACCGCCTCGACGTCATAGCCGCCGTCCCCGCCGTGCGCGATCAGGCCGTACGACTCCCAGTCGGCCAGCTCTGCCTCGCTGACCTCGGCGGATGCCAGCAGCTCGGCCCGGCCCAGCCGGGCCACCGTGGGGCCTTCAGGGGGCGCCACGGCCCCCTGACCGCCCCCCGGCTCCAGCAGCTCACGCGGCCGCGCTCCCGGCGAAACGGCAGGAAGCTGCGGCCGCTCACCCCGCTCCAGGGCCTCCAGGTGCTCCCGGATGACCTTGAGTGGCAGGTAGTGGTCACGCTGCATGCGGAGGATGAGAGCGAGCCGCTCCACATCCTCCTGACTGAACTTGCGGTAGCCCGACGGCGTACGCCGCGGCTCCACCAGCCCTTCGGCCTCCAAGAAGCGGATCTTGGAGATGGTGACCTCGGGGAACTCGTCCCGCAGCAGATTCAGCACGGCGCCGATGCTCATTGACCGGCTGCCCGGACCGCCCGGACCGCCCGCGGGGGCGGTGCCGGTACCGGCACCGCCCGACGGTGTCTGAAGCATGGACGGACCTCCCCTGACGGGTCAGATGCCGACGCCCCGCTGGCTCGGGTAGAAGACCAGCCGGTACTTACCGATCTGCACCTCGTCGCCGCTGGTCAGGACCACCGGCGCGTCGATCTGCTCCCGGTTGACGTACGTCCCGTTGAGGCTGCCGACATCGGAGACCGTGAAGCTGCCGTCCTGGCCGCGCCGGAACTCCACATGGCGGCGGGAGACCGTCACGTCATCCAGGAAGATGTCGCTCTGCGGGTGGCGGCCGGCCGTGGTCAGATCGCTGTCCAGCAGGAAGCGACTGCCCGAGTTCGGCCCTCGGCGGACCACCAGCAGCGCCGAGCCCAGCGGCAGCGCCTCCACGGCGGCCTGGGCCTCCGGGCTGAGCGACGGCAGCGGCGTCTGCCCGGTCACCTCGGAGTCATACGCCTCGATGCCGGAGATGGAGATCGTGGAGGTGGTCTCCGAGGCACGCTCCGAGGGCGCCTGGCCCCGCAGCGGCGCGCCGCAGTTGGAGCAGAACCGGCTGTCCTCCGCGTTCCGATGCCCGCACCTCGTACAAACAGGCACTCCGGGACCTCCACCACTCCGCGAGGCCGATGGGTCCTCGAAACCTATGCGCCCGGCCGCCGAGGGGTCAACAGAAGACGCGCCCTGGCCGCCCGAAATGTCACCGCCCTGGCCGCCGATCTGATCCCGGAACAGCGGGCGCTCCTCGCTCCCCCCTCCGCTCTCGTCCGCAGCACGCCGTGCGCGGTGGCGGGCGGTGCCGCTCCCGCCATCCTGGCGTGCACTCTTCCCGAACAACTTCCCGAACAACTTCACGGGCGATTCCCCTTGACTGAAACAGACCCGCCCGTGGGGCAGGACAAACCCTCGATGCACACACCAGCAGACGGTCCGGACATCCTCACAACGTCCGTGACCACCAGACAGTTTCCATCACGCGCGACTCTTCTGGTGCGTCGACCCCCCGCATCCACATGGTCTCGCCGAGAGACCCTCATATCGAACCGCCTCACCGTGATGACGACCGAGCGTAGTCAGGGCGCTTCCCTGACCGCAAGGCGTCCACAACGATCTTCTTCTCCCGCTGGACGGACACGGTGGCCTGCTCCTTCTCCAGACTCTGCACCACTCCGCCCGGAATGTTCAGCGCCGGCTCCAGATCCTCCGGCTTGCCGATCACCTTCACGACGTACGGCTGCGTCACTTTCCGTCCATCGATCGCGACCGATCCGCCCTCGTCCGAGAAGTAGGAGTTGGCGACCACCCGTACGGAGCCGATCTGGATCGCCTCGGCGCCCGCCGCGCGCAGCTCCTGCACCGTGTCGAGCAGCATGTCGGCCTCCACGGAGCCCCGGGAGTCGTCGATGGTGATCGTGATCCCCGGCCCCTGCGCGCCGACCGTGCCCGCGAGCACGCCCAGCTGCTGCTCCTTCTGGAGCGTCTGCTTACGGGCCTCCTCGGCCTGGTCCGAGCTGTTCTCCAGCTCGGTGCGCTGATTCTCCAGGCGGCGCTTCTCGTCCTGCAGCCGCTGGGTACGCGCGTCCAGCTCGTCCAGGATCCGCACCAGGTCCTCCTGGCGGGCCCCGCGCAGCACGCTGTTCTCGTTGGTCGAGCGCACCTGGATGGCCAGGCCAAGCCCCAGCCCGAACAGCAGCACGGCGACGATCAGCTGCGCCCGGGTCACCCGGGGCGGCCATACGCCCTTCAGCAGGCGCTGCCGACCGGTCAGCGCCTCTTCCTCCGTGCCCCCGGGCTTCCCGCCGCCGGGCACGTACCCGGCGGGCGGCCCGCCCTCGGCCGGACGCCGCCCGTTGGGCACCGGCCCGGAGGGATGACCGCCAGCGCCCGGCCCCCGAGGCGGTACGCCCTGGGGTCCTTGGCCCCGGGGTGCCTGCCCCCGAGGAACCGGACCCCGGGGCGGTGCGCCCCGGGATGCCGGGCCCTGGGGCACCGGGCCCTGGCGCGGTGCCCCCTTGGGGGGCTGACTCTGGGGTGCCTGCCCCCCGGACCCCGAGCCCCGGGGCGGTGCGCCCTTGGGACTCTGGCCCTGGGGCCCCGGACCGCGGGGCGGAGCGTTCTGCGGCAGCGGCGCCCTGAGGCCGGGCCGGGGGCCGCCCGGCCCACCCGCCCCGGGGCGCGCCGCCTGGGGCGCCGGGGGCTGCAACGGGGCTGCCTTGCGCTTCTCGTCCGCCTCGGGCTGCTCGGGCTTCCCGCCCGCCTCCGCGCGCTTCTCCGGCGGCTTGGGCCCCGACGGTCCCGCCACCCCGCCCTGCGGCTGCGGCCTACCAGCCCGCTCAGACGCACCCTGCTGTCCCGGCTTCGCGGGCTGCCCGGACGCGCCAGGCGTCTCGGAGCCGCTCGGCCGCGCCGAATCGCCGGACCGCTCGGACGCACCGGGTCGCTGGGGTGCGCCTTGCTGTTTCGGCTTCGCGGACTGCTCGGGTCCACCCTGCTGCTGCGGGCCAACGGACCGTCCAGGCGCTCCAGACCGCTCGGGTGCGCTCCCCTGCACCTCATCACCCGGCCGCTCGGACGCAGCCGGGCGCTCGGGCGATGCCTGCGTCCGCGGCTTCGCGGACTGCTCGGGGCCGCTCGGCCGCGCCGAAGCGCCGGGCCGCCCGGAGTCTCGCGGGCTCTCCGCCGTCGCCCGCTCTTCGCGCGCGTCGGCTGACGGGGACTTCTCCGCCGCCTCCGGCCGCTGGGGCCGCTCGGTCTCCGGGCCATCCGGGGACCCGCCGGGCTGCTCAGGCGCGGCAGGCCGCTCTGGTTCGCTCCGCTGCGCCGAAGCGCCGGGCCGCTCGGAGTCACGCGGCGTCTCCGCCGTGTCCCGCTCCTCGGCCGACGCGGCCGACTGGCCCTTCTCGGCCTGCTCAGGCCGCTCCGGCTCGCGCGGCGGCTCAGGCTGCTCGGCCTGCTGAGGCGGGTTCTGGGGCTGCCCAGACGTCCCGGCTCGCTCCGGCTTCTCGGGGGTGTCGTCAGTCGTCATCGGCCTCACGCCCGGAACACATGCCGACGGATCGCGGCAGCGTTGGAGAAGATGCGGATACCGAGGACGACCACGACCCCGGTGGACAGCTGGGCGCCGACGCCGAGCTTGTCACCGAGGAAGACGATGAGCGCGGCCACCACCACGTTGGACAGGAACGAGACGACGAAGACCTTGTCGTCGAAGATCCCGTCCAGCATCGCCCGGAAGCCACCGAACACGGCGTCGAGCGCCGCCACGACGGCGATCGGCAGATAGGGCTCGACCACCGTCGGCACCACGGGTCGGACCACCAGTCCGACCACGACTCCCACGATGAGGCCCAATACGGCGATCACGATGTGCCCTTCCCTGTTTCGGTGCCACCCTTACCGGCGCCGCCGGTTATGGGTTCTGCGCTGCGTACGATCAGGCTCGGCGCGGCCGGAAGCCGGACCGTGTCCTGGGCGGTAATGCTCGTGCGGATGTCGTAGTTCTCCTGCAGCACATGCAGGTACTGCCCATCGGCACTGTCCTGGAAAGCGGTGCTCAGCCGCTGCCCGTCCCCCACCGCGAGCACGGTGTACGGCGGCGCCAGCGGCTTGTTGTCGACCAGTATGGCGTCTCCCGCGGCCCTGATCGCCGAGAGCGCCGTCAGCCGCTGTCCGTTGATCGCGACGGCCTCCGCGCCGGACTCCCACAGGCCGTTGACGACACGCTGCATGTCGTGGTCGCGTACCCGCCCCGTATCGGAGAAGTCGTTGCTCTCCCGGGGGCCGCCGCCGCTCCCCGACGTGGACTCCTTGGCGTCGTCGACCGTCAGCTTGACGCCGGGACCGGACACCGCGGTCGCCCCCGAGAGCAGCGCCACCAGATCGCCCTTGGCTCCCCCGTGCTTCTGCAGCGCCTGCCGCTGCTTCTCCCCCACATCGCCGCGGAGCTGGTCCACGCCCTTGGCGAGCCCGTCCGCCTTCGCGTTCCCCGACTCGATGCGGTCGATGAGTTCGCTTCGCTCCTTGGCCAGCGTCGGTGCCGATATCCGGGCCTCGGCGGCCCCGATGGTGACCACGACCGCCACCATCACCAGGCCCAGGGCCATCGTCAACCGGCCGCGCAGGGTGCGCGGCAGGCGGGACCTGCCGGTCTCGCCACGCCGCGCGGCCGCCTCGGCGTAGCCGTCGTCGAGGCTGTGGTCCATCACATTGGTCAGCAGCGACATGGACGCGTCGGGACGCGGACGCGGGCTCGGTGTTGCTGTGCTCCGAACGGGGGGCTGCTGCGACATGCCGCACATCGTCGCACGTCGGCGGCGCCGTCTCCCAATGGCCCCACCGGCGTGCCGGATCCGGGCCGGGGAGGCGGCGCCCCAACGTGTTCAAACGGGTTCAAGAGCCGCCGGAAGACCCCAGGATCAGCGCCCCGCGCTGTCCACGACACCGGCCCACTCGTCGAGCAGCGCCTGCGCGGACGCGTCGTCCGGGCCCTCCGCCCACAGGTGGGTGACGGCCTCGGCCGGGTCGGGCAGCACCATCACCCAGCGGCCGTCGGCCTCCACCACCCGCACTCCGTCGGTGGTGTCCACGGACCGGTCCCCGGCGGCCTCCACCACATGCCGCATGACCAGGCCCTTGACCGCCCAGGGGGTGGCCAGGTCGCGCTTCTGCACATGGGCCCGCGGAATCCGCGCGTCGATCTGGCTGAGCGTCAGCTGGGTGCGCGCCACCAGTCCGATGAGCCGGACGAAGGCGGCCGTACCGTCGAAGACGCTGCTGAACTCGGGGATGATGAAGCCACCGCGGCCGTCGCCGCCGAAGATCGTCGTCTCGGACCGGGCGACCCGGGTCAAGTCGTCCGCCGCGGTCGTCGTCCACTCCACCTGGGTGCCGTGGTACGCCGCGACCTGCTCGGCGATCCGGGTCGTGGTCACCGGCAGCGCCACCCGCCCGCTGCGCCGCTCCGCGGCCACCAGGTCCAGCATCACCAGCAGCGCCCGGTCGTCCTCCACGATGCGGCCGCGCTCGTCCACGAGGGAGAACCGCTCGCCGACGGGGTCGAAGCGGACGCCGAAGGCCGCGCGGGCCGACGCGACGATCTCGCCGAGCCGGGCGAGCCCGGAGCGGCGGCCGTCGGCGGTCTCGGTGGGGCGCGACTCGTTCAGCCCCGGGTTGATCGTCAGCGCGTCCACCCCGAGCCGCCCCAGCAGGCTGGGGAGGACGAGCCCGGAGCTGCCGTTCGCCGCGTCCACCACGACCTTGAGACCGGACTCGGCGATCCCGCTGACGTCCTGGGCCCGCAGCAGGGAGCCGGTGTACGAGTCGAAGACGCTCGACGGGAAGCTCAGGTCGCCGATCTCGCCGGGGAACGCCCGGCGGTACTCCTGGCGCGCGTACACCCGGTCCAGCTTGCGCTGACCGCCCGCGGACAGGTCGGCGCCGCGCTCGTCGAAGAACATGATGTCCACGGAGTCGGGGACGCCGGGGGACGTACGGATCATGATGCCGCCCGCGCTGCCCCGGGCCGTCTGCTGGCGGGCCACCGGCAGCGGCACGTTCTCCAGGTCCCGCACGTCGATGGCGCTGGTCTGCAGGGCGGAGATCATGGCCCGCTTCAGGGCGCGGGCGCCACGGGAGTGGTCGCGGGCCGTGGTGACCGTCGAGCCCTTCTTGAGGGTCGTGGCATACGCACCGGCCAGCCGCACCGCCAGCTCGGGGGTGATCTCCACATTGAGGATCCCGGATACGCCCCGGGCCCCGAAGAGATGGGCCTGTCCCCGGGACTCCCAGATGACCGAGGTGTTGACGAACGCGCCCGCCTCGATGGTCTTGAACGGATAGACCCGCACGTTCCCCTGGACGATCGATTCCTCGCCGATCAGGCACTCATCGCCGATCACCGCGCCGTCCTCGATACGGGAGGCACGCATGATGTCGGTGTTCTTGCCGATCACACAGCCGCGCAGATTGCTCTGCTGACCCACATAGACGTTGTCGTGGACGACGGCCTTGTGCAGGAAGGCACCGGTCTTCACGACGACGTTGGAGCCGACGACGGTGTGCTCCCGGATCTCGGCACCGGCTTCCACCTTGGCGTAGTCACCGATGTAGAGCGGGCCGCGGAGCACGGACTCGGGATGCACCTCCGCGCCTTCGGCGACCCAGACTCCGGGCGAGATCTCGAAACCGTCGAGTTCGACGTCGACCTTCCCCTCCAGGACGTCGGCCTGGGCCTTCACATAGCTCTCATGGGTACCGACGTCCTCCCAGTAGCCCTCGGCGATATAGCCGAAGATGGGCTTGCCCTCCTTCATGAGCTGCGGGAAGACATCTCCGGACCAGTCGACGGGAACATCCGGCTCGACGTAGTCGAAGACTTCGGGCTCCATGACATAGATGCCGGTGTTGACCGTGTCCGAGAAGACCTGACCCCAGGTGGGCTTTTCGAGGAAGCGCTCGACCTGGCCCGCCTCGTCGACGATGGTGATTCCAAATTCAAGCGGATTGGGGACGCGGGTCAGGCAGACCGTGACCAGCGCGCCCTTTTCCTTATGAAAATTGATCAGCTCGGTGAGGTCGAAATCGGTCAGGGCATCACCCGAGATCACCAGAAAGGCATCGTCCTTGAGCGCCTCTTCCGCGTTCTTGACGCTGCCCGCGGTGCCGAGCGGCTTCTCCTCGTTGGCGTAGGTCAGCTCCATGCCGAGCTCCTCGCCGTCCCCGAAGTAGTTCTTGACCAGAGACGCGAGGAACTGCACGGTCACCACGGTCTCGGACAGGCCATGCCGCTTGAGCAGCCGCAGCACATGCTCCATGATCGGCCTGTTGGCCACGGGCAGCAGCGGTTTGGGCATGGTCGCGGTCATCGGGCGCAGACGAGTTCCCTCGCCCCCTGCCATTACGACGGCCTTCATGTCGGAAGCGTCCTCCTCGAAAGAGACGACGGTCATGCCGACCGCGCACGCCCGATGGCCCAAGAAATCGCTACGGGCACCCGGTGCTGGGTTGCCCACGACGGCGAACTCAGTCGGCCGCGGCGTCCGCCTTCACCAGCCGGCGGACCTGAACCACGTAGAGGACTCCTGCCCACCAATAGAGTGTTGTACCCCATCCGGCGAACGCCCATCCGAAAATAGCGGCGGTCGTGTGAAGCGGACCGCTTCCATCACTCAGAAGGAGCAAGGGGAAGGCGTACATGAGGTTGAACGTCGCCGCCTTGCCGAGGAAGTTCACCTGGGGCGGCGGATAGCCGTGCCGCCGCAGGATCCACACCATCGCGACGAGCAGCACCTCGCGGCCGAGGAGAACGATGGGCAGCCAGAGCGGGAGGATGTCCCGCCAGGTGAGGCCGATGAGCGTGGACAGAATGTAGAGCCGGTCGGCGGCGGGGTCCAGGAGGCGGCCGAGGCTGCTGATCTGGTTCCAGCGGCGTGCCAGCATGCCGTCCAGGTAGTCGCTCACCCCGCTGAGCAACAGCACCAGCAGCGCCCACAGGTCACTGTTGGGCCCGCCGAACTCGGGCCTCAGGATCAGCCACAGGAAAAGCGGTACGCCGAAGAGGCGAGCGGTGCTGAGGATGTTCGGGATGGTGAGTACACGATCCGTCTGGACCCGTGTCTCCTGAACCTCCACCCGGGGGCCTCCTGTGAGGGAATCAGCCGATGATGCCCCATGACTCTACCGGTAGTGACGGCGGGGCCCCTCACCGGGGAGGTAGTGACATATACGAAAAAGGCCCTGTTGGGAGCTTGAAGCTCCCAACAGGGCCTTTTCCAATGATTGTTCGGCGGCGTCCTACTCTCCCACAGGGTCCCCCCTGCAGTACCATCGGCGCTGAAAGGCTTAGCTTCCGGGTTCGGAATGTAACCGGGC